>CACZXF010000046.1 GCA_902785105.1 uncultured Eubacteriales bacterium | reverse complement strand
AAACGTCACCTGCTGCTAACGTGATAATAGGAACGCAACATAGGTCCTGGGGGGCTCGGACCTATGGTCCCCCAGGACCGGTCACCTAAACGCGGCAGCTATTGCCCGTGGGTGCAACCCACAAATTCCAATTTATCTATCATATATAATCTAATACTATCCCTCCAACTTTACCATTTCATGAACCCCCGGTAACGGTTCGGTTGGACGGACAAATTTGACGCTATCCGGCCAGCAGTGCTGCGCGCATGGCCGACAGCCCCATGAAGTCATCGATCCCCGCCAGGCGGACCATGCCTGCCAGCGCGGCGAGGGCGGTCTGACGGGTTTCCGCGACGGCGTTCAACTGCTCAGATAGCGCCTCAAGTCTTTCCATCAGCGCGGCGCACAGCGCATCCTCCGGCGCGCCGGGGAACACGTTCAGCTTTTCCGCCATCGCCGCTGCCTCGGTGGCGGTCAAGGCGCAGAGGGTTTTTACAGCCTCTGGCTGGACCCGCCCCTTTTCCAGTTGGACGGCGAGATCCCCCAACTGCCCGACCTGCTCTCGCAGCAGACCATCCGCCGCCTCGATGAGCTCGATCTGCGTCTGTGGCGCCGTGACGCGCAGCCGCACCTCCTCCGCCGCCATGGGCAGCACGCCGGCCTCCAAATCATCCTCATCCCCGATCTTCTTCGCCGCGCGCCCGGCCTGGGCTTCGCTGTCGTACATCGCGCCCAGCACCTGCCACGCACCGTCAGCTTCATACAGTCCTCCCGCTGCCCCGCGCGCCGCACAGCCCGCCGCCTCCACCCGGGCCCGGCTCGCGTCCGGGAAGGTTCCCAGCGTGACACACCACCCCTCCACCCCTTCAAGCACGATCTCCCGCGTCACCCTCGGCGCGGCAGCCGCGCTCCACGCCTCCGGCTGCGCCGCTGTCCAGGTCAGCGCGTAAACCGCCAGCATCGTCACCGCCAGCGCGATCGACCACGCCAGCGCCGTCGGCCGCTCCCGCCGCACCCATACCCGCGTCTCCTTCAAGCCCAACACCCCCTCGGGCCAGCTTATGCGGCGGGGTTGGGGAAAAGAAGCTCGACAAATTGGAATTTGTCGGGGAGACGAATTGAAAATTGATAATTGAAAATTGAAAATTAATAGCGACAAATGCTACCTTGTAGGGGCGCCGTTTCGGCGCCNNNNAGCGAATTGTATCGTATTACCCGGCGGGCGGCGCAACGCCGCCCCTACAACAACACTGGTTGGTGGGTTTGCAAGCTGGTAACTCAATTTTCAATTTTCAATTTTCAATTTACCTCGATAAATCCCTGTTTATCGAGCTGCCGGAACACATGAAAAAAGCCGCCCTCGGCGGCTTTTTTCATCGACCAGCTTTCAATATACCCTCGCTGTAGCGGGAATTCAGCAGCTCGCGGACGCGCTGTATGCAGGCCTGCATGTCAGCTTGGGCCAGGTCCGTGGGCGCGTCGGAGCGGAAGGCGGAATCGTAGGCATTGAAGGTGGTGCGTATCGTGCTGATGTCGGCGTCGGTGAGCACCTGGTAGCGGGTGCCGAAGCTGTTCGAAAGCTGCTCGTTGAGGGTGGTGGCGGCGATGAAGTAATTCTTCATCTGGGGGATGATGGAATTCTTCACATCCGCGTTGGGCACGGCGGTCATGTCAAAGGTCTGGGTCAGCATATACAGGTTTGAATAGAGGGACTCGCCCAGCTTGTCGCGCACCTCCGTATATTCCTGCTGCATATTCAACCGTATATTGATGGATATACAGGTCACGACGATCAGCGCCACCACCAGTCCCGCTATCACGCATAACAGCGCCCTCTCGCGCTGATTCAGCGCCGTCAGTTCAGGCAGTTTCGCCTTGATTTTCTCCATGTTACCATTCCTCCCGGACGTTTTTCCTGTGATACTATGATATGCGTTCCCACCATTGTATATTCACTGAATATGTAAATAATTATACGACAATTTTCGCGTTTTTCCTGCGTTCATTTGTGAAAACAAATGAATATATACAGCGAATATACATGCGCATACATCACATTTTATGCAACTGAGAGTATTTTCAGCATATTTCCGTATAAAAGTGGTCACATTTTGTCGAACGATTGTGCCCCTTTCTCGCAAAGATGATAACACAAAACACTGTGTCTGTCCAGACAGGCGGACATTTCGGGGATTCCAGTATCCGATAGAACATGCAGTTTCGCAGGGTGACGGGCGCCGAAACGGCGCCCCTACAGGGTTGTTTCGTCTCCCCGACAAATTCCAATTTACCGTGAACTCCCAAAGTGATAATTGTAAAAATTCAGCCAACCCATTGCCGCCGGCCGCGGCATATGGTATAATCGTAGCTGTCTGATTCGTTGGATGCCGGGTACGCCTGAGATTCGACAGTCCAATTTTGCGAGGTGAAAACCATGAAGGAAAACATCCATCCGAAGTACGGCAAGGCGGTCGTGCGCTGCGTCTGCGGCGAGACCTTCGAGACCGGTTCCGTGAAGAAGGAGATGCGCGTTGATATCTGCTCCAAGTGCCATCCTTTCTACACCGGCAAGCAGAAGCTGGTTGATACCGGCGGACGTGTGGATCGCTTCAAGAAGCGCTACGGCATGTAGTCTGATAAAGCATCGGCGAAGGCTGCCTTCGTCGATGCTTTTGACGTTCATTCCATCTGCGCCACGCACAGCCCCGCGTTAAGCGCGCCGGGCTGTTTTATTATATTGATTTCCAATCAACAGGGGGAAATCCCATGTCCAAGCATCTCAAAACGCCGATCCACTGCGCGCCGGTGGCGGAGGGGGCGCGGTTCACCGTGGGCAGCGCCACGGCCTTCGCGGTGCGCCGGGAGGAAAAGGACATCGCCCTGCGCATCCGCCGGGAGCGCCGTCCCCTCCGGCAGGCCATGAGCCGCACGCCCTTCGTCAGGGGTATGCAGCGGCTGGTGCTCTCAACCTTTGGTCTGGTGGACGGCATCTCGGAATCCGCCGAGCTCTATCCCCAGCGCGTCAGCAAGGGCAACCGGCTGGAGCGGGGCACGGCGGACATGTTCCAGTTCCATCCGGAGAGCCTCGTGGGCTTTATAAGCGGTCTGGCCATACCCATACTGCTGCTGGGCCTCATCTGGGGCCTGCCCCTGGCTGTGGAGCGGTTTTTGCTGCCCGGACTCAGCCTCACCCGGCAGTGGACCAACGGCGTGATGTGCGCCGTTCGCATCCTCGGCACGTGGCTGGCGCTGTTCCTGTGCGGTCGGCTGCGGATCGTGAAGCGGCTGTGCATGTATCGCGGAGCCATCAACAAGGTGCTCAACGCCTATGAGGACCGCCGCCGCGAGCCCACGCTGGACGAGGCTGTGGACGCCGAGCCCATCTACCACCGCTCCGACACCGCCTTCCTGATGGTGGTGCTGGCCCTGTCCCTCATCGCCTTCGCCTGCATTCGCACGTTCACCCTGCCGGTGCAGCTGCTGGTGCGGGTGCTGACGGTGTTCGCCGTGGCGGGCATCGTCAACGAGCCCATACAGGCCCTGGAGCGCCTCAAGCTCACCCACCCGCTGAGCGCCCTGCTGGCCCCCTATCGCGGCCTGGAGCGCCTGTTCGTCCGGGAGCCCAACGACCAGATGGTGGAGGTCGCCCTCTGCGCCTTCAACGCAGCGAGGGAAAACGATTTATAAATTGAAAATTTAGAATTGAAAATTGAAAATTAAAGGAACGGCAAAGCAGACCGCAAAACACTGTCCTTGGGATGTGAAGAGGAACTTTGACCCTTCAAAGCCGAGACAATTGTCAATTGTCAATTTTCAATTATCAATTTTCAATTCTTTTGATTGTGAGTTGTTATACCATGCACATTACTGACTGGCTCCGGCACGCAAAGGCGGTCCTTGTGGAGACCGGCTGTCCCGACCCGGAAATCGACGCCCGGTGGATGGCGGAGGACGTGCTGGGCATGACCCAGTTCGACCTGAAATTCGAGGGCGACCGCGAAGTGACGCCCGTCCAACTGGACCGGCTGAACGCCATGCTGGCCCGCCGCGCCGCCGGGGAACCGGTGCAATATATCCTGGAAGAGGCGGACTTCATGGGCCTCAAGTTCCACGTGGACAAGCGGGTGCTGATCCCACGGCAGGACACGGAGACGCTGGTGGAGCATGCGCTGATCGCCCTGTCCCGGATAGGCGAGGCGGAGGCGCTGGACCTTTGTACCGGCTCCGGCTGCGTCGGCCTGAGCCTCAAGAGCCTGGCCCCGCTGGCAAACATGACGCTGACGGACGTGAGCCGGGAGGCATTGGAGGTCGCCCGCCTCAACGCCGCGAAGCTGGGCCTCGACGTGGACATCCGCCACGGCGACCTGTTCCGTGCCGTGGGAAGGCAGCGCTTCGACCTGATCGTCTCCAACCCGCCCTACATCCCGCATCCCGACCTGGCCGACTTGCAGCGTGAAGTCCAGCACGAACCCATGCTGGCGCTGGACGGCGGTCGGGACGGCCTGGACGTCTACCGCCGCATCGCCCAGGAGGCCCCGCGCCACCTGAACCCCGGCGGGGCGGTGTACCTCGAGGTCGGCATCGGCGAGGCCGAGGCTGTGCAGGCCCTGCTCAAAATCAACATCAACTGCGCCGAAACCGGCATCGTCAAGGACCTCAACGGCATCGAGCGCGTGGTCTGGGCGAAGGCGAAGGAATAAGGGGTAAGTTGATGAACAGGGATTTGTCGAGATGTCATTCGAATCCACCTCATCCGCCCTCACGGGCACCTTCCCCTCAAGGGGAAGGCAAGGGGTGAGAACGACGGTGCCCAAAAGCCTTCTCCTTGAGGGGAAGGTGCCCCGAAGGGGCGGATGAGGTGGCTTACCCGCTCACCCCTACAACTTCCAATTTGTCCCGCAGCATAACCCGTCAAGAAGGAGCGATCAAATGCAGTCCAATCCCACTTTCAACGAACAGGAGCGCATAGCCCGCCAATTGGAGGCGGTGGAGGGGCGCTTTGAGGAGCTTTCCATACGGATCACGCTGCCGGAGGTCATCGCGGACACGGCGCTGTTTCAGAAGCTGATGCGGGAGCACAGCGAGCTGTCGGAGCTGAACGACATCGCCGTGGCCTACCGCAAGCTGTTGAACGACATCGAGGGCACCCGCGAAATGCTGGAGGACCCGGACATGGCGGAGCTGGCGAGGGAGGAGCTGCCGGAGCTGGAGGCCGAGCTGGAAAGACAGACCCAGGCGGCCCGCATCGCCCTGCTGCCCAAGGACCCGGACGATCACCGCAACGCGGTCTTAGAGGTCCGCGCCGGGGCCGGCGGCGACGAGGCGGGGCTGTTCGCGGCCCAGCTACTGCGCATGTACAGCCACTACGCCGACAGCCAGGGCTGGAGGACCGAGCTCATCGAGGACGGCTCCACCGAGCTGGGCGGCGTGAAGGAGAGCGTGGTGCTGATCTCCGGAAAGAACGTGTTCCAGAAGCTGAAATACGAATCCGGGGTCCATCGCGTCCAGCGCGTGCCGGTGACGGAATCCTCCGGCCGCATCCACACCTCCACCGCCACCGTGGCCGTGCTGCCCGAGGCGGAGGACGTGGAGGTGGACATCAACCCGAACGACCTGCGCATCGACACCTACCGGGCTTCCGGCGCGGGCGGCCAGCACGTCAACCGCACCGACTCCGCCGTGCGCATCACCCACATCCCCACCGGCCTGGTGGTCACCTCCCAGGACCAGCGCAGCCAGATCCAGAACCGGGAAAAGGCCATGCAGGTGCTCAAATCCCGCCTCTACGATCTCCAGCGCTCCCAGCAGGAGGGCGAGTACGCCGACCGCCGCCGCACCCAGGTGGGCACCGGCGACCGCTCCGAGCGCATACGCACCTACAACTTCCCCCAGGGCCGCGTCACCGACCACCGCATCGGCCTGACCCTCTACAAGATCGACGAGATCATGGAGGGCCATCTGGACGAGATCATCGACGCCCTCACCCTGGCCGAACAGACGGCGCTGCTGAAGGAACAATAGTTTTCAGTTGGTTCGGTAAATTGAAGTTTATCGGGGCGTCAGACCAACCCTGTAGGGGCGCCGTTTCGGCGCCCGCCTCTTGCGAGACGTCGCGTTCTATCGGGCGGGCGGCGCAACGCCGCCCCTACAGGAGAACGGGTAACTCCCCGATAATTCCCTGTTTAACCCCCTACCCGTGACAAGGAGCGATACACTATGCCCACCGTCAGACGCGCCGAGGGGCGCGACATTCCCGCCATCATGAATCTGCTGGTGCAGGTGAACATGGTGCACCACAACGGCCGGCCCGACCTGTTCAAGGGACCGACCACCAAGTACACCGAGGCGGAGCTGGAACAGATCTTGCAGAACGACGACACCCCCGTATTCGTCTGCGTGGATGAGGGCGGCGCGGTGCTGGGCCACGGCTTCTGCGTAAAGGAGCGCTACGGCGGCCAATTGATGACGGAGCGGGAGACCCTCTACATCGACGACATCTGTGTGGACGAAAATTCACGCGGACAGCATGTAGGCCAGGCCCTCTATGAACACATCCTGCAATACGCCAAGAAGCTCGGCTGCTACAACGTCACCCTGAACGTCTGGACCTGCAATCCCGGCGCGATGCGGTTTTATGAGAAGATGGGGCTCACGCCTTACCGGGTGAGCATGGAGAAAATACTGTAAGGAGTTCTTGCATTTGCGGACGGAATTGCTGCCCGTCACGCCGGAGACGCTGGCGCGGGCGGGGGAATTGATACGGGCGGGGGCTCTGGTGGCGTTCCCCACGGAGACGGTGTACGGCCTGGGGGCCAACGCGCTGGACGATGGCGCGGTGCGCTCGATATTCGAGGCGAAGGGACGGCCGGGTGACAACCCGCTGATCGTACACATCAGCGATATCCGTCAGCTTGCGCCGCTGATCGACGGGGAGCCGTCGGATATGGCGAAGCGGCTGATGGACGCCTGCTGGCCGGGGCCGATGACGCTGATCTTTCCGAAATCCGACGCCGTGCCCATGGCGGTGACGGCGGGGCTGGACACGGTGGCCATACGCTATCCCGCTCACCCCGCGGCACGGGCGCTCATCGACGCGGCCCGGCGGCCCATCGCCGCGCCCAGCGCCAACCGTTCCGGTCGGCCCTCCCCCACCACCGCCGCCCACGTCATGGAGGACATGGACGGGCGCATCCCGCTGATACTGGACGGCGGGCCCTGCGAGGTGGGGCTGGAATCCACGGTCATCGACATGACCGGCGACCTTCCCCGCATCCTCCGCCCCGGCGGCGTGACCCCGGAGCGCATCGCCGAAATCTGCGGCGGCGTGCGGGTGGACGATGCCGTCATGCGTCCACTAAAGGAAGGGGAAAAGCCCCGCTCCCCCGGCATGAAGTACCGCCATTACGCGCCGAAGGGACAGCTCACCATCGTGCAGGGCGAGCAGGCGGAAGTCAAAGCAAGAATCATTGAGATGTACGACGCGGCGGTGGCCGAGGGACAGAATCCCCTGATTCTGGCGCTGGAGCCCCACCTTCCCGCCTACGGTTCCCGCCGTGCATTGTCCCTCGGCGGCGACGCGGCGGGCATGGCCCACGCATTGTTCAACGCTTTGCGGGATGCCGACACCCTCGGCGCGGAGGTGCTGTTCTCCGAGGCCGTGCCCACGGACGGCGTTGGGCTGGCGGTGATGAACCGGCTCGGCAGGGCGGCGGCGTTTCACATCATCGAGGTATAACAAGACCCCGGTTCCATTTTCGGAACCGGGGCTTTTGCTGTTTATGCTGTCGATTGGCAACGGGTAACGGCTCCCTTTATTCCACGGCGATGAGGTAATAATAGAGGGGCTGACCGCCGTTCTGGAGCTCCACGTCGCAATCGGGGTAGGTTTCGGCGAGGCGGTCGCAGAGGGCCTGGGCGTCGGGCTCGGCGATGTCCTGGCCGTAGTAGACGGTGATGAGGCCGGAATCCTCGTTCACCATGTGGTCGGTGATGTCCATACAGACCTGATCGAGGTCCTGTCCCAGCACGTTGAGCTTGTTGTCCAGCATGCCCATGATGTCGTGCTCGTGGATCTCCTGGCCGTCGTAGTTGGTATCGCGGACGGCGTAGGTGATGGAGGCGGTGTGGACCAGCTCGGCGGCCTCCTTCATGGCGGCTTCGTTCTCCTCGGGGCTGAGGTTGGGATCGAAGGCCAGGGCGGCGGAGATGCCCATGGGCACGGACTTGGTGGGCAGCACGATGACGTTGCGCTCGGTCAGCTCCGTGGCCTGCTGGGCGGCGAGGATGATGTTGGTGTTGTTGGGCAGTATGATGACGTTTCGGGCGTTGGTGGCGTCGCAAGCCTGAGCCAGGTCCTGTATGGACGGGTTCATGGTCTGGCCGCCGTCCACCACCTGATCCACGTTGAGGTTCTTGAATATATCCACAAGTCCCTGGCCCAGGGCCACGGCCACGATGCCGTATTCCTTCTGCTCGGCGGCCTTGGCGGCGGCTTCCTCCGCCAGCTTCGCGTCGCGTTCGCGGCGCTCCTCGAACATGTTGTCAATCTTGATGCTGTCCAGCTCGCCCAGCTCCAGCGCGTATTGCAGCGCCTTGCCCGGCTCATTGGTGTGGACGTGGACCTTCACCACGTTCATGTCCGCGATGACCAGCACGCAATCGCCGATGCGCTCCAGGCGGCGGCGCAGGCGGGCGACCTCGCTCTCCTTCATGTCCGGACGAGGATGGGAGACGATGAACTCGGTGCAGTAGCCGAATTTGATCTCCTCGATGGCCTCATGGTCGTCCACAAATTCGCCGGGCATGCCGGGCTTGCCCTCGGCGGACTCGGTGACGATGGCGTCCACCGGCTCCCCGGTGAGGGCGGCATACATGCCGCGCAGGACCACCATCAGGCCCATGCCGCCGGAATCCACCACGCCAGCCTGCTTCAGCACGGGCAGCATCTCCGGGGTGCGCTTCAGTATGGCGTCGCCCACGTTCAGCACCAGCTTGAACAGGTCCACGATGTCGTCCCGCTTGTCCCGTGCTTCCTCGGCCTCCTCGGCGATGACGCGGATGACCGTCAGTATGGTGCCCTCCTTGGGCTTCATGACGGCCTTGTAGGCGGTGTTCGCGCCCTGGCGAAGCATCTGGGCGAACAGCTCGCAGTCGATCTCCTCGTGACCCGCCGCTGCCTTGCCGAAACCGCGCAGGATCTGGCTGAGTATGACGCCAGAGTTGCCCCGGGCGCCTCGAAGCGCGCCGCGGGCGGCGGCGTTGGCCACGTCCGCCGCGCTGGTGTAGGGCTTGGCGTTGATCTCTTTAATCGCGGACGTGATGGTCTGCGACATGTTGGTGCCCGTGTCGCCGTCCGGCACGGGGAAAACATTCAGGGCATCCACCTGCTCCCGGTTGTTCACCAGGAGAGACGCGCCGGAGGCGAACATCTCCTTCAGCTGCATGCCATCAATTCTTGCAATAGCCATTTCAACCTCCATGTGACCTGTCGCGGATGGCAACACGGGCGACAGGGGTTTGCTGTCAGACGCGAATGTCCTCGACGCAGACGTTCACGCGCCCCACCGGTATGCCGGTGTAATGCTCGACCTTGTACTTCACGGTTTCGATGATGGCGGCGGCTACCGCGCTGATCGAAATGCCGTATTCCACGATAATGAACAGATCAATATCAACCTTTTCTCCGGAGGCGCGCACCTTCACGCCGCGGCCAAGGTTCTCCTTGCCCATCATCTGCACAAAGCCGTCGGTGGAACGCTTGGAGGCCATGCCCACAATGCCGTAGCAATCCAGCGTCGCGTAGCCCGCCACGCGCACGATCACGTCGTCAGTGACGGTTACGACGCCCAGTTCGGTGTTGAATTTGCAATCCATTATAATACCTCCTTTTCGTCAAAAAGGAATCAAAGGGCAATAGATAAAGTCTTCCATATAACAGTATACCTTCTTTTTGTTGATTATGCAAGCAAAACCAGGGGCTGAGGGCGGAGAAAAACGTATTTTTTGAAAAGTATTGGGGAAATGGAGAACGAAAAAAGCAGAATAAAAAACGACTTGTGCGCGTCACCCTGCTACCATAGGGCCAAAAACAATTGTCACCCTTGAATTTGTGTTCAATTTGTGTTATGATAAGGGAGGGGGTTGAGGAAATGAAGATTTCTACGAAGGGGCGGTATGCCCTGAGAATGATGCTCGACATCGCGGAGCATCAGAAGGATGGCTACGTCGCGCTCAAGGACATCGCCGTCCGGCAGGAGATTTCCAAGAAGTATCTGGAGCAGATCGCGCTGCATCTGAGCCAGTGCGGCATGCTGCGCGCCGTGCGCGGCTATCAGGGCGGCTATATGCTGGTGCGCCCGGTGAGCAACTACACCGTGGCCGAGATTCTGGGCGCGGTGGAGGGCACGCTGGCCCCGGTGAGCTGCCTGGAATCGCCCAGGAACGAATGTCCCCGGCGGGAGGGCTGCAAGACGCTGCCGCTGTGGATGGAGCTGGAAAAGGTCATCATGGACTTTCTGAACAGCGTCACATTGGAGGACGTGTCCGAGGGCCGCGTGGGCATCGGACGCGATATTGAGCAATAAACTGCGGGCGACCGCAGTTTTTTTTAAAATAAATCCGATATATCCAATAGGTTTAATATGCTGTATGTAGAGCGGGGAAATAACAAATTGGAAGTTGTCATGGAGACAAACTATCCCTGTAGGGGCGCCGTTTCGGCGCCCGCCCTCCTGTGAGACGGCACGTTTTACCGGACGGGCGGCGCAACGCCGCCCCTACAGGAAAGCAGGAAACGCCCCGACAAATCCCTGTCTTTTATACAACTGAATCCCCGAAAGGCGGTGTGTCTGTGTATAGAACGCTTTGTATTTCCCTGGCTCTTCTTTTCTGCCTGACCGGCCTGGCCGAGACCTTTCTGGTCACCTCGGACCTGCATCTGACCGGGGACGGGGAAGCACACCAGGCGGCACTGGAGGCATTGCGGGCGGCGTCGGCGCATGTGGACGCCCTGCTCCTGCTGGGCGACAGCACGAACAACGCCCACGACGAGGAACACGCCCAGGTACTTGAATTTCTTAGCTCTATAGACGTGCCCTGCTATATCATACCGGGAAACCACGACGTTACGCTAAAAATCTCCGATTTCATTGACCTGTATGCCGACTACGGCTGGAACAGCGCCTTTGCCAGGGACAGCGCCTCGGGGAGCTGCGCCGTGCTCACCGATGGCGGCACCTGCCTGCTGCTGCTGGATACCAACGACATGCCGGGCCACGTCGCGCCCCTGGGCGGCATAGACCCTTCTACCTGCGCGTGGGTTAAAGAAACGCTGTCCGCCCTGCCGCCGGGAACGCCCGTCGTCGCCTGCGGCCACCACCCCATAATCCCCGAGGAACGCTGGACACGGACCCCCGGCGCGGAGGCTCTTTCGAAGGTTCTGGACGGCGTCGGCCTGTACCTCTGCGGTCATGACCACGGCTTTGCCGCCGTGAAGCTGGACGGCCTCCAGCAGATCACCGTGGGCCAGCCCCACGCCTATCCCGGCTGGGCGGGACTTCTGGAGGTCAAGGATTCGGACTTTCACTGGCAGGTGATTCCCCTGTATGACGAACCAACTCGGCAGGACATGATGGCCAGTGTGATGGCGCTTGCGGAGGGCATGGGCCGGGGCACGCTGGCGGGGACAAAATATGAAGCTGATGATGAGGCCGTGGAATGGTTCGCCGACGCCTTTGAAAAGGTCATGTCGTCGGAGCTGACAAATGCCGAATGTGAACGGCTGCTGAACGCCCCCGCCGCCCAAAAATGGCGGGAGATCGAAACCAAAACCGTCGTCAAAAAATGGATCTTCGGATTGCTGGAGCACTGCCCCCAGGATGTGCGGGAGATAGAGGTGTTTCCCGGAAGGGAATGATGATTTGCTGATAAATTGGAATTTGCAGAGGTGAGCGGGAATCCACCTCATCCGCCCCTTCGGGGCACCTTCCCCTCAAGGGGAAGGCTTTTGGGGGCACCTTCCCCTCAAGGGGAAGGCTTTTGGGGCCACCGTTCTTAACTCCTTGCCTTCCCCTTGAGGGGAAGGTGCCCGTGAGGGCGGATGAGGTGGTCTCGAACAAACTCCCCGACAAATCCCTGTTTATCGCTCTAAGCAAACGCTTATTTCGCGCTGTATCCCAAACTCTCCAGGAACCGGACCACCCCGGCATCGCCCTCGGGAGTCTGCTTGTAGACGCCGGCATCGGAGAGGACGCGGGCGCACTTGACGGCCAGTTCCTCGCGGAGGACGGCGTCGGCCTCGTCGGCGGTCATGGACGCGCCGCAGCGGGCGACGATGTCCTGAACCCACGCATAGTGCTTTTCCAGCGCGTCGCCCGCGGCGGGGGCGTCGTCGATGGAACGCGCGCCGGTGAGATATGCCTTGAGGCCGTCCAGCTCGGTCAGCAGGCGTCCGGGGAGGATGAACAGGCCCATGACCTCGATCAGGCCGATGTTCTCCTTCTTGACGTGGTGCAGGTCGGCGTGGGGATGGAAGATGCCCAGCGGGTTCTCCTCGGAGGTGCGGTTGTTGCGCAGCACCAGCGCCAGCCGGTAGCCGGTCTCCGTCTTGTGGGCGATGGGGGTGATGGTGTTGTGGGGCGTGCCGTCGGTCTCGGCGTAAATTTCGCAGGCCGGGTCGGACCAGCCGCGCCATTTTAACAGCATCTCATCGGCCAGCTCCACCAGCGCCGCCCGGTCGTCGCCCTCCAGCACCACGCAGGTCATGGGCCAGTCGGCCACGTGGGCACTGACACCCGCCACCGGGGCTTTCAGCGCGATGCGGACCCCCGCCTCATCCATGGGGAAGCGATGGTTGCCGCCCTGGAAGTGGTCGTGGGAAAGTATGGAGCCGCCTACGATGGGCAGGTCGGCGTTGGAGCCCAGGAAGTAGTGCGGGAACTGCTCCACGAAGTCGAACAGCCGCTCGAAGGTGCCCCGGTCGATCTTCATGGGGATATGCTCATGGTTGAACACGATGCAGTGCTCGTTGTAATACAGATAGGGCGAATACTGCAAATACCAGGGCTTGCCCGCCAGCGACAGCGGGATGACCCGGTGGTTCTGCCGCGCCGGGAAGCCGGGACGGCCCGCGTAGCCCGGATTCTCGATGCACAGCATACACTTCGGATAGGCCGTCTGCTTCATGCTGCGCTGGGCGGCGATGTCCCGGGGGTCCTTCTCAGGCTTGGACAGATTGATGGTGATCTCCAGCTTGCCCGCGGGGGAGTCGGCAAAGAACCGGGCGTTCTTCGCGATGCGGTCCACCTTGATGTAGTCCACATCCCGGCAGAGCTGATAGAACCACTTCACAGCCTCCTTCGGCCCCAGGCTGCTCTTGAGCAGGTTGAACTTTTCCCGGACCATCGCCGGGTGGGGCGTCACCGCGCCCATCAGCTTCCCAGAAAACAGGTCGCGCCGCTCGCCGCTGTCCTGGAGGATGCCGGATTCCACGGCATGGTCGCACAGATTTTCAAGGATGGCCGTGGCCGTCTCCGGCGCGGGCTGGGAAACGTAGTCGATCTCCTCCGGCGCGTCCATGCCCATGATTTCCAGAAGGCGGTTGATGGTATAGGTCCGGTCGATGGCCGCGACCAGCCCCTTCTCCACGGCAAAGTCAGCCAGACGATAGATGCTCTCAGTGGCGGTGGGTTTCATGTAAACACCTCTTTGCTTTTGAGGCGGTGCGGGGGCACCTTCCCCTCAAGGGGAAGGCTTTTGGGGCCACCGTTCTTAACCCCTTGCCTTCCCCTTGAGGGGAAGGTGCCCGTGAGGGCGGATGAGGTGGACTCGAACGCACACCCCGATAAATCCCCGTTTACCGCACAGCCCCCATAATAATCTGTTACTTACAATTATCCCCGTTTTTCCTTCCCCTGTCAATGCAAATATGTTGCATCAGCGGGACTTTTTTTGCGTATCTCTTGCGAAAGCGGCGGAGATGGTATAAAATAGAATCAGAAATTTATACCTGCGGGGAGGTAAACCATAATGGATGTGAAGAAGCTTTTGGAGAAGAACGCGGCGCGGATGAACGCGCTGTACGCGGGCGTGGACCAGACGGCGCGCTACGAGGGCCTTGCCCAGACCTTCCGGGAGAAGTTCGGCCGGGAGCCGGAGATGTTCGTCTCCGCGCCGGGCCGCACGGAGGTCGTGGGCAACCACACCGACCACCAGAACGGCAAGGTGCTGGCGGCGTCGGTGAATCTGGACACGGTGGCGGCCATCGCGCCCCGCGGGGACACCATCGTGAAGCTCTACTCGGCGGGCTACGACAAGCCCTTCGAGGTGGACGTTGCCGACCTCACCGTCCACGAGGACGAGAAGGAATCCACCTTCGCCCTGATCCGCGGCGTGGCGGCGAAGCTCAGCCAGCTCGGCTACAAGGTGGGCGGCTTCGACGCTTGCGCCACTTCGACGGTGTTCAAGGGCAGCGGCCTGTCGTCCTCCGCGGCCTTCGAGGTCATGCTGGTGGCGGCCTTCGACGCCCTCTACAACGGCTGGACCGTGGACGCCAAGGAAAATGCCCGCATCTCCCAGTTCGCCGAGAACGCCTTCTTCGGCAAGCCCAGCGGCCTGCTGGACCAGTCGGCCTCCGCCGTGGGCGGCCTGGTGACCATGGACTTCGCCGTCAGCCCGGCCAGTGTGGAGTCCATCCCCTATGATTTCGGCGCGAAGGGCTACGCGGTGTGCGTGGTGTCCGCCGGCGGCGACCACGGCAACCTCACCGCCGATTACGCCGCCATCCCCGCCGAGATGAAGTCCGTGGCGAAGGCCATGGGCCGGGAGCTGCTCTGCGACGTCACCCCGGAGGAGCTGATGTCCGCGCTGCCGAAGCTCAAAAATAAAGTCAAGGACCGCGCCATCCTCCGCGCCTTCCACTATGTGGACGAGACCCGCCGGGTGGAGGACGCCGTGAAGGCGCTGAAGGCCGACGACCTCCAGGGCTTCTTCAAGGCCGTCATCGGTTCCGGCGAGAGCAGCTGGAAACTGCTGCAAAACCTCAACGTCCCCGCCAGCGACAACCAGGAAATGCCCCTGGCGCTGGAGATGAGCCGGCGTATGCTCGAAGGCAAGGGCGCGTGGCGCATCCACGGCGGCGGCTTCGCCGGCACCATACTGGCCTTCGTGCCCTTCGACATGCTGGAGACCTATCGTCAGACCATGGACGGCGTCTTCGGCGAAAAGGCCACCACCGTGCTGGCCATAAGGCCGGAGGGCGTGGTGAAGCTCGACTGATGAACAAATGATTTCTCAACTGAACACGCATACACTCCGCATTACAGACCATGAAAAGGGGAAAACCAAACTGAAGAAGCTGTTGCTCGTGCTGCTGGCGATGATGATGTTGTTGAACGGCCTGACGGCCCTGGCCTATAGCAATTCAAAGCTGGGGGCCTTTGGCGTGAAGGAAGAAGACGAGGCGAACGAGAGCGCCGGGCAAGGCAATGGCATAGAATGGGCGGATTTTGCCCCGCTGGTCAACATGATGGGCATTGAGGGCGGCTTCTACGCCTATGACGATTACAATTTCCGCTTCTGGGTGCCCGATGCCATGAGCCAATCCCTCATGACGCAGCAGCAGGTGGACGACGGCCTGATCGACCTGTTCACCGATGCCGACGAGTCCTATGCCATCACGGTGCAGTATGCCTCCATTGGCGAGGACGCGACGCTGGAGGACCTGAAGACCGTCGTCGATAAGCTGTATGAAGGCGCATCCCTGACGAAGATCAACGGCATCGACGCCCTCATATACTTCCACGACGGCACCATGTCCGTCGTCACGCCGGGCGAGAACGGCTATTTCCTGTCCCTCAACTACAACGGCGTCTCCGACCAGGGCTTCCTGAACGTGGCCTCCGTCTCCATGGCCTCATTGCAGCGGCTGGAGGACTGATGCAAAACGAGGGATAATTCAACGACTTCGACAAATTGGAAGTTGTCGGGACACGGGATTTCACCTCATCCGGCGCTTCGCGCCACCTTCCCCTCAAGGGGAAGGCTTTTAGGCCCGCCGTTCCCAGCCCCTGCCTTCCCCTTGAGGGGAAGGTGCCCGTGAGGGCGGATGAGGTGGTCTCGAACAAACATCTCGATAATTCCCTGTTTACCGATGAAACCAAACAAAGGACTGACACTATGCACTATCTGACCCGCTCGGAAGCGGATACCATGAACTTTGCGCGGCGTCTCGCGCCCATGCTGCGGGCGGGGGACGCGGTGCTGCTCTACGGCGACCTCGGGGCCGGCAAATCGGTGCTGGCTCGGGGCATCGCGCGGGGGCTGGGGGTGGAGGGACCCATGCCCAGCCCCACATTTACGCTCCTGCTGCCCTATGAGGGAAAGGGCGGCGCGAAGGTCTATCACTTCGACCTCTATCGCATCGCCGACCCGGACGAATACTTTGCCGCCGGTCTGGATGAATTCATCGGCGGCGACGGCGTGGCCATCGTGGAATGGCCGCAGATGGCGGACCTGGCCCCGGAACCGGCCCTGGAGATCCACATGGACCGGGCGGGGGACGACCAGACTCGCTTGATTGAGATTGATAATTTCGGCGTCGCGGGCTTCGACCCGGCGGCGCTGTCGGATTGGGAGGCGGACGCATGAAGCTGCTGGCGATCGATACCTCCGGCCCCGTGGCGGGCTGCGCGGTGATGGATGACGGGAAGGTGACCTGCCTCATCGAGATGAATCAGGGCCTGACCCACTCGGAGACCATCATGCCCGCCGTGGACGAGGCGCTCTCCGCGTCGAACCTCACCTGCGCCGACATGGACTGCTTCGTCTCCGTGGCCGGCCCCGGCTCCTTCACCGGCGTGCGCCTGGGCGTCTGTGCTGTCAAGGGACTGGCCCACGCGGTGGGCAAGCCCTGTGCGCGGGTGAACGCACTGGAGACCTTAGCCATGAATTTCTATGGCTTCGACGGCCTCTGCTGCCCCATACTGGACGCCCGCCGGGGACAGGTCTACTGCGCCGCCTATGACATGAAAGACGGCCTGCCCGCCGAAATCATCGCCCCCGACGCCCGCCCCTTGACTGACTTTATGGCAATGCTCCCCTCAGGCCGCCGCCTGTCCTTTGTCGGCGACGGCGTGCCCGTCCACGGTTCAAAAGTCAAAGAAACCCTCGGTAACCGCGCCATACTGGCCCCGGTCAACCTGATGCATCTCCGCGCCGACGCGGCCTGCGTGCTGGCGGAAGCCCGCCAAAATGAGTGGATGCCGCCCCATCAATTGACCCCCATCTATCTCCGCGCTCCCCAGGCCGAGCGAGAGCGCGCGGCAGGGCGGGACCACACCAAATCACTGAAGCGTCAGAGGGAGGAGCAAAAGGCAAAATGAGCGAGATTACCATGGGACTGATGACCGTGGACGACGTGGAAGCCGTCCACGCCATCGAGGTGGAGTGCTTCAAGACCCCCTGGTCGCTGAAATCCTTCTATGACGAGGTCACCGAAAACGCCTGCGCCCGCTACATGGTGGTGCGGGAGGACGGCGTCGCCATCGCCTACGCTGGGGTGTGGTTCGTGCTGGACGAGGGCCACATCACCAACATCGCCGTCCGCGGCGACCGGCGCGGCATGGGCTACGGCGAAATGGTCACCCGCGGCCTCATACAGCTCGCCGCCGATAGCGGCATGAACTGGATGACCTTAGAGGTCCGCCGCTCCAACAAAGCCGCCCAGGGCCTCTACCACAAGCTCGGCTTCATCGACGTGGGCTTCCGCAAGCGCTACTACGAAAACACCGAGGACGCCCTCATCATGGCCCTCGAACACCTCCCCGAGGCTCATCCGGAAAACGATCCCTTCCTCGTCACCGAGTGATAAAGGTTTCAGGCAACTTTTTCCACATAAACCGCGTCTAACTGTCATATATTATAATCGTTAGGGTTGTTTAATATAATTGAAGCTTATCGAGGAGACAAACTATCCCTGTAGGGGCGCCGTTTCGGCGCCCGCCCCTCTGCAAGACGGCATGTTCTGTCGGGCGGGCGCCGCAACGCCGCCCCTACAGAAGAGCGGGTAACGCCCCGAAAAATCCCCGTTTATCAATCCCAGGGAGGACGCTATGCTATTCAACATTGTGGAGATCGTGGTGGTGGCGCTGATGAGCTGCGCCGCGTCCGTCCACTACATCCATGTATTGCAGATGGGCCGCTACCAGCTGACGACCTACGACCACTGGCTGGGCCGCAATCGGGACCGCATCATCCGGGAAAACGTGGTGATCGGCTTCGCGGCGGCGCTGATGAGCCTGTACATGCCGGTACTGCTGTCGATGTTCGTCCACGGGGAAGAATTTCGGCGGACGGTGGCGAGCTGGCTGGCGCTGTTGCTGTTCGCCGGGGTGACGGGCTTCATCGCCTGGCGGGACTACACGGCCCCGGCGAAAAAGCCCTTCGTGATGACCCAGCGGGCCCGGCGGTTTTCGGCGGTGCTGCTGACGCTCAGCCTGCTCTTCGCGGCGCTGCTGCGGGCGCTGACCATACCGCCCTACTTCATCTTCGCCGCCATGCCCTATCTGGTCCATCTGACGGGCATGATCATCAACCCCTACGAGCAGAAACTGAACGCGGGGTTCTTCAAATCCGCGAAGCAGAAGATCCGCAAGCACCCCAATCTCATCACCATCGGCATCACCGGCAGCTTCGGCAAGACCAACGTGAAGTTCATGCTGCGGGATATGCTGGCGAAGAAGTACAACGTCCTGGCCACCCCGGCCAGCTTCAACACCGCCATGGGCATCTCCCGCGTCATCAATGACGACCTCACCGACGACCACGAGGTGTTCATCGCCGAGATGGGCGCGACCCACGTGGGCGACATCAAGGAGCTGGTGACGCTGGTGCGCCCGAAATACGGCATACTGACCAGCGTCGGCCCCCGCCATCTGGATACCTTCGGCTCGCTGGAAAATATCGCCTCCACAAAATACGAGCTGATACAGGGCCTGCCCAAGGAGGGCGGCTTCGCGGTGTTCGGCACCGGGGACGACTACATCGACCGGCTCTACGCCATGTGCAAGAAGGACAAGTGCCGCGTCAGCCTGGACCGCCGCGCCGACGCCTGGATGCGGGCCGAGGCCATCAGCTATTCCGACAGGGGCACGTCCTTCACCCTCGTCTGCGACGGTGAAAAGACCCAGTGCCGCACGCCGCTCCTGGGCAGCTACAACGTCCGCAATATACTGCTGGCCGCCGCCATGGCGCGAAAGCTGGAGGTGCCCATGGAGGACATCGTCGAGGCCATGAAGGCGCTGGAGCCCATCGAGCACCGCCTCCAGCTCACCGTGGACGACCTGAACGTCATCGACGACACGCTGAACGAGGACCCCGACGGCGCCTTCGAGGCCGTCCGCGTGCTGGCGCAGATGCCGGGCCGGCGCATCGTCGTGACCCCCGGCATGAACGGCCTGGGCAGTCAGGAGACCGAGGTCAACTACGCCCTCGGCACCGTCATGACCGACTGCGCCGACACCGTCATACTCGTCGGCGCGCGCAACAGCCAGCGGGGCATGCGCCGGGGCCTGATACAGTCCGGCTTCTCCCGCTCCAACCTCCACGCCGTGGACGACATGGACGACGCCTCCGAATTGTTGGAAGAAATCACCGACCACGGCGACACCGTCCTCTTCGAGAGCCGCGTGCCGGAGTTTGAGGAGGAATAAAAAAACGACGCGCAAGCGTCGTTTTTTTGTATCCATTTCACATCTCAATGCCCACCCGCGCGGGCAGCTTCTTTTCCTGATAGTAGTGCTTGATGAGATGCATCTCCGTGGCGAGGTCGGCGCGTTGCAACAGCGCCTCGGTGGCCCCGCGGCCGGTGAAGATCAGCTCAGTGCCCTCGGGCCGCAGGTCGGCCAGGGCCAGCAGATCGGCCTCGGTCAGCAGGTTGCACATCAGGGCGCAGTTGATTTCGTCGCAGATCACCACGTCGTACTCCCCGGAGGTCAGCGCGGCCTTCGCCTTCTCATAGCCCGCACGGGCGCACGCCTCGTCGGCCTCTTCCTTTTCCCGGTAGGTCAGTATGCCCTTGCCGGTGCCGAACTGTTCGACGGTCACATTGGGCAGCAGCTTCAGCGCCTTGATCTCGCTGTACTCCTGATCCTTGATGAACTGGCAGAAGTAAACCTTCATCCCCGCCCCGCTGGCCCGCAGCGCCAGCCCCAGGGACGCGGTGGTCTTGCCCTTGCCGTTGCCGGTGTAGATTTGAAACTGTCCTATCTTCATCCTCTAAACCTCCTGAAAGCCCGCGGGCCGCCCGTCCTGCACCTCAATTTTATAACCGCCGCAGGCCCCCGGCTGCCACTCGTAAAAATGCCGGTGGATTTCGGGGAACCACGCCTCCATCAGCGAGACGATCACCCCGCCGTGGCAGACCACGCAGGCGCGGCCCACATTCATCGACAGCACCTCTTCCCCGGCCTCCAGCACGCGCTCCCAAAAATCGAGCCGCCGCTCTCCGCCGGGGCAGAAGACCTCCCCGCTCTCGTCCCCGATCCAGCGGATGTATTCGGGGATGTCCTTCAATTCATCATAGGCGCGCATCTCAAATGCCCCGAAGTCCATCTCACGAAGTCCCACCAATATAAGGTCGGGCACTTTCCCCGTCATATGCAGCATCGTCTCATTGGCCCGCCGCATACCGCTGGTGACATATAAATCACATTCGGGAATGACGCCCCGGCGGCTGTCAGCGATGGCAACGCCCTTCTCCGTCAAGGGACTGTCCGTGCTGCCGCCGTAGAGGTGTTTTTCGTTGGCCTCTGTGAGGCTGTGGCGCATCAGATATAATGTATTCATAGCTTCATTCTATGGTTCTTCAAATTGGAATTTGGCGGGGAGACGAAGGTTCACCTCATCCGCCCCTTCGGGGCACCTTCCCCTCAAGGGGAAGGCTTTTGGGCACCGTCGTGACTGTTTTCAGTGAGATGGGGCCGGCAGGCCCTTGTCAAGTGCCCGTGAGGGCGGATGAGGTGGCCTCGAACAAACACCCCGGCAAATCCCCGTTTATAGAGCCGGACAGAACAATCATTTGAGCCTCTGCGGTATCCCGCAAAACAGCCGCCAGACCTCGTCGGCCTGAGAAGCCAGATAGCTGTTCATCCGCCCGCAGGCCTCCCGCCAGGCCCGCAGCGCCGGGTCCATGGGGACGATGCCCGAGGAGATGTCCGTGGTGATGATGATTTTGTTGCGCAAAGCATCGACGTTCGCCCGGAAGATGTCGACGGGTTCCAAACCGCTCTTTACGGCTTCCAGCGCGTATCGGTCGATATAGGCCAGGCATTTTTTATCAAAATCAATCTTTCCGATGCAAATATCATCGTCCGTCAAAGCAAATCTTGCCTTGGCGTAATCCAGTTTGCCCTGATAGCTGCCCCCGGTAATCAGTATCATAGCCTCAACCTCCGAATTTCGTCAGCGCGATCAGCGCGGCGCACTCCGATACGGACAGCGCGAAGCCCGCCACGTCGCCGGAGACGCCCTTCAGCGTCCGATAGACCCAGGTCATGGCCAGCACATAGGCCGCCGTCTCGATCAGCAGCGCGATGGCGGGCATTCCCAGCCACAGGGCGCAGACGACCACAGCCACCAGCCAGATGGCGACCACGGTCAGCCGCTGGGGCATCTGACTTTTCATCTCGGCATACTGGCTGTGCCCGATGGGTTTTAATGTCAGCACCGAAAAGGCCGAGCCGCAGCGGGAGACGACGGGGATGAAGAGCAGCGGGCCGAAGTGATCATACCACAGGGTTCCCGCCGCCGCGTCATAGCTGAACAAAAACAGCAGGCCCAGCCCCACCACGGCGAAGGCCCCGGTGTGGCTGTCCTTCAATATCTCCAGCCGCTTTTCCAGCGGACGCCAGGAGAGCATGGCGTCGCAGGTGTCCATGTAGCCGTCCAGATGGATGAAGCCCGTCAGCAGCCAGGGCAGCGCGGCGATCGTCGCCGGCAGGATATAGGGCATGACTTCCTCGGTCACCCATCCGATCCCCGCCCACAGCAGCCCGATCACCAGACCCACCAGCGGCAGCGTCACCAGCATCCAGTCCCGGGCATCCTCGTCCCAGGGCCGCCAGGGGCACGGGATGGACGTGAACATGCCCAGGCACATGAAAAACGCCTTGATGAGCTTCACAGCGGCACCCTCCCCTTGTGGACGATGACCTGCCCGTGGACGACCTCCAAAACATCGTCACAGGCACGGGCCAGCGCCCTGTCGATGCGGGCCAGCCCCCGGCGGTAGGCCTCCGTCCATTCGTCGTAGAGATTTGCGTCGGAATAGATGTAGTCCGAAACCAGCACCGTCCTGGGCGCGCGTTTGACAAACTCCACCAGCTCCCCGGCAATCTTCCCCGGCGCATCCGGGTTCATCCTCTCGGCGGTGAACATCTCATTGGACAGCAGCGCCGTCACGCTGTCCAGCAGAAAGAACCCCGCCGGGTCAGCCTTTTCCAGGCAGGAAAGTATGTCGGCCCCACATTCCAGCGTCTCAAAGCCCCAGCCCTCGCGCTCCTTTTGATGACGCAATATTCGGGCATCATCCTCCGAATCGTGGGGGATCATCGTGGCGATGTAGTAGAGCGGCAATCCGCCCGCCTTCGCAATCCGCTGGGCATAGAAGGACTTCCCGTTCTTGCAGCCGCCGGAGATGAAGGTGCTCATAGCTTCCCTCCTGTATTCAACAATCAGCGCGATAAATCGGAAGTTGTCGGGGAGACGAGGTTTCACCTCATCCGCCCCTTCGGGGCACCTTCTCTTCAAGGGGAAGGCTTTTGGGCACCGTCGTTCCCAGCCCCTTGCCTTCCCCTCTGTTTTCAGTGAGATGGGGCCGGCAGGCCCTTGTCAAGTGCCCGTGAGGGCGGATGAGGTGGCCTCGAACAAACACCCCGGCAAATCCCTGTTTATCGAAGAACAACGTGCCTTTATGCTTCCCCCTGATACCGCTTATTCGGGCGGATCTCGGCCAGGTAGTCGTCGTTGATGGCAGCCTCCTCGAAGGTGCCCATGTGGGCGATGACGCTCTCGGCGGCGGCCATGACCTCGAAGGCGATGGGACAGCCGCTGCCCTCGCCCAGCCGCATATCCAAATTCAGCATGGGTTCCAGCCCCATGGCATCCATAGCGAGCATATAGCCCCGCTCCCGGCTGGCGTGGGAGGCAAACATGTACTCCGCGGACAGCGGGTCCAGCCGATACGCGCACAGCGCCGCCACCGCGGAGATGAACCCGTCGATGACCACCGGCAGCTTCTCAGCCGCCGCGCCCAGGAACGCGCCGCACATGGCCGCGATATCGAAGCCGCCCACCTTGGAGATCACGTCGATGGGGTCGGCGGGGTCCGGGGCATACCGGGCGATGGCTTCGTCAATCAGTCGCACCTTGCGCAGATAGGCCTCGTCGTTGATGCCCGCGCCCCGGCTGACCGTCTTTTCCGCGGGCAAGCCCAGCAGCACGGACAGCACCGCCGACGATGTGGAGGTGTTGCCGATGCCCATTTCGCCGATGCCGATGACCTGCATCCCCTCTTCCTTCGCCCGCTTCGCCGCCTCGATGCCGATGTCCATAGCCCGCAGGCACTCCTCCCGGCTCATGGCGGGCTCCTTGGCGAAGTTCTTCGTGCCGTGGGCGATCTTGAAGTTGCGCACGCCGGGCTGGGTGAAGTCGGCGTCGATGCCCACGTCCATCACATCCAGCTCCGCGTGAAAGTGCTTCGCCAGCACCGCCACGCCGGTCAGGCCCCGGGTGAAGTTGATGGTCTGGCTCAGCGTCACGCTCTGGGGCGCGCTGGCCACGCCCTCGTGGGCGATGCCGTTGTCCGCAGCGAAGATCAGCACCCGCCGCCGCTCCATGGGATTGTAAAGCTGCCCGGTAATGCCCGCCAGCTTCACGCTGATGTCCTCTAACTTGCCCAGACTGTGCGGCGGCTTCGCCAGACTGTCCTGCCGCGCCCGCGCCGCCTCAATGGCCCCCGCGTCAGGAGGGGTGATGGTGATGTTGTACATAGTGATTCCTTTCGTTGATAGACAGGGATTTGTAGGGGAGACACGCACTCTCCTGTAGGGGCGGCGTTGCGCCGCCCGCCCAACAGAACGCTACGTTTCGCAGGGGGCAGGCGCCGAAACGGCGCCCCTACAGGGTTGGTTTGTCTCCCCGATAAACTTCAATTTAGTGAGTCTCTAAATGTATGGCGATACCAGCCGCCTCGCGCCGCTGTAGGTTTTGTCGTAATAATCCGTCAACTTGCTGATGGTGACCTCGTCCTTGGCGGAGGAGGCATGGACGAAGCGATTGCCGCCCAGATAGATGCCCACGTGGTCGCAGTTGTCGTCGTCCTGCACAGTGTCAAAGCAGACCATGTCACCGGGCAACAGCGCCCAGCGGGGCACGAACCGGCCCAGCTCATAGAGCTCGCAGGCGGCGTGGGGCAGGCCGGTGACGTCCTCCCGCTCCGCGCAGAAGAGTATCAGCCCGCTGCAATCGAACTTTTCCGGTCCCCGCTGCCCCAGCACGTAGGGCTTCCCCAGATATTGAAGCGCCGTCCGTGCCATGCGCTCCCCCTGAGTGAAGCCCGTGAACATCAGGCTCACCAACACCAGGCACAGCCCCAGCGCCACGGTGGTGACGTAGATGAGCAAGGTTCTGCGCATGGGCTGTGCCTCCTTCTTTTGTTATCGCCCTTCAAAGGCGTCGATTTCTCGTTGCAGCAGCCGGAACACCAGCGCCACCAGGTAGCCGTCGGCGATGGCGTGGTTCAGACGGACGGTGACGGGCATCATCAGCCGGCCGTTTTCCTCGCGATACTGGCCCCAGTTGACGATGGGCGCGAAGAACAGATAGCCGTCGGGCAGCTCGATGTTCAGCGCGTCGTAGGACAGCCAGGAGATATAGGAGGCGTCGAACCAGTTGGGATGACTCGCGGAGTCCAGCATGTATTCCCGCGTCTGCTTCGCCCGCTCGAGGTCCGTCAATGCGCCGCGATAGAAGGCGGCGTAGTCCGGGGTGTAGGTGGTGTAGACCGGGGTGCAGGTCTCGGTGTCCTCGTGAAAGACGTACTGCGTCGGATGGATCACGTCCCAGCAGATCAGCTCTTCCGTCTGCCAGAGCCAGCCCATCCGGTAATCTTCCCGGCTGTTCAGCACCTTCGAGAGGATGTACAGAAAGTTGAGGTAAAACTTTGTCCCCGTCTCTCTGGAGCGCCTGACCAGCTCCGTCACGTCCACCCGCGCCGTCATGGAGGTAGAGCACTTGCAGTCCTCCGAAAAATGCCGGAACACCCCGCGGCGGTAGTATTTATCTTTGTCAATGACCCTGTAACCCATGATTTTTATTTTCCTGCCAGCGATTTGCGATATTTCTCGCTCTCCCAGTTGGCGATGAACTGCTTGGCCTTTTCGCCGAGGGTGGAGAGGGTATAGCCGTTCTTCGCGATATTGCGGACGATGAACACGATGCAGCAGAGGGTCTCCGCGATGACCTGGGCCTTGGCGGCGGGCATGTTGAACACCACCGCGCCGGTCTCCGGGTTCGCCAGCGCCATGCCCTCCTCGGGCCTGCCGGCGCCGAAGGCGAAGCTGCCGGTGAGGAACACCAACTGATCGGGATACAGCGGGGCCTCCAGCATGAACTTCTCCGTGAACTCGCCGGACTTCAGCGCCTCAGTGAGATAGGGGCAGACCGCCTCGCACAGCCCGTCGCCGCAATCCACAATTTCCACCTTCGGGAAGCAGCCATTTTCCAGCCCAAAGGCTTTGGCGATGCGGTCGTTCACGTCGGTGTGGATGCGGACGCACTCGTCGGGGTCGTCGGCGTGGGCGATGAGGCCGTGGTTCTGCATGAATATGGCGGCGGGACGCCGACCCGTTTCCTTTTCCACGCGCTTGAGCTCATCCCGTATGGAGAAGGTCAGCCGCGCGCCGGGATCGACGTAGGGCACCCAGCCCCAGGTGTAGTCCGCGCCCTCCAGCGCCTTGGCGGCGATGTCCGCCAGCTCCTTTGAACAAGTGCAGAGATTGGCGTAGACGCTGTGGCTGTGGGCGACGTAGGTGTCCAGTATGGAATGGAAGCCCGCCTCGACGGACGGACGGAGCTGTTGAAGCCCCTCGATCACCTGAGTGTTGGCCTTGGCCTGGTCGCTGCCGGCCTTTTCCACGTCCTCAAAGTCGGCGGGGTCGGAGCCGTAATAGAACTTTCTCAGCGCGTCGTAATTCAGAACCGCATACGCCTTGTCCGGGCGGATGTCCTTCAAACAGTAGCCCGAGGCTTTAATCGCCATCATGCCGCCCGCCAGCTTGGCCGACGTGTTGCCGCCGCCGCCCTGGACGTAGTCCGCTCTCAGACCCACGCTGGTGGAGACCTTCGTGAAATTTTCCAGCGCCTCCCGGTTGCTTTCAAAGAAATTGCTCATGGATATTCCTCCGTCCTTCATTTTCGCGATGCAGAAGTGTATAGCCTTGCCCTGACCTGCGTAGAGTGCCTCGTGCTCGCTGACGTAGTTCGGCTGAAAGCCCGAGGCGTGCAGGTCGTCGGTCAGATAAGTGATCTCAAAGCCCGCCTCGCCAAAATAGCGCTTCGAGGCGGTAAATAACGCTGTATCATCCGTCTTGAACCATATCTCCCCGCCGGGAGCCAGAAAGGCCCGGTACTGATTGAGCTGCCGGGGGTGGGTCAGCCGCCGCTTGTGGTGCTTGGCCCGCTCGTCCCAGGGGTTGGGGAAGCTGATGTAGATGCGCTCGATGCCGTCGGCGGCGCAGAAGGTATCGTGGATCATCATGGCGTCCACGGCGGACAGGAGCAGGTTGTCGATGCCGTCCCCGCCATATTCCTCATGGGCGTTGCGCACAGTGACCGCCAGCACATGGCGCACCTCGTCGATGGCGATGTAGTTGATTTCCGGATGCTCGTGGGCCATCTTTACCGTCGAAACGCCCTTCCCGCAGCCGATCTCCAGATGCACCGGCTGTTTTTTCGGGAACATCCCGCCCCACCTGCCGATGTGGGTGGAGGGCTGCCCGATGAAGAACGGGCACTGGGCCAGCTCGATCTCCGTCCAGGGCTTGCGGCGCATCCTCATCGCTCATCCTCCGGCGGGGCCACAGGGGTGACCTCGGCGTTCGGGTCGTCCGGTTCGCCGTAGGGCATGCCCTTCGAAATCTTCTCCGCGTCCTCCGCCCGCCGCTTTTGCACGTGTATCCAGTATAACAAGCCCAGGCTGGCCACCGTGGAAATCACCCACAGGTTGACCCCCAAAAGCGTCTGCTTAAGGCACAGCGCCACCAGCCCCGCGAAGTACATGACCACCAGTATGAGGCTCACCGCTGTGCGAATCGTCCTATTGTTCATGTATGCCTCCATATGAAAGGGTTAACATTATAATATTCTCTGTAAAAACCCCGTTTCCCTGCCGTTTCAGAATGAAACTGAAAATTTTCTCTGGCGGGATTGCGGAAGGGAAGGGGTTGGGGTATAGTGGACGATAAACGGGGATTTATCGGGGTAATGCGTAATTCATAATTCATAATGCGTAATTGGGAAATACCTATCGTGTCAGCATTCTCATAATTACGAATTACGCATTATGAATTATGAATTGTCCAACAAATTCTAATTTACCAAACAGAAAGAGGTCATCAAAATGTTCCCCATGAAATCATTTGACGCGCGCTTTCGCGCGGTACTGGACGAGCTGGATGCGCTGGCGGAGAAATCCGGAGATGAGGCGCTGGAAGAGCTGAACGCTGAGTTCGAGGACGCGCTTTTTCTGATTTCCGAAATTGATTTAAGGGACGAGGACTGGCAGGATGAATACCGCGACGCCTTGGAGGAGCTGGACGCCCTGCGGGCTGATTATGCCAGAATATCCGGCACGGAAGACCTCGCCCGTCAGCTCGACGGACTGATCCGTATGGCCGAGGGGGAGCTTTGAGGCTGGTCGGATTTTCTCAGGGGGGAGGAATAAACGGGGATTTATCGTGGAGTTTCCCGCTCTCCTGTAGGGGTGGCGTTGCGCCGCCCGCCCGATAGAACGTTCCGTCTCAAAGGAGGGCGGGCGCCGAAACGGCGCCCCTACAGGGATAGTTTGTCTCTTTGATAAACTTCATTTTTCCAACCGCTCCATGCAGTCCCCCCGCATGTCTCATTTCCGCCTTGAAACTGTCATTTACATCTACAAATTGTAATGGCTTTTTCCTGCCGCAAATGCTATAATTAGCATAGATAGATAAGCATAAAAATCGGGAGGGATGGCGATGAAGCGGCGGATGATCGCGCTGGCGCTGGTGCTGCTGCTGGCCTGTACAGGTTACGCGGAGTCCGGGCAAGACAGCGGGCCCGTATATGTTGAAAATGAATGGAACTTCGTGGAGGGCTCCCTGGACATCTCCGGGGGCATTCCCGAGGACGCTGGCGGGATGCTGGCCGCCATCCGCGAGGCGGGGGTACTGCGCGTGGGCACGGAGCCCTGCTTCCCGCCCCAGGAGTTCATCGACCCCGCGCTGAGCGGTCAGGCCCAGTACGTCGGCTCGGACGTGGAGCTGGCCCGCCGGGTGGCGGAGCGCATGGGCGTGGCGCTTGAGATCATCCCCATGGAGTTCACCCATGTGCTGGATGCCGTGGCCGACGGGGAGTGCGACCTGGTGATCTCCGCCCTGTCCTACATCCCGGACCGCGCCGCGAAGGTGACGATGTCCAAGGGCTACCACTTTTCAGAGGGCGGCGTCGGCAGCGGCCTGCTCATCCGCGCCGCGGACGCCGGGACCATCACCGGCCTTGAAAGCCTCAAGGGGCTGAACATCGCGGCCCAGAGCGGCTCCCTCCAGGAGGCGCTGGCCGCCCAGAACATCTCGGAATACCGCGAATTCCGCCGCCCCGACGCCATGCAGTCGGTCTATGACGCCGTGTCCTCCGGCCTGGCCGACGCCGCCATCGTGGACGTGGAGAGCACCCGGAGCTACGTCGAAAACAACCCCGAAAAGGGCTTGGCCCTGGTGGAGGGCGTCCACTTCTCCCTGGAGCCCCAGTTCGATGGCGACCGCGTGGCCGCCAAAAAGGGCGAGCTCCAGCTCATGTACTTCGTCAACGGCGTCATCGACGAGATCCTCGAAAAGGGCGAGTACCGGAAGTGGTACGATGCGTATGAGGAGTACGCGAAGCGGATCGACGCGGAATAGCTATGGAGTTTGCGGGATAAATTGAAGTTTATCGAGGAGTCAATCCAACCCTGTAGGGGCGCCGTTTCGGCGCCCGCCCTCAACGAAACGCATCGTCCTACCCGGCGGGCGGCGCAACGCCGCCCCTACAGGAGAGCGGGTAACGCCCTGATAAATCCCCATTTATCATCAACTCCAAATGTGACACTTCTGTGATAAAACCATCACTATAATAAGGGGGTATTCAGCCTTGAAGCAGTGGAAGACCTGGCAAATCGCACTGTTCGTGCTGCTCTGCGTCATGCTGAATTACGGCGGGCGGGTGCTGGCCACCCGGTTGAGCCTGCCGCTCTGGATGGATTCCTTCGGCACGGTGCTGTGCGCCTACGCGGGCGGGCCGGTGTGCGGGGCGATCGTGGGCGTGTCGGTGAACGTGCTGGCCTCCATCACCCTGGGCGCCCACTGGGCCTACGCGCTGACCAGCATCGCCTTAGGCCTGCTGGTGGGCATCGCGGCGCGAAACGGGATGCTGAAGACGCTCTTCGGCACCCTGTCCATCAGCGCCATCGCCGCGCTGGTGAGCATCTTCATCTCCGTGCCGCTGAACCTGCTGCTGCACGGCGGCTCCACCGGCAATCTGTGGGGCGACGGCGTCATCGGCTTTCTCACCGAGCGCCACGTCATCCCGCTGATATGCGCCATTGCCGGGGAATTCTACCTCGACTTTCTGGACAAGACGCTGACGCTGCTGGCCCTGTTCCTGCTGATCAAACTGATCCGCTACATTCGGAACAACAAGGGAGGGGCCGCGGAGAAGGCGGCGCTGTCGGTGCTGTTCCTGCTGCTGATCGCCATCCCCGCCGTGCCCGCCCGGGGCGAGGCCGACGCGGAGCCCATCGACTACAACGACTACGTCCAGACCGTCTATTCCAGCAACAACGGCCTGCCCTGCGGCGAGGCCAACGACATCGCCCAGACCAGCGACGGCCTGCTGTGGATCGGCACCTACAACGGCCTCTACCGCTACAACGGCCGCGAGTTCCGCCGGCAGGATCTGGACTCCGTGTTCAACGTCAACTGCCTCTATGTGGACGAGGAGGGCCGCCTGTGGATCGGCTCCAACGACAATGGCCTGTCCATACTCATCGACGAGAAGGTGGTGAGCGTGGTGGACGAGGCCGACGGCCTCCCCGCCAATTCGGTGCGCTCCATCGTGGAGAGCAGCGACGGCTACTACTACATCGGCACCTCCGGCAGTATGCAGGTGCTGACGCTGAACAGCGGCCTGAAGAAGTTCAACACCCTCTGGGAGATCAGCGAGTGCGAAAAGAGCGCCGCCGACGACAAGGGTCATGTGGCCGCGGTGACCTCGGACGGCCGCCTGTTCCTGATGGAGCGAGGCCGCATCGTCAGCGCCCTCAACCGCATGACCGAGGGCGAAATCTACAAGTCCTGCGCCTTCGCTCCCGACGGGCGGCTGCTGGCCAGCACCTCCGCGGACCACATCGACGTTTTCGAGGTGGGCAACGGCGGCTTTGAGCCGGTGGAGACCCGCACCACCCAGAGCCTGAAGAGCATCAACGACATGTACTTCATGGAGGGCGGCGACTTCTTCATCATCGCGGACAACGGCATCGCCTACGTGGACGACGCCGACCGCTACCACCTCATCAACACCAACGCCTTCAACAACTCCATCGACAACATGCTGGTGGACTATCAGGGCAATCTCTGGTTCACCTCCTCCCGCCTGGGCCTGTTCCGCATGGCGCCGTCCTCCTTCAAGGACGTCTACACCGCCGCGGGCCTGTCCAGCCGGGTGGTGAACGCCGTCACCCGCTGGCGGGATTCCTACTACTTCGGCACGGACAAGGGGCTGGACGCCGTCAACAACGCCTGCCGCTACCCCCTCTACAACGCCATCACCGAGCGCCTTAGGGGCAGCCGCATCCGCTGCCTGCTGACGGACTCCCGGGAGAACATGTGGGTCTGCACCTACGGCGGCGGCCTGCTGGAATTTGAGAAGGACGGCACCGCCCACACCTATTCCGAGGAGGAGGGTTGCTTCCCTCGCACCCGCGTGGTCATCGAGCTGAGCGACGGCACCATCGCCGTGGGCGGCAACGGCGGCGTGTGCTTCATCCGGGACCATCAGGTCATCAGGACCGTCACGGAGCACGACGGCCTGCCCAACACCGTCATACTTTCCCTGATGGAGACCGCCGATGGCGCGGTGCTGGCCGGGACCAACGGAGGCGGCATCGCCGTGCTGGAAGATCAGGCCATCACCCGTGTGCTCAAGCCCGTCCAGAACGACGAGGACGGCTTAAAGTCCGGCGTGGTGCTGCGCACGGTGCTGGATGAGCCCACCGGCAAGGTTTACATCGTCGCCAGCAATGGCCTGTGCGTCATGGATACGGACTACAGCATCCACGCGCTGAAAAACTTCCCCTATTACAACAACTACACCCTCTGGGCCCGGGAGGACGGCAAGCTGTTCGTCATGAGCAGCTCCGGCATCTACGTGGTGGACCGGGAGGATGTGCTGAACGACGCGGAGGGCATGCGCTATGAGCTGCTGGACGCCAAGCGCGGCCTCAACGGGGCGCTGACCGCCAACGCCTTCAGCTATTACGACGGGGCAAACGCCCTGTTCCTGCCCTGCGACAAGGGCGTCTACATCATCGACACCGAGGACTACACCGCCCAGGTGAGCCGCTACCGCATGTGGGTGCCCACCATCCGCCTGGACGGCGAGCTGAGCACCGTGGAGACCGGCGGGCCCATCGAGGTGGAGCACGACGTCAGCCGCATCGAGCTGTACCCCGAAATCCTGAACTACTCCATCCAGGAGCCCAGCGTGGGCTACATGCTGGAGGGCTTCGACAGCCAGTGGACCATCATGTCCCAGAGCAATCTCGGCATGATCGTTTATACCAACCTGCCCTCGGGGGACTACACCCTCCGCCTGGCGGTGTTCGACAACAACCAGACCGACATCTTAGAGGAGCGCGACTTCATCCTCCGCAAGGAGCGGGCCATCTACAACAGCCGGGGCTTCGTGATCTACCTGATGCTCGTGCCCATGCTGGCCGTGATGTGGATCACCTGGTTCATACAGTGGCGGCAGACCAAACGCGCCATGGAGATCCAGGAGCATCAGCTCGAAATCGCCCGCAGGCAGGCCCAGATGGGCAACGAGACGGTCATGGCCATCGCCAGAGCCGTGGACGCCAAGGACGGCCGCACCAGCCAGCACTCGAAGCGCGTCTCCATCTATTCGGTGCAGATCGCCAGGGAGCTGGGATTCAGCGAGAAGGAATGCGAGAACCTCCGCCGCGCCGCCCTGCTCCACGACATCGGCAAGATCGGCATACCGGACCGCATACTTAACAAGCCCGACCGGCTGACCGACGAGGAATACGCCATCATGAAGTCCCACGTCACCCGCGGCGCGGCGATACTGAAGGAATTCACGCTGATCGAGAACGTCATCGACGGCACCCTGTACCACCACGAGCGCTACGACGGCAGGGGCTATCCCGCCGGTCTGAAGGGGGAAGAAATTCCGGTCTACGGCCGCATCATCGGCGTAGCCGACGCCTTCGACGCCATGACCGCCAACCGCGTCTACCGCCGCCAGATGGACTTCGGCTATGTGCTCAATGAAATGCGCAAGGGCCGGGGCACACAGTTCGACCCGCAGTTCGTGGACATCCTCTTAAAGCTCATCGACGACGGCACCATCGACCTGAACGCCCTCTATCCCCAGCGGGCGGACACCTCTGAAAAGGAGGGAGAGGCATGAAGCGCGTCAACCTGACCACCCTCGCGGTCTGCGTGGCCGTCTGCCTGGCCTTCGCCTACATCTACGCCCCCTGGTCCCACACGCCGCTGAACCGGCAGGTGAAGGTGGGCTTCATCTACGAAAATGACGAGTCCACCGTCTACACCCACAACTTCGCCGCCGCCGAGGACGCCCTGCAGCGCCAGTACGGCGACCGGGTGGATCTGCTGATCCGCAGCGACGTCCCCGAGCGCGAGACCGCCGGCCCCCTCCGGGAGCTGGCCGAGGCGGGCTGCGACATCATATTCGCCTACACCTACAGTGACGAGATCGCCCAGGTGGCCCCGGATTACCCGGCGACCCAGTTCTGCCAGATCTCCCGGAAAAATACCGACGGCGTGCCCTACCCCGCCAACTACCACACCTTCAACGCCGAGATCTACCAGGGCCGCTACGTCTGCGGCATCGCCGCCGGCATGAAGCTCCGCGAGCTCATCGACACCAAAAAAATCACCGCTGACGAGGCCATTCTGGGCTTCGTAGCCGCCTATCCCGACGCCGAGACCCGCTCGGCCTACTCTGCCTTCTTATTGGGCGCGTGGTCCGCGGCCCCCGAGGCAAAGCTCCGGGTGCGCTACACCCAGTCCCGGTGCAGCTACGGCAAGGAGCGGACCGCCACGGAGGCGCTCATTGAATCCGGCTGCAAGGTCATCGCCCAGCATTCCCCCACCCTGGCCCCCGCCATGGCCTGCGAGGAGGCCGCATTGCGCGGCACGCTGGTCTACCACATCGGCCAGGACCGGAACACCCCGGACGTCATCCCCACGTCCTCGCTGGTCAGCGTGAAGGTGAACTGGTCGCCCTACGTGCTGGCCGCCGTGGACGCGGTGATCAACCGCCGCCACATCGAGGGCCGCATCGACGCCAACGTCCACGGCAGCGACGTCAGCGCCGGCTTCGACCGGGATTGGGTGCAGCTTCTGGAGCTGAACACCCAAAACGCCGCCCCCGACACCCAGGCCGCCCTGGACAGGGCTGTCGATGCCTTCCGCAAGGGCAAGCTGGACGTGTTCAAGGGTCCCTATACCGGAACCAATCCCGCCACCGGCGAGACCTGCGACCTCTCCAAGGGCTTCGCCGAAAACGCCCGCTCCTCCTACCCCGCGTTCAACTATGTGATCGACGGGGTGACGGAGGAATAGGGGAATAACATGTATAGATAACGGATAAATGGGAAGTTGTCGGGGAGACAAACTATCCCTGTAGGGGCGCCGTTTCGGCGCCCGCCCCTACAGGAGAGCACGTGACTCTTCGACATCTTCCTGTTTATCAAAACCAAACGGAGGCCCCCAAGTGAAAAAAATACTATCGCTGCTGCTCACATTGTCCCTGCTCCTGCTCCCCTTCTCCGCGCTTTCCGAGTCTGATACCGACGCCCCCACGCCATTGCCGGAGATAGGCGGGGTGATCCACGGCTTCGAGCTGAAGGAAACCCACGACTACCCGCTGATCGGCGCAATGTTCTATCGCTTCGAGCACCAGCGCACCGGCGCGGAGGTGTTCTACTGCGCGGCGGACGATCTGAACCGCGTGTTCGACCTGGTGTTCCGCACCGAGGCCATCGACGACACCGGCCTGCCCCACGTATTCGAGCACGCCACGCTGGCCGGTTCCAAGAAGTACCCCTCCAAGGACCTGTGGTTCAACCTGGCCAACGGCAGCTTCAACACCTACATGAACGCCTACACGGCCTCCAACCACACCGCCTATCCCGTGGCGTCCCTGTCCGAGGACCAGCTTCTGAAATTTGCCGATTTCTACACGGACTGCTGTCTGAACCCCATGGTGATGGAGGACGAGAGCATCTTCCGCGAGGAGGCCTGGCGCTATCGCCTGAACGCCCCGGAGGACCCGCTGATTCTGGAGGGCACGGTGTATTCCGAGATGCAGGGCTCCCTGACGCTGGAGAGCCGGGCCTATTACAACAACGCCCGCCTGCTGATGCCCGGCTCCTATGTGGGCAACGTCTCCGGCGGCGACCCGGATTTCATACCGGACATGACCTTCGAGGACATCAAAGCCTATCACGACAAATACTACCATCCCTCCAACTGCGTGGCCTTCCTCTACGGCCGACTGGAGCACTACGACCGGTTCCTTGAGCTGCTGGACGCGGCCTTCGCCCCCTTCGAGCGCCGGGAATACGCCTTTGACGACCCGAACTACACCCCCATCGACCAGCCTGCCGAGGCCAGCTTCACCTTCCCCGTGGAGGCGGGCAGTCCCACGGAAGACATGTCCAGCATCACCTACAGCTTTCTCCTGCCCGGCCTGATGGACGACAAGGAAGAATTTCTCCGTATGCAGACCCTGGCCGTGCTGCTGAACGACAGCGGCTCTACCATGAGCCGCGCGGTGGAGGAACAGCTTCCCGCCGCGAGCTGGGGCTGCGGCCTCTCCACCGACGGTCCCGAACCCTTCTTCTCCTTCGGCTGCTACAACTGCAACCCGGAGGACATGCAGACCTTCAAGGCCATCGTGGACGGCGGCCTCAGCGACCTGGCGGAAAACCCCTTCCCACAGGACATGCTGGACGCCCAGGCCGCGCAGCTTGAGATCGCCAAGCGCCTGATCGGCGAATCCACCTCCATGGGCACCGCCATCGCCGGCACCTTCGCCCAGAGCTACATCGACACCGGCGACCCCTGGCTGACCCTCGATTCCGACGAGACGCTGGGCAAGGTGGACGGCTGGAACCGGGAGGGCGTCTACGGCGAGCTGGCGAAGAAGTATCTGGTGGGCTCTCAGCAGACCGCCCTGACCTGCACCAGTCCCGCCCCCGGCGAGAAGGAGCAGAAGGACGCCGAACTGGCCGAAAAGCTGGCCGCCATCAAGGCCGCCATGAGTGACGAGGAGATCGCCGCCATCGTGGAGGCCAGCAACGCCACGGCGGAACCCAACCCGGACACCGCCGCCATGCTGGAGGCGCTGACCGCCGTCACGGTTCAGTCCCTGCCGGTGGAGGAATGGGTGTATCCCATCACCGACATCACCGGCGAGGACGGCACCCGCCGCCTGGACGCCACCGCCGCGGTGGAGGGCATCGGCATCCCCGTGGTTCTGCTGGACGTCGCCGACCTGCCCCAGGAGGACATCCACTGGTTCCACCTCTTCGCGGACATCATCGGCGAGGTGGACACCGGCAGCCACACCCACGAGGAGCTGGACACCCTCTGGGACCGCTACCTCTGCAACGGCGAAACCGCCCTGACCCTGCTGGATGAGGACGACGAACTCCGCCCCCGGCTGTCGCTGGAGTGGCTGGCGCTGGACGCCGACCTGGCGAAGGGCTACGACCTGATGTGGGAGATCACCTATGATTCCCGCTTCGAGGACACCCAGCGCATCTCCGAGCGGGTGAACGCCTACCTCAACGGTATGCGCGCCGCCATCAACGACGGGGCCTACGAATACGAGGCCGTCCGCGCCCTGGGCATGAATGAGCCCGCCATGTGCTTCAGCGCCTATTACGATTATATAGACTACTACGATTTCCTCCGGGACGTGGCCGGGATGTGCGAATCGGACCCCGCCGCGGTGACGGCGAAGCTGAACGCCATGCGCGACATCGCCAACAACGCTTCCAACGCCATCATCGGCTATGCCGGCAGTTCAAAGAGCATCGCCCTGAACCGAGAGCTGGCCGACGGCTTCCTTCAGAAGCTGGACCGTCGCGAGGTGACCCCCGCCGTCTACGACCTCCCCTCCCCCGCCGCCCGTGAAGCCGTGGTGGTGGACACCCCGGTGCAGTACAACGGCATCGTCGCCGATTTTGAAACTCTGGGCATCGAGGATTCCGAGGAACTGAGCGTGGTCACCCAGCTCGTCAACGACCTCTACCTGCTGCCCGAGCTGCGCACCCGCTACGGGGCCTACGGCGTCACCCACGCCACGGTGGACGAGTACGGCCTGCAAATTTGCAGCTACCGCGACCCCACCGTGAAGGAAGCCTTCGAGGTCTACGAGGGCCTGCCGGACTTCCTTGAAAACCTCGAGCTGGACCAGCAGGCGCTGGACCGCTACATCATCAACACCTATCAGGGCTATCTGATGGACACCGGCGAGCTCACCGGCGCGATCATGACCCTCAATTTGACCATCGGCGGCTATGAGCAGGGCGAGGACATGGAGGACATGCGGGCACTGAAAGCCCTGACGCCGGAGAAGGTGAAGGGCTATGTGGACATGTACCGCAAGCTCATCGAGAAGGGCGCGCGCTTTACTGTGGGCGGCGCGTCGGTCATCGACGACAACGCCGAGCTGTACGACGCCGTGCTGAACCCCTTCGGCCAGGTGAACCGCCTCCAGCAGGCGCTGACCGACGTGACCGAGGACCGCCCCGACCACAAGGCCATACGCTACGTCTATGAGGAGGAGCTGATGGACGCCATGACCGGAGACACCTTCGGCGTCGACGCCCCTGCCACCACCGGCGACCTGGCCTGCGCGCTGAACCAGGTCATCAGCGAGGACATCGCCACCCCCGAGCAGGCCGTTGAAAACCTGGCCATGTTCGGCATACTCTCCCCTAATGACCGAGCCGGGGACACCCTCACCGCCCGGGACTGCGGCGACATCATCACAAACCTCTCTGCCCTCATCGGCATGGAGTACCCCGGCGAAGTCAAAAACGCCGACCCCTTCACCCGCGCCGACCTCGCCGTCGCCCTCTGCGATTTCTTCCAGTGGCTGGACAGCCAGATGGCCGAGGCGGCGTAAGGCTTCAGACGTGTCGATAAACGGGGCTTTTTCAGGGGAGATGCACACGCTCCTGTAGGGGCGGCGTTGCGCCGCCCGCCGGGTAGGACGATGCGTTTCGTTGGGGGGGGGCGGGTGCCGAAACGGCGCCCCTACAAGGTTGGTTTGACTCCCCGACAAATTCCAATTTGCAAATAAAACCACATCCAAAAAAGCACGGGCTGCCGCACCGAAAAAGTGCGACAGCCCTGTTCTATATTTGTTTACGCCCAAAGTTTCTCCGGATAGACGCCCTCCGCCTTCATCCCGGCCACGGCGGTGCGGACGGCGGTGATGTCCTCGCGGTAGGTCATGCCGTACCAGCGCTCATCGGTGGGCAGCACCCGCACGCTGCACCGTCCCGCGGCGATCTCCGCCTTGGGCACGTAGGGCAGGTAATACTCGGCCTTCATGGGATTGCCAGGCACGGTGTCCCGGAGGAATTCCACAAAGCCCTTCTGGAAGGCGGGGATGATGCCCGCCCGGAAGGCCCAGAGGTTCATGGAGACCGGCGTCCCGGCGGGGATGAACTGCCAGGTCGCGCCGTCGTCCGAGGTAAAGGCCGCGCCGCCCTCACGAGGCTCAATGCGCAGCCGCTCCTCGATGGAGGTCAGGCGGCCGTTGTCATCGGTGGCGCAAACACCGCGGGAGACGGAGCCGTTCTCCGTCAGCGTGTTCTCGATGCGATAGCCCACCATGGCGTGCTCGTTGACGTCGCCCCCTGCGGTCAGGAAGTCCGCCGCCGCCCGGAACGCGCCCCGGCCATAGAAGTCGTCGGCGTTGATGACGGCGAAGGGACCCTCCACCTGGTCCAGTGCGCACAGCACCGCGTGGGCCGTGCCCCAGGGCTTCACGCGCCCCTCGGGGATGGCGAAGCCCTCCGGGAGCTTGTCCAGCGTCTGGTAAGCATAGCAAAGCTCCACCTTCCGCGCGATGCGGTCCCCGATGGCGGCGCGGAAGTCCGCCTCCATCTCGGGCTTGATGACGCAGATCACCTTCCCGAACCCGGCGCGGATGGCGTCGTAGATGGAATAGTCGATGATGATGTGCCCGGCGTCGTCCACGGGCGTAATCTGCTTGTTCCCGCCAAACCGGCTGCCCATGCCCGCCGCCATGATGATGAGAGTAGGTTTATTCATAATGCGATCCTCATTTCCGAATTACTGCTTCGGCTTCCTGTCAAAGAACGGCGATTTGCCCGCCACCGCCAGCGGGATGCCCATGACCATTTTGACGTCATCGCCCATCAGCTTCAGCTCCATGGCAGCGCGGCCCGCGGAGAACAGCACCCGGTTGTCCACCCGGCAGTCCGCGGCCACGGCCACAGCGGAGCCGATGGCGATGCCCAAATCCATGGGGTCGTAAACGCAGACGCCATTGTGTACGGCACAGTCGGCGCAGTTTTCAAAATGACAGTGCCGACAGCCGTCGTTCAGTCCCCGCTGACCCTCGCGGACGCCCAGCAGCACCAGCGCCCCGGCGGCCCGGACGTTCCCCGCGTCGCGGAAGAAGAACTTATACCCCAGCGGCTCGGACAGCCGCTCCATTGCGTCGGCCACCCGGTCCTTGTCCTCCCTGGTCAGTACCAGCGTCACAATATTGTCGATGCCCTTGGCCTTCGGCGCGGTCCGGGCGGCGGCACACATCCTGCGGGCACAGTCCAGCAGCGCCTCGCGCTCTAAGGTGTCGGAATTGTAGATCATGGGAACCTCCTGTGTTTTTGCTTGAACCGGCAAATTGGAATTTGGCGGGTTGCACCCGCGGGCAATTTTTGGCGGGTTGCACCCGCGGGCAATTGCTGCCGCGTTTAGGTGACCGGTCCTGGGGGACCATAGGTCCGAGCCCCCCAGGACCTATGTTGCGTTCCTATTGATTTGTTGGCGGAAGGCGACGTTTTTGAGGTCAAAAAGCACGACCTCAAAAACTTCGTTGTAGCCCCAAAACACAGACTTTTTGCCCTTGGATCTATGGGGCAAAAAGTCGTCGCCTCGAACGTGGAAATATAAGAAACGCAACGCAGGGCTTTGGGGGCTCGGATCTATGGCCCCCAAAGACCGGTGCCTATGCGCGGCAGCAATTGCCCGTGGTGCTCCCCCACAAATCCCTGTTTGTTTTCTAATCGTCCGCAAAGATCCGCTCGGCGGCGGCGAGGTCGTCGTGGTCGTCGATCTCATACCAGCGGCCGTCCAGCGGGCAGGCGTGGAACTCGATTTCAGGGAGGATGTCGTTAAGCGCCACCTCGCTCCACAGCTTTTTCTCGCCCTTTTTCTCTATGTACTCTTCGCACTTTTTGAAAAATGCCTCCCCGGCCTCGGGGGAGAAGCGATAGACGTCGATGGACGCGCCCAGGGCCTCGTCGGCGGGGATGTCCTTGGAGATGCGGGTCAGCCGCCCGTTCTGCTCCACCACCTTCATGGATTCGGCCAGATAGAAGCCGATATCGGTGACGATGGCGTTGGGATGGTCGAAGTCCACCAGCGCCTGGATCACCGATGCGTCCATGAACACGTCGGCGTTCATCATGATAAAGTCGTCCCCGGCCACGGCCTCGCGGGCCAGATAAGCGGAGTACATGTTGTTGGTGGAATCGAAGTCCTCACTCTTGATGATGTTCACATCCCGGAAGTGGTCGTGCACCGCCGCCTCCAGCATGTTGCCGCGATAGCCGGACACCACCGTGATGTCCGTGATGTCCGCGTCGTAGAGGTTCTCGATCTGCTTGATCAATATCGGCTTGCCGTTCACCGGCACCAGCGATTTGGGAATGTCGTCCGTCAGCGGCGCGAGGCGCGAGCCAAAACCCGCCGCGAGAATCAGTGCTTTCATATATTTCCTCCGCGTTATTCAAAACGGTAATCAGTCGTATTGAGAATGTTTTCTCTTTGAGCGAAAAACCCCGTAGGGGCGCCGTTTCGGCGCCCGCCTTCTACGATGCAAAGCGAGGTACCCGGCGGGCGGCGAAACGCCGCCCCTACAGCAAAGTTGTCCTCCGATCCGCTTGCGAGTGAACCAATCATCAATTCATACTGGATTCTATTCTACCACATTTTCCGCCCTTTGGCACACATTTAACAGTATATTCAACAAAAAAGCCGCTTCCTTTACGGAGAGCGGCATGTTTATGGAGAAGCTCACAGCTCCAGGCCGGTGAAGCGGAAGCCCGCCTCCACAACCTTTTCGGGGAGCTTGGTGAACATGGCGTTGATGGATTCGTAATTATAGTACCGCATGATGGTCTCCGCGAACATGGGGGCCACGGACACGGTGCGGAACTTGGGCTCGCCGATGATGTTGGGGTTGTACACGGTGTCGGTGGAATAGACCATGTTGATGGGGCTGTTATTGATCTTCTCGATGCCCCGGCGGGAGATGATGTTGTGGCTGAGCATGGCCGTGATCTCCTTGGCGCCGCGCTTCTTGAGGGCCTCGGCCAGGTTGACCAGCGTGCCGCCGGAGATGGTGAAGTCGTCCACGATGAGACAGTTCTTGCCGTCCACCTCGCCGATGACCTCCAGCACGGAGGCATTCTCGGTGTGGTCCGTGCGGGTCTTGTCGCCGATGGCGATGGGCAGGTGCAGCACGTCCGCGAACTTGCGGGCGGTCTTGGCAAAGCCCGCGTCGGGGGACACGATGACCGTGTTCTCGGTGCCCACATGGCGCTTGATGACCTCGGTGAGCATGGGCATGGCGTAGAGGTGGTCCATGGGCCGCTTGAAGAAGCCCTGGAGCTGCTGGGCGTGGAGATCCATGGTGGCGAACCGGTCCGCGCCGGCCAGCTCCATGCACTCCGCGCAGACACGGGCGCGGATGGAGACCCTGGGCTCGTCCTTCTTGTCGCCCTTGCCATAGCCGAAATAGGGCATCACCAGCGTGACGGTGTTGGCGTTGGCGCGCTTGAAGGCGTCCATCCAGAAGAGAATTTCCACAAACTCATCGTTGGATCGCATGCCGATGGGCTGGACCAGTATCACGTCCCTGTCGCGCACCGATTCATTGATGCGGACGAAGGTGTTGCCCTCGGAGAAGGTGATGACCTCGCAGGAGCCCAGCGGCCTTCCCATATAGCTGCACATGCGCTCCGCAAAGATGCGTCCGCCGCTGCCGGCGAAAATCGAGACGTTCGCGGTTTCAAACATTTTCCCCAAACACTCCCTTTAGCTTTGGTGGACGAGGCCCCGCCCCATGCCCCCTTATAAGCACCACATATAGTATAACACGCAGTTGTTAAACTGTGTGACCATGGGCATGAAAAAACCGTTATAAATTGAATGGATAAGAAAGAATGCGATTGTCAGGCAGGCCGCCCGGTCATTTCCCGGCCTTCCGCGTCATATGCTGGACAAGACCAAATCACAGGAGGCGTGTTCCATGGATCAAACGAAACTGTACCGGGATATCGCGGGTCGATGCGACGGCGACATTTATCTGGGCGTCGTCGGACCGGTGCGCACGGGGAAATCGACCTTCATCAAGCGGTTCATGGAACTGCTTGTGCTGCCCGGAATGGACGATATGGACGCCCGGCAGCGGGCCCAGGACGAGCTGCCCCAGAGCGGCGCGGGCCACACCATCATGACCACCCAGCCGAAGTTCGTGCCCAACGAGGCGGTGGGGATCACCTTAAAGGACGATGCCGCCGCCCGCGTGCGGCTGGTGGACTGCGTGGGCTATCTGATCCCCGGCGTGCTGGGCTTGCAGGACGGCGGCGAGGCCCGCATGGTGCGGACCCCCTGGTATGACTACGACATCCCCTTCGAGGAGGCCGCCGAGCTGGGCACCCGCCGGGTGATCCAGGAGCACGCCACCGCCGGTGTGGTGGTGACCTCCGACGGCAGCATCGTGGACGTGCCCCGGGCCAACTACCAGCAGGCCGAGGCCCGTGTCGTCGAGGAATTGAAGGCGCTGGGCAAGCCCTTCATCGTGGTATTGAATTCCACGTCGCCTTCCTCAAAAGAGACGACCGAACAGGCGTCGGCCCTGTCCGAGCGCTACGGCGTCCCCGTCCAGCCGGTGGACGTGCTGAACATGGGCATCGACGATCTGAACAATCTGCTGGAGGCGCTGCTGTTCGAGTTCCCGATAAGGGAGTGCCGCATACAGGCCCCGGCCTGGCTGACGGCGCTGGCAGGGGACCACTGGCTGGGCGAATCGGTGATGGAGGTCATCCGCGCCGCCGCCGGGGAGATGCGCCGCGTCCGGGACCACGCGCTGCTGCGGGAGGCGCTCAAACAGAACGAATATGTGGAGGACGCCGCCCCGGTCAGCATCAGCCTGAACGACGGCACGCTGGAATACAAGCTGACGTTGAAGGACGGGCTGTTCTACAAAGTGCTGGGCGAGGCCAGCGGTCAGGAGATCCAGGGGGAGGCCCATCTGTTTGAATTAATGAAAACGCTGGTAGCCGCGAAGAAGGAGTACGACCAAGTGGCCGACGCCCTGGCCAGCGCCCGACAGACCGGCTACGGCATGGTGGCCCCGTCCATGGAGGAGCTGGAGCTTATGGAGCCGGAGCTGGTGAAGCAGGGAGCGCACTACGGCGTCCGCATGAAGGCCACCGCCCCGTCGCTGCACCTCATCCGCGTGGACATACAGACCGAGGTCAACCCCATCATCGGCGCGCAGAAGCAGTCCGAGGAACTGGTGAACAACCTCAAGGCCGAGTTCGCCGGAAACCGCGAGGGCATCTGGGACACGGAAATCTTCGGCAAGACCCTCAACGAGCTGGTCCGCGAGGGCATCTCCGGTAAGCTGGCCCGCCTCCCCGAGGACGCCCGCGCCAAGCTCCGGGAGGCATTACAGAAGATCATCAACGAGGGGTCGGGCGGGATGATCTGCATATTGCTGTAGCCAATAAACGGGGTGTGAGCGGGAATCCACCTCATCCGCCCTCACGGGCACCTTCCCCTCAAGGGGAAGGCAGGGGTTATACTATTTGGCTTCTAAAACATGTACATATACGGGATGGATTTTTCGTCGGCGCTAAGCTGAGCGGAGGGAGGCGTAGCAGCGCTACGTTGACCGAAGCGAAGCAACGCGACGGCGGAAAAGACGCCCGTAGATGTATAGGTTTTAGATGCCAAAGAGTATTAGTTTACCGACAGCCAAAAGCCTTCCCCTTGAGGGGAAGGTGGCGCAAAGCGCCGGATGAGGTGGACTACCGCCTGTATATAAATAGAACATGGGACCGCCCAATCCGCAGTCCCATGTCTCATTCAAAGTATCTTCCCGAGGAACTCCTGCAATCTCTGGTTCTTCGGGTGGTCGAATATTTCATTCGGCGTGCCCTGTTCGATGATCTTGCCGCCGTCCATGAAGATGACGCGGTCGCCGACCTCGCGGGCGAAGCCCATCTCATGGGTGACCACCACCATGGTCATGCCCTCCCGGGCGAGCTGCTTCATGACGTCCAGCACCTCGCCGACCATCTCAGGGTCCAGGGCGGAGGTGGGCTCGTCGAAGAGCATCACGTCCGGCTCCATGCACAGCGCGCGCACGATGGCGATGCGCTGCTTCTGGCCGCCGGAGAGCTGGTTGGGGTAGGCGTCGGCGCGGTCCGCCAAGCCCACGCGGGTCAGAAGCTGCTTGGCCTGGACCTCGGAGGCCTCCTTGGTCTTGAGCTTGAGCTTCACCGGGGCCACGGTCATGTTTTTCAGCACCGTCATGTTGGGGAACAGGTTGAAGTGCTGGAACACCATGCCCATCTTCTGCCGGTGCTTGTTGATGTTCACCTTGGGGTCGGTGATGTCCACGCCCTCGAAGGTGATGGTGCCCGCGGTGGGCATTTCCAGCAGGTTGAGGCAGCGCAGGAAGGTGGACTTGCCCGAGCCGGAGGGCCCGATGATGACCACCACCTCGCCCTTGTGGATCTCGGCAGAGACGCCGTTCAAGGCGTGAATCCTGCCGCCGAAGGTCTTTTCGAGGTTTTCAACCTTAATGAGCGCGTCAGTGATCACTGCTCCTCAGCCTCCTTTCCACCCTGCCGACGATGGCGGTCAGCGTCATGACCATAGCCAGATAGATCAACGCCACGGCGATGAGGGGCATGAAATAGGAATAGGTCTGGCCCGCGATGGTGTTGCCGCCATAGGTCAGATCGCGCACCGCCGCGTAGCCGGCGACGGAGGTCTCCTTCAGCAGCGCGATGAACTCATTCATCAGGCTGGGCAGCACGTTCTTGACCACCTGGGGCAGCACCACATACCACATGGTCTGCAAATAGTTGAAGCCCAGGGAGCGGCCCGCCTCGAACTGGCCGTTGTCGATGGACATGATGCCGCCGCGGATGATCTCCGCCACGTAGGCCCCGGAATTGAGGCCGAAGGCCAGCGAGGCCAGCGCCACGCCGTTGTCCGACCAGGAGAAGATCACCAGGCAGATGATCATCAACTGCACCACCACGGGCGTGCCGCGCAGCACGGTGATGTAAACCTTGCACACCCCGTTGAAGAAGCCCAGTATCTTCCGGCCCAGCGTGGGGCGGGCGTTGTCGGCGGTCTTGTCATAGGTGGAGCGCACGCCCGCGATGATCATGCCGATGAACGTGCCCAGCAGCAGTGCCAGCAGCGTGATCAGCAGCGTGTTCCCCAGGCCCGTGGTGATGAAGCGCCAGCGGTTGCGCTGGACAAAGCACAGGTCAAACTGGGCCTTCAGGCTTTCCCACAAGGATTGCAATGAAAACACCCCTTCAAGTTGGAAATGGAGTATGGAAAACAACCAAGCCTGTAGGGGCGGCGTTTCGCCGCCCGCGTTCTCTGCAGCGTTTCGTCGTGCGGGGCGGGCGGCGAAACGCCGCCCCTACAAGGTTGCTTCTAATTTCTAACTGACTTTTCTAACCGAAACAGGGGGCGGTGTCCGCTCCCTGTCTCAGATCAGATATGATATGGATTATTCGGCGGGGATGAAGGAATCGATGATGCCCTTCACGGTGCCGTCCTCGATCAGCTCGTTCAGCGCGGCGTTGAAGTCGGCGTAGATGGGGCTCTCCTTGGAGAAGGCCATGGCGTACTCCTCGGTGGTGTAGGCGGATTCCAGGATCTTCAGGCCCTCGTTCTGGGCGACGAAGTTCTTGGCGGGCTCGTTGTCGATGACCACGCAGTCCACCTTGCCGGCCTTCAGGGCCTCAACCGCGCCCGCGCCGATGGGATAGCGGTCCACGGTGCCCTTGCCCGCGTCCTCGTAGTCCCAGGTCATGTACAGGTCGCCGGTGGTGGCACGCTGGACGCCCACCTTCACGGTGCCGTTGGCGGCCACGAAGTCGTCCAGGCTGGTCATCTCGCAGTCAGCGGGAACGATGACCACCTGCTGGGCGGTGGCATAGGTGTCGGTGAACTGCACCATCTGCTTGCGCTCCTCGGTGACGGTCATGCCCGCCGCCGCGAAGTCGTACTTGCCGGACTGGACGCCGGGGATGCACTGGTCGAACTCGATGTCCACGATCTCCAGATCGTAGCCCAGCTTGGCGCAGACGGCCTTGGCGATCTCGACGTCGATGCCGGTGGCTTCGCTGTTCTCATCGTAGAACTCGTAGGGCGGGAAAGCCGCGTTGGTGCACATCTTCAGGGACTCGGCCATGGCGGAAACGCCCGCAAAGGCCAGCATCAGGGCGAGAATTAGAGCAATGAGCTTCTTCATGGTAAATTACCTCCTGATTGTCTCGGCGGCGCTCTGCCGCTTTAATCAGTCAAATTATACAACCATATGCGCTCCAATTCAATAGATATTCAGAAGATTTAACAAAATATGCAGGTTAAATGTATAAATATACTGATTCAAAGGGAAATAATGGCACAATTGCAAAAATCTGCATGTTTATACATGGCCTGCCGCCTTATTTTTATAGCCAGTCAGCCCAAAACATGTCACAATGTCGAACGCATTATGTTGTATAATAAATGTGATGGAATATGGACAGCGGGTTCAAATTTCGGATATAAACTGACGGGGAGATGCCTACTCTCCTGTAGGGGCGGCGTTGCGCCGCCCGCCGGGTATGACGATGCGTTTCGTTAGGGGCGGGCGCCGAAACGGCGCCCCTACAAGGTTGGTTTGACTGCTCGACAAATTCCAATTTGTCAGGAACAGACCAAATCGTCAGTTTTCAATTCCATAAAAAAGGAGGAAATGATGGACATAAAGCGCATGTTGAAAACGTTTCTGCTGGCCTGTCTGATACTCTGCATGGGCGTCGGGAGCGGTCTGGCCGTCAACGGCGGCGTGGTGCTGGGGGACGAGCAGTTTGATGCCTATCTGCCCCTGCTGGAGGGCAAGCGTGTGGCGCTGTTTACCAATCATACCGGCATCGTCGGGGACGAGACCTCGGAGACCGGCGCGCCGGATGTGGACCGCCACTTCGGCCTGGACGCCTCCGGGGAGCCGCTGGTCTACGGCGAGCACATATTGGATGCGCTGCTGGCCCGGGACGTGAACGTCACGGCGATTTTCAGCCCGGAGCACGGCTTCCGGGGCACCGAGGACGCGGGCGCGAACATCGACAACTCCGTGGACGAAAAGACCGGCGTGCCCATTCTCTCGCTGTACGGCAGCGACAACAGCCATTCGCCAGCGGTGGAGGACATGGCGAAGTTCGACATCCTCGTGGCGGATATGCAGGATGTGGGGCTGCGGTACTATACCTATTATATCTCCCTGTATTATCTGATGGACGCCTGCGCCGCCAGCGGGAAGCCCATGGTGATACTGGACCGCCCGAATCCCAACGGGTTTTATGTGGATGGAGGCATCCTACAGGAGGGCTACAGCTCAAACGTCGGCCAGCTCCCGATCCCGACGGTGTATGGCATGACCTGGGGCGAGCTCGCGGGCATGATCAACGGCGAGGGCTGGCTGGAGGCGGGCGCGAATGCCTGCGACCTGACGGTGATCCCCTGCAAAAACTACACCCATCAGACCAAGACCTCGCTGATCCGCAATCCTTCCCCGAATCTCAAGGATATGCGGGCGGTCTACCTGTACGCCTCCACCTGCTATTTTGAGAACACGCGGGTGTCCGTGGGCCGCGGTACGGAATTCCCCTTCGAAGCCTACGGCAGTCCCGACCTGGAATGCGTGGAGGGCTTTGATTTCGCCTTTACGCCCCAGAGCATGAGCGGCGCGCTGGAACCGCCCTTCATGAACGAGACCTGCTATGGCGAGGATCTGCGGGACAAGCCCATTGAAGAAATCTGGGCGACCGGCATCAACCTCGATTATCTGATCCGCGCCTATAACGCCTGTACCCAGGCCGCGCCTCAGGAATCCTTCTGGGGAAAGCCCGACAACAGCGGGCGCTATTGGATCGACAAGCTCAGCGGCTCCGAACGGCTCAGAGCCATGATCGAGGCCGGCGAGTCCGCCGAAACCATCAAGGCCTCCTGGCAGGCGGACATCGAAGCGTTCAAGGCGCAGAGAAAGCCGTATCTGTTGTATGAGGAATAATGGGGAGCTGTGGGAACGTCGATAAACGAGGATTTGTCGGGGTGTCGTTCGAGACCACCTCATCCGCCCCCTCACGGGCACCAAACACGGGCCTGCCGGCCCCATCTCGCTGAAAACAGTTCACTGGACTGTTTTCCGGGCGCTCGATGCTCCTCAAGGGGAAGGCAAGGGTCTGGGCTGCCAGGTAACCAAAAGCCTTCCCCTTGAGGGGAAGGTGGCGCGAAGCGCCGGATGAGGTGGACTCCCGCTCACCCCGGCAACTTCCACTTTATAAACACTACAAAATCAAAGGAGAAGCACATATGAAGAAGTTTGCAAGCGCGCTGCTGACGCTGCTGGTGATCGCGTGCCTGTCCGTTTCGGCGCTGGCCGCGTCGGTGCGGACCACGGGCGACGTATGGCTGCGCAAGGGCCCCGGCAAGGACTACAGCAAGATCACGGCCATCAGCTCCGGCACGAAGCTGACCTACCTTGGCGACACCAGCACCGACTATCGCGGCGTGAAGTGGTATCATGTGAAGTACAACGGCAAGAAGGGCTGGGTGTCCTCCCGCTATTCCAAGCTGTCGGGCAGCTCGTCCAGCTCCAGCTCATCCAGCAGCTCCAGCAAGAAGTCCAGCTCTACGAAGAAGCCCACGACCACCAAGGCCCCGGAGGCCACGCCCACGCCCGAACCGGAGGAGAGCCTGGAGAACGCCCCGGTCGAGACCACGGTGGACAACACCGGGGAGACCACGGTAGAGAGCACCGGCGAGGAGGCCCAGGAGGCCGCCGCCAATTCCGACAGCGCCCAGACGGTGATCCCGCCCACCTTCGGCGTGCCCCAGCCGGTGGAGCTGTCCACCTGGTATCTGAAGGGTCTGGCCGACACTGCCGCCGCCCTGTCTCTGACCAACCACCGCCTGGAGGAGAACACAGATTTCCCGGAGACCTACTCCAATGAGACCCTGCTCATCGGCGGCGACACCATCACCAAGCACTTCCGCATCACCGGCGAGGGCTATGCGGTCTATGGCGTCAGCGTGGGTCTGGACATGGACACCGCTATCTCCACCCTCACCGCCGCCGGTCTGGCCCGCGCCGACAACATCCTCGGCGCGTCCTTCCAGCACTATGCCGATGTGGACGCCCCCGTGAACGTCAACGGCTTTGATTCCTTCATCAACATCATCGCCGACGCCAGCGGCAAGGTCTCCGAGATCTCCTGGTCCGTCTATTCCGGGGAATGGGCCACGGACGCGAACTGATCAATAAAAAGCCATCGCAGGGACGCCAGGAGGAATGGCGTCCCTTCAATATCCTATGAAAGGCGCAGCCCATGAAAAAGACCTACATCACCACCATGCCCAACCACATCGGCGCGTTTCTGAAGGCCAGCGAGTGCTTCGCGGCGCTGGGCATCAACATCACGCGGGTGAGCTACAACAAGGCGGTGGACTCCCACACGCTGTTCATCGACGCCGAGGGCAGCGAGTCGCAACTGTCCGCGGCGGACGCGCAGCTCTCCCAAATCGGCTATCTCCCCACGGCGGAGCACGACAAGGGCATCGTATTATTGGAATTCCACCTGAGAGACGAGCCGGGCAGCGTGGCCGAGGTGCTGCGGCTCATCAGCGAATACCGGCTGAACATCTCCTACATCAGCTCCCAGGAGAACGGCACCGACTACCAGGCTTTCAAGATGGGCCTGTTCGTGGAGGACGAGGCGGTATTGAAAGCGTTCCTTTCACGGGTGGAGGCGCTGTGCCCGGTGCGGGTCATCGACTACAACCACTCGGAGAAAGTCTACGACAACAGCATATTCTATCGCTCCTTCGTCTCCGGGCTGATGCAGACCCTTGAACTCCCGGAGCAGTACCGGGACGGCCTGCTGGTCAACTCCAACCTGGTGATGCAATTATTGGATGAAAAGGGCCTCTCCCCCTACAAGACCTTCGAGAGCATCAGCCGCTTCGCCGAGCTGCTGGCGGTCTGTCGGGGCAGCGCCTTCTCCCCCCGCATCTCCCGCCACAGGATCACCGAAAACACCCTCATCACCCTCATCGAGCCGCCCTGCGGCAGCAACACCGCCATATTGGAGAGCAACGGCGAAGTCCTCTTCATCGACTGCGGCTATGCCCTCTACCGCCATGAGATGGAGGCCATCTTCCGCAAGCTTTTCCCCGACTGGGAGACCATGCGCAAGCGCATATTCATCACCCACGCTGACCTGGACCACTGCGGCCTGCTCCCCCTGTTCGACGAGGTGCTGGCCAGCGCAAAGTCGAAAGAATGTCTGGCGCTGGAACACGCGGGCAAGAACGGTTTCCGGGAACAGAACCCCGTACATAAGCCCTACATCAGCATCTGCAAGACCCTGACCCGCTACGCGCCCCCGGACCCCGATAAAGTCAAGGCCCTCTGGGACGTCCCCTTCGAGCAGGAGGCCCCGCTGATGCAGATGGGCTTCTTCTCCTTTGGCGAGCTGTGTTTCGAGGTCTATCAGGGCAAGGGCGGCCACCTGAAGGGGGAAACGGTCCTCATCGACTTCGCCCATCACATTGCCTTCACCGGCGACATCTACGTCAATGTCCACGGCATGACCCGGGAACAGGCCAGCTACAACCAGTACGCCCCCGTCCTCATGACCTCCGTGGACACCGACCCGGCCCTCTGCGCCGAGGAGCGCCGCGCCATCATGCAGCGCTTAGGCGTCGGCCAGTGGCAGATCTTCGGTGCCCACGGCATGAAGAAGGACTATGAGGTCCAGGCACAAAAGTAAACGCAGACAGGCTGCCGCGCTGTGATGGCGCGGCAGCCTGTTTCGTATAACAATAAGTTGGAATTTGTCGAGGAGACGGGGTTTCACCTCATCCGGCGCTTCGCGCCACCTTCCCCTCAAGGGAACCTCTAAAAAGTAGAGAGAAATCCAAACAAGGGATTGTCAGAGGTGGAAAAAACGAGAAAAGCAGGCATATTCAGGGGAAATGTTGTACTAAC
>CACZXF010000045.1 GCA_902785105.1 uncultured Eubacteriales bacterium | reverse complement strand
CCGCTTCGCACATAGCGAAGCCCGCCTGCATGAAGAACACCAGCGCCGCGCCCAGCAGCACCCAGATCGTGTTGACAGCGGAAAATGTCATCGTAAACAACTCCTTTCTGGTGGATTCCAAAACAAAAGCGCAAGGGCGGCGGTGAGACGAATCTCACTGCGCACCCTTGCGCTGTTTGGAATTGCGTGTATTTTATGCCAGTCATGAAGATTTGTCAAGTGAAAAACCGGTTAAACACCGCTGGCACCGTAGTTGCTCAGCACCCGCGCGGAGGGATCGTCCACGTCACAGCCGGGCCAGGTCTTGTTGGGCATCCAGAAGTCCGCGATCATCCGAGCCTGACCGGGATAGTATTGCTCGAACAGTTCCCGGTACATAAGGCTCTCCTTGGTGAACGGGCGGCAGTAGTCGTATTTGGCCACCTTTTCGGCAAACTCGGCGTCGGTATAAGTGCGCTCGGCCAGAGCCTTGAGGTCCGAAACCATCGAATGTCCCACCGCGTCGGAGAAGGCCGCCTTCTGCCGCCAGAGGATTTCTTCGGGCAGTATGTGGTCGTCGGAAAAGGCCTTGCGAATGAGGTACTTGCCCATGTCGTGGCGGTTCATCTTCAATTCCGGGTCGATGCTCATGGCGTAGCGCACGAACTTCAAGTCCCCAAAGGGCACCCGCGCCTCCAGGCTGTTCACGCTGATGCAGCGGTCGGCCCGCAGCACGTCGTACATGTGCAGCTCCCGGATGCGCTTCTCCGCCTCCTCCTGGAAGGCCGCGGCGCTGGGGGCAAAGTCGGTGTATTTGTAGCCGAACAGCTCGTCTGAGATTTCACCCGTCAGCAGTACCCGGATGTCGGTGTGCTCGTGGATGTACTTGCAGACCAGGTACATGCCGATGGACGCGCGAACCGTAGTGATGTCCCAGGTGACCAGCAGCTCCACCACAGTGGGCAGCGCGTCCAGCACGTTCTTTTCCGAGATTATGACCTCGGTGTGGTCTGAACCGATGTAATCGGCGACCATGCGGGCATACTTGAGGTCGATGGCGTCCACGTCCATACCGATAGCGAAGGTCTTGATCGGCTTGTCGAGAATCCTCTGGGCGATGGCGCACACCAGCGAGGAATCCAGCCCGCCGGAGAGCAGGAAGCCCACCGGGGCATCCGCGTCCAAGCGCTTCTCCACGCCGTCGATCAGTAGGCGGCGGAGCTTGGTGCAGACGTGATCCTCGTCCCGCATGGTGAATTGATCTACGTGGGCCGGGTCGGCGTAGCGGACGAATTCCCCGTTCACCCAGTAGCATCCCGGCGGGAAGGGCTTTATTTCGTCACACAGGCCCATCAGGTTCTTGGGTTCGCTGGCGAAGACCGTGCCGCCGTCGGGCAGCTTGCCATAGTACAGCGGGCGAATGCCGATGGGGTCCCGGGCGGCGATCAGCTTATCCTGTTCGCCGTCATAGAGGATCAGCGCGAACTCCGCGTCCAGCGTCTTGAACATCTCCACGCCATACTCCCGGTACAGCGGAAGCAATATTTCGCAGTCCGACGCGCTTTTGATGGGAAAACCCTCGTCGATCAATCTCTGCCGAAGGGGTCGGAACCCATACAGTTCGCCATTGCAGACCACATATGAATCACCCATTCGGAAAGGTTGCATGCCTTCCTTGGTCAGGCCCATGATGGCCAGGCGGTGAAAGCCCAGCCAGCCCCGGGGAATTTCGATGAATCGGCTCATGTCAGGGCCACGGGAGATGGTTCGGTCAAAGCATTCGCGCAGCTTTTCCTCGGGAATGGATTTCCCTTCAATGCCAAAGATGGAACACATAAAAAGCACCTCCGTTAATGGTCGGCATTCATCCTTATGAATTTCAGGACGAAGGCCGCCGCTCCGTGGTGCCACCTGATTTGCTTCTCTTTTCGGGTTCCAACAAACCCTGACATGGATAACGTGCTGTCGTCACGCCGTGCCTACTTATCTTTCGATGTTCAGATTGGACTTGGAAGGGTTCTTCGCCCGGCGGCTCATGCGGGATTCTCACCGTCGCCCGCTCTCTGGGATGCCGCCCTGCCGGGGTACTTTGCTTCCGCAACGCTTTCACTTTGAAATTTGTCAGCATTTTATCACGGCGCAGTGGCATTGTCAATAGTATTTTGCAATTAAATATTTGTAAACTTGCAATATTTCATTATATGGCGGCTGAAACCGCATCAAATTCGCATAACTAATTCATTTAACATTCAAAACTACTTGACAGCCTGCCCGCAGATATGCTATGCTTTTCACGTGACAAGGCAAGGGCATCGTGTTATTCGACCCCCTTGCCCTCTTTTTTATTTCGGAGGTGTGATTATGAGCAAGTACACGAAGGAAGATATTGTCCGGCTCGTCAGGGAAGGCGACGTAGAGTTCATTCGCATGCAGTTTACCGACATCTTCGGCCAGCTGAAGAACGTAGCCATCACCGCCAGCCAGGTGGAGAAGGCGGTAAACAACGAGATCATGATCGACGGCAGCTCCATCGAGGGCTTTGTCCGCATCAATGAATCCGACCAGTACCTGCGGCCCGACCTGGACACCTTTGCCATACTGCCCTGGAGGCCCCAGCACGGCAAGGTCGCGCGGCTGATCTGCGACGTGTACAACCCGGACGGTACCCCCTTCATGGGCGACCCACGCGGCACACTGAAGCGCGTTCTGAAGAAGGCAGCCGACATGGGCTACAGCTTCAATGTTGGCCCTGAGATGGAATTCTTCCTGTTCCAGACCGACGAACAGGGCAGGCCCACCACCACGACCTCCGACGAGGCAGGCTACTTCGACCTGGGCCCGCTGGACCACGGCGAGAGCACGCGCCGCGAGATCTGCATGGCGCTGGAGCAGATGGGCTTTGAGATCGAGGCCAGCCACCACGAGGTGGCCGCGGGACAGCACGAGATCGACTTCAAGTACGCCGACGCGCTGACCGCCGCCGACAACATCATGACCTTCAAGCTGGCGGTGAAGACCCTCGCCCAGAAGAACGGCCTGCACGCCACGTTCATGCCCAAGCCGGTGTTCGGCATCAACGGCTCCGGCATGCACACCAACATGAGCCTTTTCAAGGACGGTAAGAACGTATTCGCCGACCCGTCCGACAGCCGAGGTTTGAGCAAGGAAGCCTATTCCTTCATCGCGGGCATACTCGCGCACGTGCGGGGCATGGCGGCCATCACCAACCCGCTGGTGAACAGCTACAAGCGTCTGGTGCCGGGCTACGAGGCTCCCTGCTATCTGGCCTGGTCAGCCAGCAACCGTTCAGCGCTGATCCGCATTCCCGCGTCCCGTGGCATGGGCACCCGCGTGGAGCTGCGCTGCCCGGACCCGAGCTGCAACCCCTACCTGAACATGGCCGTCTGCCTGGCGGCGGGCCTGGACGGCATCGAAAAGGGCCTGACCCCGCCGGAGGAGACCACCGAGAACATCTTCGCCATGGACGCCGCTACCCGCGCCGCCAAGGGCATCGAAAGCCTGCCGGGCACGCTGCACGAGGCCGTGAAGTGCCTGAAGGCCGACGAAGTCATCTGTGAGGCGCTGGGCGAACACGTGCTTTCCCAGTACGTCGAGGGCAAGGAAAAGGAATGGGACGCCTATCGGACGCACGTCAGCAGCTGGGAGATTGACAGATACCTTGTGATGTATTGAACTTTCGGGAGGTGAAGCCAGTGGCCAGAATTGTGATTGCCAGCCCATCTGAGGCCAGCCGCACACAACTCTCCCGGCTGCTGGCTTCATCAGGGCATTCTGTTTTCCGCATCTGTGCCTCGGAGGGTGAACTGCGACGAACCCTCACCGAATGTGAGGACGGCATTGTGCTCATCTCCGGCATACAGCCGGACGACATCGCCGCGGACTTCGAGGGCCACTTCCAGTTCCTGCTGATCGGCAGGCCGGAAACGCTCAATGCCTGCGAATCGCCGCAGGTTTTCAAGCTGAACTATCCCTGTTCCGGCAATGCAGTGCTCGGCGCGGTGGAGATGCTGTCCCAGCTTCATTACATGCGCATGCCGCACCGACGAGGCCGGGACAGGGCGCTGGTGGAGGACGCAAAGCGACTGCTGATGACTCAATACCGAATCGACGAGCCAGAGGCCCACCGGCGCATGCAGCAATACGCCATGCGGCACGGCATCAAAATGACAGATTACGCCGTTCAGTTGTTACAAGGGGGTTCCAATGATGTTTGACAAGCAATACCCACTCTATCACCCGGAATTGGAGCATGAATCCTGCGGCGTGGGCGCGATCGTCGATCTGAGCGGTCGCGCCACCCACCGCACGGTGGATCAGGCGCTCACCATCGTGGAACGCCTGGCCCACAGGGCGGGCTCAGACGCCTTGGGCACCACCGGCGACGGCGTGGGCATCATGACCCGGCTGCCCCACGAATTCTTCACCGCATGGGCGCGGGAGGAAGGCATAGCTCTCGGCAAGCCCGGCGACTACGGCGTCGGGATGTTCTTTTTACCGGAGGATGAGGTCGGTTGCAAAAACGTCTGCCGCATCTTTGACCAGCTGGCGATTTCCGAGGGCGTGAAGGTGCTGGGCTGGCGGGACGTGCCCTGTCACCCGGCCCAGCTGGGCGCGGGGGCGCGGCGCACCATGCCTCGCATAAGACAGTGCTTTTTGAAGCGTCCCGCTGACATCGCGCCGGGCGCGGACTTCGACAGAAAATTATACATCCTGCGCCGGGTGTTTGAAAAGCAGGACACGGACACCTACATCTGTTCGCTGTCCTCCCGCACTATCGTCTACAAGGGCATGATGCTGGTTTCACAGCTTCGCTCCTTTTATGACGACTTGCAGGACGTGCGCTACGTGTCGCAAATGGCCATGGTGCACTCCCGCTTCTCCACGAACACATTTCCCAGCTGGTCCAAGGCCCACCCCCAGCGGATGCTTCTGCACAACGGCGAGATCAACACTATCCGCGGCAACCACGACCGCATGAAGGCCCGGGAGGAGACTATGCGCTCGGCCATCATGGGCGATTCCATGAAGCGGGCGCTGCCCGTGGTGGACCCGAACGGCAGCGATTCCCAGATGCTGGACAACACGCTGGAATTTTTGGCCATGAACGGCTTCCTGCTGCCGCTGGCGGGCATGGTGCTGCTGCCCGAACCCTGGCAGGGGGAGAAGGATAAAAGGCCCTGGCATGACCTGTACCGCTACTTCGCCACGATGATGGAGCCCTGGGATGGCCCCGCCGCCATCCTCTATTCCGACGGCGACAGCGTGTGCGCGTCGCTGGATCGCAACGGCCTGCGCCCGCTCAGGTGCGCCCTGACAGACGATAAGCGGCTGATCCTGTCCAGCGAAGCGGGCGTGCTGTTCGAGGAAAACGCCCACATCCGCCGCCGCTGGAAGCTCAAGGGCGGGGACGTGCTGATGGCAAATCTTCACACCGGCGAGCTGCTGGAATCAGAGGCCCTGAAAGCGCACTTTGCTGAAGAACACCCCTATGGGGAGTGGGTCAAACGTATCGTCAAGCTGGACGACGTGTCCGAGGCCAGCATAGATGAAAAAACCGACGATATAGAAATCCTCTGCAGGGCCTTCGGCTATGCCTATGAAGACATTCATGATGTCATCCTTCCGATGGCCGAAAAAGGGCAGGAGCCCATCGTGTCTATGGGCGCGGACGAGCCGCTTGCGGTGCTGTCCAAGGCCCACCCGCCGCTGTACGATTATTTCAAACAGCGCTTCGCCCAGGTGACCAACCCGCCCATCGACGCGCTGCGAGAGTCCTGCAAGACGGACTGCTCCATATACATCGGCGATGACGGCAACCTTTTGTCCTATGATCCCGACAACTGCACCGTGCTGGAGCTGCCCTCGCCAGTGCTGACGGAGGCAGAATTGCGGCGCATCAGGGAGATCGATCATCCGTCGTTTTCTGTAAAAGGAATCTCCCTGCTCTATCCGGTCAAGACGCGGCTTCGCCAAGCCATGCGGGACTTCTTCAGCGCGTGCGACGCGGCCTGCGGGGACGGCGCGAACATACTGATCCTGTCCGATAAGGGCGTGGACGCGACACACCTGGCCATTCCTTCGCTGCTGGCGGTCTCCGCGCTGGAGCAGCATTTGATCCACATCAAGAAGCGGACAAAGGTCTCCGTGATTCTGGAGAGCGGCGAACCCCGCGACACCCATCATCTGGCCATGCTTATCGCCTACGGCGCGCGGGCGGTATGCCCGTACCTGGCCCACGCGATCATCCGGGAGAACCTGTCCGGGAGGGCTATTGAAAACTATAACAAGGCCCTGACCGCGGGCGTTTTGAAGATCGCCTCCAAGATGGGCGTGTCTACATTGCAGGCCTACCAGAGCGCCCAGCTGTTCGAGGCGGTGGGGCTGGACGGACAGTTCGTCGATTCGTATTTCACCAACACGCCGACCACCCTTGGTGGGAAGGGTCTGCATGATGTGGAGTCCGACAGCCGTTGCCATCACGACGCGGCCTACGCGAACCCGTTGCAAACGGGCTTGACCAGCGTAGGGCGGCACAAGCTGCGCACCGGCGAGGGGGCCGAGGAGCATCTGTACAGCCCGAAGGTCATCCATCTGCTGCAGCAGGCGGTGTGGACAAACGACAGGGCGAAGTTCGACGAGTACGCCAAGCTGGTGGAGAACGACGGCCCGCGCACCATCCGCGCTTCGCTGGATTTTAACTACGGGGCGTGCAATCCCGTGCCGATTGACGAGGTGGAACCCGTGGAATCCATCGTCCGGCGCTTCAAGACCGGGGCCATGTCCTACGGCTCCATTTCCCAGGAGGCCCACGAGTGCATGGCGAAGGCCATGAACCATTTAGGCGGCAAATCGAACAGCGGCGAAGGCGGCGAGCTGCCGGAGCGCTTTGGAACCGATCTCAACTCCGCCATCAAGCAGGTGGCCTCCGGGCGCTTTGGCGTGACGCGGGACTATCTGCTGTCCGCAAAGGAAATTCAGATCAAGATGGCCCAGGGCGCGAAGCCCGGCGAGGGCGGCCATCTGCCCGGCGCGAAAGTGACGGAAAGCGTGGCAAAGACCCGCTGTTCCACGCCCGGCATATCATTGATCTCCCCGCCGCCGCACCACGATATCTACTCCATTGAGGATCTGGCGGAACTCATTTACGACCTGCAATGCGCCAACGAGGACGCGAAGGTCACTGTGAAGCTGGTGTCCTCCACCGGCGTGGGCACCATCGCCAGCGGCGTGGCCAAGGCCGGGGCGGGCGGCATCCTCATCTCCGGCGGCGAGGGCGGCACCGGCGCGGCTCCCATGTCCAGCGTCCATCACGCGGGGCTGCCTTGGGAAATCGGGTTGGCCGAGACACATCAGGTGCTTTGCAGAAACCGCCTCAGGCAGACCGTGACGCTGGAGACCGACGGCAAGCTGATGAGCGGGCACGACGTAGCCGTGGCGCTGCTGTTGGGTGCGGAGGAATTCGGCTTTGCCACCGCGCCGCTAATCACCATGGGCTGCCGCATGATGCGCGTGTGCCAGCTGGGCACCTGCCCCTTTGGCGTGGCGACGCAAAATCCTGAATTGCGGAAACGATTCATCGGAAAACCCGAATATGTGGAGCGGTTCATGATCTTCATAGCGCAGCAGCTTCGTGAGATCATGGCGCGGTTAGGCGCGCGGACAGTGAACGAGCTGGTGGGCCGAAGCGACCTTTTGAGGATGAAGGACAGTGCAGAAATGGACCTCTCCGCCCTGATCGGCTTTGCCCGAAACACCCACGTCCAGCCGGAATCCCGCCATGATTTCAGGCTGCACGAGCGCATGGACGCGAGGCTAATCCAGAATCACGTCCAACTGACCACCACCGACCGGGCCTTTGGCACGCTTTTAAAGGGTGATCGCCACATCCAGGCCCAAGGCTGCGGTGGACAGAGCTTTGGCGCGTTCCTGCCGAAGGGGCAGAGCGTCACGCTGTACGGCGTGGCCAACGACTATCTTGGAAAGGGGCTCTCCGGAGGCACTCTGGCCATCTGCCCACCCGCGGACGCGGTGTGGAACCTGGGCGATACCCTCATCGGCAACGTAGCCCTCTACGGCGCGACCTCCGGCTATGCCTTCATCGCGGGCACGGCGGGCGAGCGCTTTGCCGTGCGAAATTCGGGGGCTTGGGCCGTGGTGGAGGGCGTGGGCGACCACGGCTGCGAGTACATGACCGGCGGGCGCGTGGCAGTATTGGGGCCGGTGGGCGACAACTTTGGCGCGGGCATGTCCGGCGGCATCGCCTGGGTGCTGGACGAGGACGGCACCTTGGAAAGCCACATCAACAGCGACCTGGTAAAGGTGCATGACCTCACTCACGAACAGGATGTGGAGCTTCGCCAGCTGCTGGAAGTGCACGCGCGACACACCGATTCGCGCAGGGCCATGGAGCTTTTAGCGGATTTCGAGGCGTGGCTGCCAAGGTTCAAGGCCGTCATATCGGATGAGTATTTGGATTATTTGAGCGTCCGGCGCAGCCGGACTGAGGGTGCAAGCGTAGTCGAAGACAAGACGCGCCCGAAACCCGCGGCCCGCGCAAGCGAGGACGTGGGGCGATAGAAAGGAGGCGAAGCAGCATGGGTAAGCCTACAGGATTTATGGAAATCACACGCATGGAGAATCCATACCGTGATGAAGCGACGCGCCTTCTCGATTTCGAGGATTTGCATATTTTCCAATCCACAGAAGCGCGTCATGCGCAGGCATCGCGCTGCATGAACTGCGGCGTGCCCTTCTGCCAGTCGGACTTCGGCTGTCCGCTGCACAATCTGATCCCCGAGTGGAACGACCTGCTGTATCGGGGCAAGGAGCGCGAGGCGCTGGAGCGGCTGCTCATGACCGCGCCTTTTCCGGAATTCACGGGACGGGTGTGTCCGGCGCTGTGTGAAAAGGCATGCAATCTGGAGAGCGCAGGCAGCTTTGCCTTTGGCAAAGCTGTCCCCGGCAAGGCCGGGGATGGCGACGGCTCAAATCAAGGATTTGAGGCGCGCCACCTCGCCTTGACGAACCGTGACAACGAGCTGTATCTGATCGAAACGGGGTTTGAGAGGGGCTGGGTTCAGCCAAGGATTCCCAGGCAGCGAACGGGCAGACGCGTGGCCGTCGTCGGCAGCGGTCCCTCCGGATTGGCTTGCGCCGACCTGCTGAATCGGCTGGGGCATGAGGTCACGGTCATCGAACGCGCTGACCGCGCCGGGGGCCTTTTGATGTACGGCATCCCCAACATGAAGCTGCCGAAGGCCGTCGTGGAACGAAGAATCCAACTGATGGAGGACGAGGGAGTGCGGTTCCTGCTGAACACAGAGGCAAAGTCTGAACTTATGGAGGAATACGACGCCGTGGCGCTCTGCGGCGGCGCGAAAAAGCCGCGTGGGCTGAATGTGGAGGGCGTCTTTGCCGTGGACTATCTGACGGCAGCGACGAAGGCTGTATTGTCCGGGAGCGAGTCCGCCATCGACGCGAAGGGCAAAAACGTGGTGGTCGTGGGCGGCGGCGACACCGGGAACGACTGCGTGGGCACGGCGCTGCGGCAGGGGTGCGCCTCCGTCGTCCAACTGGAGATGATGCCCGCGCTGCCCGTCGAGCGCATGGCCAACAACCCTTGGCCGGAATGGCCCCGCACGCTGCGCACCGACTACGGACAGCTGGAAGCGATCCACAGGCAAGGCGGCGACCCGCGGGTCTATGAAACGACGGTCAAGTGCCGCCTCCCTGGGGCCATCGAAATCGTGAAGCTCAAGGGCTTCGACCCCATCCCCGGCACGGAACAGATCATCCCCTGCGATCTCATGCTGATCGCTGCGGGCTTTGTGGGCTGCGAAACAGTCACGGCAGAGCGTTTCGACATCAAGCTCAATCCAAGGGGCTGCATGATGCCGGAGAACGGAAGCCATCATCTGCGGGACAACCTGTTTTCCGCGGGCGACATGCGCACGGGCCAGTCGCTGGTGGTGCGGGCTCTGGCTGACGGCCGGGCGGCGGCCCTGGAAATCGACAGGTATTTGAAGGGGGACGCGCAATGACGAAATACATCTTTGTCACCGGCGGCGTGGTGTCGGGGCTGGGCAAGGGCATCACGGCGGCATCTCTGGGGCGGATGCTGAAATCCCGCGGGTTGAAGGTAGCCGCGCAAAAGCTGGACCCCTACATCAACGTGGACCCCGGCACCATGAGTCCCTACCAGCACGGCGAGGTGTACGTCACCGAGGACGGCGCGGAGACCGATCTGGATCTGGGACACTATGAGCGGTTCATCGACGAGGATCTGAACCAGTTTTCCAATCTCACCACCGGTAAGGTCTATGCGGGCGTCATCCAGCGGGAGCGACAGGGCGGCTACCTGGGCAGCACAGTGCAGACCATCCCCCACATTACCGATGAGATCAGGCGCTTTATCTATGCCGTGGGCCAGCGAACGGACGCCGATGTGGTCATCACCGAGATCGGCGGCACCATCGGCGACATCGAGAGCCAGCCCTTCATCGAGGCCATCCGCCATGTCGGACTGGAGGTGGGGCGGGAAAATGCGCTGTACGTCCACGTTACGCTGGTGCCGTACCTGAAGGCCAGCGGTGAGCACAAGTCGAAACCCACTCAGCACTCCGTGAAGGAGCTGCAGGGCATGGGCATATCGCCCAACATCATCGTGCTGCGCGCGGACGAGCCCATCACCGACGGGAGCATTTTCACAAAAATCGCCCACTTCTGCAACGTGAAGCCCGACTGCGTGATCGAGAACCGCACGCTGCCGAACCTGTACGAGGCCCCACTGATGCTGGAGGAAGCCAATCTGTCCGGCATCGTCTGCCGGGAGCTTCACATCGACGCGCCGGAGCCGGATTTGATGGAATGGCAGACGCTGGTGGCGCGCATCCACCATCAGTCCAAAACCGTGAGGATCGGCCTCGTCGGCAAGTATGTGCAGTTGCATGACGCCTATCTGTCCGTGGCCGAAGCGCTGCATCATGCGGGCTATGCGCTGGACGCGAAGGTTGAGATCGAGTGGATCGATTCTGAGACGCTGACAAAAGAAAACTATGTTGAAACGCTGTCACAGGCGGATGGCATCATCGTCCCCGGCGGCTTTGGCAGTCGCGGTATCGAGGGCATGATCCTGGCGGCACAGTACGCCCGGGAACACCATGTGCCCTATTTTGGCATCTGTCTGGGCATGCAGATCGCCGTGATCGAGTTCGCGCGGCATGTGGCCGGTCTTGAAAGTGCCAATTCGCATGAATTTGATGAGAGCAGTCCTTATCAAGTCATCCATTATATGCCCGACCAGTCGGATGATGTGGACAAAGGCGGTACGCTGAGGCTGGGAAAGTATCCCTGTATACTGAAGCCAGGGACTGCTATCGCCGCCTGCTACGGCACAACCGAAATCAGCGAGCGCCACCGCCACCGCTACGAGTTCAACAACGCCTACCGGGATATCTTGCAAACCGCGGGTCTTGCCCTTTCCGGCCTCTCTCCCGACGGGCGGCTGGTGGAGACCGTGGAGATTCCCGGTGAGCGCTTCTTCATCGGCGTGCAGTTCCACCCGGAGTTCAAGAGCCGTCCCAACAGGCCGCATCCGCTGTTCAAGGGCTTTATTGGCGCGGCCTTGGATCGGGGACGCCGGAGGGAAGGCTGAATCTGCTTACAACGACTTTGCTATGAATTGGTTATTTGCTTGGCTTATTTGGTACCTGCGGTGACCCGGACCTTGCCACCACAGCGGCCTGCGTGCGCTCGGCGGTGAAGGGCGGCGCGGACCTTATTGAGCTGGGCATTCCCTTCTCCGACCCCACCGCCGAAGGACCGGTGATCCAGGCCGCCAACGAGCGGGCGCTCAAGGGCGGGGTGACCACCGACAAGATCTTTGAACTGATACAGGAATTGCGAAGAGACGTGACAGTACCGATGGTGTTCATGACCTACGCCAACGTGGTCTATTCCTACGGCATTGAGCGCTTCTGTGACAAATGCGTCGCGGTAGGCATCGACGGCATGATCCTGCCTGACGTGCCCTATGAGGAGAAGGAGGAGTTCGCCCCGGCCTGCCGCGCGCGGGGGCTTGCGTTCATCAGTCTCATTGCGCCCACCAGCGAGAACCGCGTGGCCATGATCGCGAAGGAGGCCGAGGGCTTCCTGTACATCGTGTCGTCCATGGGTGTCACCGGCGTGCGCAGCGAGATCACCACCGACATCGGCGCGATGGTGAAGCTGGTTCGCGAGAATACTTCCATCCCCTGCGCCGTGGGCTTTGGAATTTCCACCCCTGCGCAGGCGAAGAAGATGGCCGACCTTTCCGACGGGGCCATCGTGGGTAGCGCCATCGTGCGGCTGATCGCCGAGCATGGAAAGAATGCCCCGAAATATGTGAATGAATACGTCAAATCGATGAAAGAAGGTATGCGCACGTGATACGGCAGTTATCCATATTCGCGGAAAACAAAAAGGGCGCCATGCATCGTGTGACCCAGGCGTTGGCGGACGCGAATATCAACATGAATACGTTGGTCACCAACGACAGTGCGGAGTTCGGCATCATCCGCATGCTGGTGAGCGACACCGACGCGGCGCTTCAGTGTATGCAAACGGCGGGGTACCTGTGCCATGTGGACACCGTGGCCGCGGCGGAGATCGGGGATGAGTGTGGCAGCCTGAATGCGCTGCTGGATACGCTGGACAGGGGAAATGTGAACCTGGATTACCTGTACGTGACCTATTCAAGTTTGAGCAAGCGTCCCGTAGCGATACTGCGCACACAGGATATCATGGAGGTGGAAGGCTTCCTTCAAGCAAAGGGGTATAACATGCTTGAACGGCTGGACTGAAAAAGGCGGGCAAATGCCCGTCTTTCAATATTCCGCCAATTTGTAGATCAATTCCTTTGTCTTCTCCCAGCCCAGGCACGGATCGGTGATAGACCTGCCGTACATGCCCTCGCCGGGCTTCTGGCAGCCGTCCTCCAGGTAGCTCTCCACCATCAGGCCCTTGACCAGGCGGCGGATGTCCCTGGACAGCGCGCGGCTGTGCATCACGTCCTTGCAGATGCGGATCTGCTCTAAATACCGCTTGCCGGAGTTGTTGTGGTTGGCGTCCACGATCACGGCGGGGTTTTCAAGCCCGCTCTTCTTGTAAAGCTCCAGGAGCTCCCACAGGTTTTCATAGTGGTAGTTGGGATGGGAGCGTCCGAAGTTGTCCACGAAACCCCGCAGGATGGCATGGGCCAGCGGGTTGCCGGGGGTGCGCACCTCCCAGCTTCGATAGATGAATTCCTGGGGGCTTTGGGCCGCGGCGATGGAATTCATCATTACGGTGATGTCCCCGGCGCTGGGGTTCTTCATGCCCGCCGCCACACCCAGGCCGCTGGCCACCAGGCGGTGCTCCTGATTCTCCACGGAGCGCGCGCCGACGGCCACATAGCTCAGCAGGTCGGAGAGGTAGCTGTAATTGGACGGATACAGCATCTCGTCGGCGCAGCTGAACCCCGTCTCCCGGAGGATGCGGGTGTGCAGCTCCCGGATAGCGATGATGCCCGCCAGCAAGTCCTCGCCCTTGTCCGGGTCGGGCTGGTGCAGCATGCCCTTGTAGCCCACGCCCTTGGTGCGGGGTTTGTTGGTGTACACCCGGGGCACGAGCATCAGCCGTTCCTTGACCTGCGCCTCGATCTCCGAAAGCCGGTGCATATAGTCCAGCACCGCGTCCTCACGGTCCGCGGAGCAGGGGCCGATGATCAGCAGCAGCCGGTCGACCCGGCCCGTGAGGATATCCGCGATCTGCCCATCCCGCGTCGCCTTCCGGCGCTTCATTTCCTCGCCGATGGGATAATCCCTCAGCAGCTCCTGGGGCAGCGGCATCTTGCGCACGAATTCCATTTGCATTTGAATCATTCCGTTTCTTTATGAGAGCAGTATCCTGTCGTTGGCAAAGGTTTCGCCGCTTGCTTTGGCGAAGGCCTCCATCAGCATCTCCACGGTGAGGTGCTTCTTTTCTTCGCCCGCAATATCCAGGATCACGCGGCCCTCGTTCATCATGATGAGACGGTTGCCATATCGGATGGCGTCTCGCATGTTGTGGGTGACCATCAGGGTCATGAGGTTATTCTCGGTCACGATCTGCTCGGAAAGTTCCAGCACCTTTTGAGCGGTGCGGGGGTCCAGCGCGGCGGTGTGCTCGTCCAGAAGCAGCAGCTTCGGCTTTTTGAGCGTCGCCATCAAAAGGGTCAGCGCCTGCCGCTGGCCGCCAGACAGCAGGCCCACCTTCGCGGTCATGCGGTCCTCAAGCCCCAGGCCCAGCCGCTTAAGCTTTTCCCGATAGGCCTCCCGCTCCTGCCGAGTGATGCCGATCCTTAGCGTGCGCTTCTGGCCGCGGCGGGCGGCGAGGGCCAGGTTTTCCTCGATCTGCATGGTGGCGGCGGTGCCGGTCATGGGGTCCTGGAACACCCGTCCCAGCAGTGCGGCGCGGCGGTATTCCGGCAGGTGGGTGAGCTCGTAGCCGTCGATGGCGATGCGCCCGCTGTCGATGGGCCACACGCCCGCGATGGCGTTCAGCATGGTGCTCTTGCCCGCGCCGTTGCCGCCGATGACGGTCACGAAGTCGCCGTCCGCAAGGCGCAGGTTCAGCCCGTCCAGCGCCACCTTTTCGTTGACGGTTTTGGGGTTGAAGGTCTTTCGCACGTTCACCAGCTCAAGCATGGCCCCGGCCCCCTTTCAAATTCGCCTTCCAGTGGGGTACGGCGAGGAACACGGCCACGATCAGCGCGCTCAGCAGCTTGAGCAGATTGGTGTTCAGCCCCAGCCACAGCACGATCTGCAGCACGATGTAGTAGATCACCGCGCCGATGGCAACGCCGGTCAGCTTCAGGGCGAAGTTGCGGAACAGCTTCCCGAACAGCACGTCGGAGATGATCACGGCGGCCAGGCCGATCACGATGGCCCCGCGACCCATGTTCACGTCCACGAAGCCTTGGTAGTGGGACAGCATGGCCGAGGACAGTGCCACGATGCCGTTTGAGATCATCAGGCCCAGGATCTTGCAGATATTCGTATTGATGCCCTGGGCGCGACTCATGGCCCCGTTTGCGCCGGTGGCCCGCAGAGAACTGCCCAGCTCCGTTCCAAAGAACCAGTACAGTGCCGCGATGACCAGTATGAGCGCGATGAGGGAAGTGAAAATCGGGTTGGACAGATCGAGCGCCCGCACGTTGCGCTGGCTGACGATCAACGCGTATTTGGTGACGTTGATACCTTGATTGGCCTTGAAGCCCATGATGGCCAGGTTGATGGAATACAGCGAAAGCTGAGTGAGTATGCCGGACAGGATCGGCGGAATGCCCATGGCGGTGTGGAAGATGCCGGTCACGAGCCCCGCCAGCATGCCCGCGACTATCGCGCACGCAAGCGCCAGCCACACGTTGACGCCATTCAGCATCAGCATCACGCACACCGCGCCGCCGGTGGCCATGGTGCCGTCCACGGTCAGGTCCGCCAGATCCAACACCTTGTAGGTGATGTACACGCCGATGGCCATGATGCCCCAGATCAGCCCCTGGGCCACCGCGCCGGGCAGCGCGTTTAAAAGAGATGTCAGGTTCAAGGTGATTCCTCCAGACAGGTCTGGGAGGGGGATCGGTCCCCCTCCCGTTTATGGATTACTGAATGGCCATGTAGTCCTCGGGCACGGTCATGCCCAGCAGCTCGCAGAGCTCGGTGTTGTACTCCTTGGTGACGTTGGTGGCAAAGGCGACGTTCAGCGTGGCGACGTCCGCACCGTTCACCAGCACCTCATAGGCCATGTCGCCGGTGGCGTAGCCCAAGTCGTAGTAGCTGATGGAGAGGGTGGCCACGCCGCAGCCCTTGCAGATGCCCTCCTCGCCGGCGATGACCGGTTTCCTGGCGGGCTCCACCACGTTGCAAATGGCCTCGGTGCAGGAGGCGGCGGTGTTGTCGGTGGGAATGTAGATCACGTCGCTGCCATCGCAGGCGGACTGGGCGACGGAGGCCACGTCGTTGGAATCCGCAAAGGTGTATTCCACACATTCATAGCCAAGCTCGGTGAGATAGCCGGTGATCACGTCCACCTGGTACTTGCTGTTCGGCTCGGCGGAGCAGTACAACAGGCCCACAATCTTGGCGTCCGGAAACAGTTCGTTCAGCATCGAGGCCTGCTCATCCAGCGGGGCCAGGTCAGATGTGCCGGACACATTGATGCCCGTCGCGCCGGTCCAGTCATCGATGTCCAGGGCGGTGGCGTAATCGGTGACGGAGGTGCCCAGGATCGGGATATCGCCGGTGGCGGCCACGGCGGCCTGCAGGGCGGGCGTAGCATTGGCCATGATGAGATCCACATTGTTCGACACGAAGCCGTTGACGATGGTGGAGCAGGTGTTGGAATCGCCGGAGGCGTTCTGCACGTCGAAGGTGACGGCGTCGCCCAGCTTCTCTGTCAGGGCATCCTGGAAGCCCTGGGTGGCGGCGTCCAGCGCGGGGTGCTGCACCAGCTGGCAGATGCCTACGGTGTAGGTTTCTTCGGCAATGGCGGCCATGCTCAGGCAGAGCACGCTGGCGACGAGGATGGCAAGCAGTTTCTTCATAATGGGGTTCCTCCTAAGAAAGAATGTATCATAAAAGCGGCCCTCCCATTCGGAGAGTCGCCTCAATGATCGATGATCCATGTCCGCGATTCTTCAAATGGGTAATGGCGTAAACCAAAAGCCAAAAAACAGCTGTGCGAAGAAAAATCGCACAGCATTGAAATTGACATACAAAGTCTTCGCAACGCGGCAGATAGCGAGGCGAGAAACGGCATAATAACTATGATGACGACACTTCATACCATTTCCCACCTTTCCTGTTCCTTTGATTGGCATTATATCACGAACTAAGAAAATGTCAACAGCATGTAACCATACTAAAGCGTTAAAATATTATTACAGGAAACCTATGTTTGATCTCCGCGATCGTTCCCTCAATGCCCGTCAGCATCCCGTCGATCTTCCTGACATTCTCCTTGAACTGCGTCAGGAAGGGACGTTTCCTGTCATAGTTCACATAAAGGGGCACCAATAACCCCTGAGCCACCATGTTCAGGGTTCTCTCCGACGTCTATTCTGCAATCGCATTCATTCGCTCTGTATGGACCGTTTCCCGACGCAGGCTCACATTGCATCTTGGGCTGGGTTATGTCCTGGAGACAATACCAGCGCCAAGAAGCGAAAGTCCGGGAAGACTCG
>CACZXF010000044.1 GCA_902785105.1 uncultured Eubacteriales bacterium | reverse complement strand
CGGAAACCCAAGCGCCCCCGCTTCGCGGGAAAATGTGTATACCATGTACTTGCACAAAATGTATACCATATTACCCTTAACAGCAACGCCGCCCCTACAAGAGAGCGGATAACTCCCCAACAAATCCCAGTTTACCAGCCTCCCACCGTTAAGCTTCGGTGATGTCAACCCAAACCGCTTGACACGGTTCGCGGGATGGATTATAATATCAAAGCTGTCAAGATATTTTGCTTGCGGGGGTTGCTTATGGCGGACATGGAGGCGCGGGTGGCGCTGAACTACCTGCTGGACTTTTACGGGCCGCTTTTGACCCCGCACCGGCAGGAGCTGATGCGGCTGTACTGCGAGGAGGATTTATCCCAGCAGGAGATCGCCGAGCAGATGGACATCACCCGGCAGGGTGTTTCGGACGCCATCGCGAAATCGAAGCGGCAATTGACGGATTATGAGAAGAAGCTGGGGCTGGTAGCCCGGCACCGGGAACAGGAAGCGGCGGCGGCGAAGTGCCTGGAGGCATTGAACCGCATGACGCCCGGCCCGGAGGACGCGGCGCGGCTCAACGAAGCCAGGCAGGCGCTCCAGCGCGTTTTCAAGGATATATAGCGAGGTGATCACATGGCGTTCGAGGGATTGACCGAGAAGCTGCAAAATGCTTTCAGAAAGATCAACAGCAAGGGCAAGCTGAGCGAGGCCGACGTCAAGACGGCGATGCGCGAGGTGCGCATGGCGCTGCTGGAGGCGGACGTCAACTTCCTGGTGGTCAAGGACTTCGTCAAGAAGGTCAACGAGCGGGCGGTGGGCGCGGACATCCACAACAGCCTGACCCCCGGCCAGCAGGTCATCAAGATCGTCAATGAAGAGCTGACCGCGCTGATGGGCGGCCAGAACGCCCGGCTGACCTACTCCCCCCAGGTGCCTACCATTTATATGATGGCCGGCCTCCAGGGCGCGGGCAAGACCACCATGTGCGGCAAGCTGGGCAACATGTTCAAGAAGGACAACAAGAAGCCCCTGCTGGTGGCCTGCGACGTCTACCGCCCCGCGGCCATCAAGCAGTTGCAGGTGGTCGGTGGCCAGGTGGGCGTGGAGGTCTTTGAAAAGGGCCAGGGCAACCCGGTGGAGATCGCCAAGGAAGCCGTCGCCCACGCAAAATATTACGGCTACGACCCCGTCATCATCGACACCGCCGGACGCCTCCACATCGACGAAAAGCTGATGCAGGAGTTGCGGGACGTCCGCGACACCGTGAAGCCCCAGGAAATTTTGCTCGTTGTCGACGCCATGACCGGTCAGGACGCCGTGAACGTGGCCAAGACCTTCAACGACGAGCTGGGCATCGACGGCGTGATACTGACCAAGCTGGACGGCGACACCCGCGGCGGCGCGGCCATCTCCGTGCGCGCCGTCACCGGCAAGCCCATCAAGTTCTCCGGCATCGGCGAAAAGCTGACGGACATCGAGCCCTTCCACCCGGACCGCATGGCCAGCCGCATCCTCGGCATGGGCGATGTGCTGACCCTCATCGAAAAGGCCCAGGACAACTACGACGAGAAGGAAGCCATCGAGCTGACCCGCAAGATGCGCACCAACACCTTCACGCTGGAGGATTACCTGGACCAGCTCAGGCAGATGAGCAAGATGGGCTCCATCACCGACCTGCTCAAGATGATCCCCGGCGTCGGCGCCAAGATCAAGGATACCGAGATCGACGAGGAGGCTATCGCCAAGGTCCAGAAGAAGAACGAAGCCATCATACTCTCCATGACCCGCATGGAGCGCCGCAATCCGGATATACTGAACGGCTCCCGCAAGCGCCGCATCGCCGCGGGCTCCGGCACTACCGTCCAGGAGGTCAACCTGCTCCTCAAGCAGTTCGACCAGGCCCGCGACATGATGAAAAAGATGGTCGGCGGCAACAAGCGCAAAATGCGGATGCCCTTCGGGCGTATGCCGAAGATGAGATAAGGAACGGAAAATCGAAATAAAACCAAACCTTGTAGGGGTGGCGTTTCGCCGCCCGCCCCTCCGCAGGCTCCCGATATACTCGGCCCCAATTGTGCCGTATATATATTCAACTGATACATTCTAAGGAGGAATTTCCAATGGTCAAGATTCGTTTGAAGAGGATGGGCATGAAGAAAAAGCCCTTCTATCGCCTGGTGGTCACCGACAGCCGCAATCCCCGCGACGGCCGCTTCATCGAGGAGCTGGGCTACTACAATCCCGTTTCCGAGCCCGTTGCCCTGAAGATCGACCACGAGCGCGCCAAGTACTGGCTGGGCGTGGGTGCGCAGCCCACCGACACCGTGCGCGGCCTGCTGAAGAAGGGCGGAGTCCTGTAAGCCATGGTTGAGCTGGTGAAGTACATCGCCCAGTCTCTGGTGGAAAAGCCGGAGGCCGTGGACGTGCGCGAGGTGGAAACCGAGGACAGCATCGTCGTCGAGCTTCGCGTGGACCCCGAGGACATGGGCAAGGTCATCGGCAAGCAGGGCCGCATCGCCAAGGCCATCCGCACCGTCGTGAAGGCCGCTTCCGTCAAGATCGAAAAGCCCGTCTTTGTGGAGATCATCTGATATTCAAAGGAAATTGAGCAGACGCTCCGTCCGCTCAATTTCTTTTTTAATGCCCGGGTCATCACGATAAATTGGAATTTGTTGGCATAATGCGTAATTCGTAATTATGAGAATGCTGACACGATAGGTATTTTCCAATTACGCATTATGAATTATGAATTACGCATTACCCCGATAAATCCCTATTTATCGGATACACGAAATAACAGGCGCCTCTGCCCATCAACCCTGGGCAGAGGCGCAATGCGTGATTACGGGGCCGGGGGATACTCGTTGCAGAGCAGGCGATAGGGGGGCTCGTCCTCCTCGATGGTGGGGAAGCGGCCCACGGGGGGATTGAAGCGGTTGTCGGTGTTGTCGTCGTTGCACTGGCTGACCTCTCCCAGCAGTACGGGACCGGTGCCGGGCTCCACGGCGAAATCGTGATACATCCGCTGGGTGACCCACAGGCTCTCGCCGGGCCGAAGCTTCACCACAGTGCCCGCCGGCACCACGCGGCGCAGGCCGTCGGTGTGGATGATGACGTCGGACTCATAGTCGATGGACTCGTCCGGATGGGAATTGTACACCCGGATCAGCACATTGCCGCCGCCCCGGTTGATGATGTCCTCGGTCTTGTACCAGTGGAAGTGGTTGGCCGCCATCTGGCCCTCCTTCAAATAGAGCAGCTTCTCCGCGTACACCTTCGGATACTTCTCCGGCATCGTCCGGCAGCCGTTGCGGATGGTGATGAGAGAGAAGCCCACCTTGTCGAAATCGCCCAGGCCGAAGTCCGTGATGTCCCAGCCCAGCATACAGTCGCGCACCTCGTCCCACTCGTGGCCCGCCGTCTGCCATTCCTCCGGCGTCATGTGGCAGAAGGGCGGCAGAAAGCAGCAGTATTTCGCGCACATCGCCTCGAGCTCCTTCAGCGCCCGGTTGATTTCCGATCGTTTCATATCTGTGTTTGCCTCCTTGTGTCCCGCGGCTTTCCCCGGCCGCTCCTGTGGACATTATATACGCTGGGCGGTGGGAGTGTCAATGAGGGGGGAATTGAAAAATTGGAATTTGGATGAGTGTGGAGTTTGGAGTGTTGAGTGTGGAGTTGTGGTGGAAATCCTCCGGATTTCATTGATTTACCGGGTTCCGACACTCTTAACTCCACACTCCAAACTCATCTAAATCCTCGTTTATATGAAATTGCGATTTCCCCAAAACGGTGTTTGAAAAAATCTTTGCGTAACCATCTGTGTAACAGAGAGGGCGTATAATATAAGATAAGGTTTAGAATATGCCCCGATTGTTTTTCTTTAACTGGACAGCCATATTTTTGCCGAGATTGCGGTGTCAATCGTCGGTTCCGCGCGATTGACAGTTTTTTGGCTGTGGTGTATAATATTATCGGATTATTGTGGGGCGTGGAGAGCCTGCCCCGGCGATAGTTTTTTCTCCGCGTATCTGCGCGGCGGGCAGAAAGGCACGACGATGAAAAAACACCTTTCGACGATCATACTGGTCATCGTTCTCCTGCTGGGCATCGCGATACTGCTGTATCCGACGCTGAGCGATTATTGGAACAGTTTCCATCAATCCAAGGCCATCGCGAACTATATCGAGCAGATGGAAGCCGTGGATCAGACGGATTACGATTACGAATGGATGCGGGCCAGGGCCTACAACGAGGGCCTGAAATACAAGGCCAACCGCTTTACGCTGGACGAGAGCGAATACGAGGAATACGAGAGTCTGCTGAACCTGATGGGTTCGGGCATCATGGGCTACATAGAGGTGCCCCGGATCAACTGCACGCTGCCCATCTACCACGGCACCGACGAGGCGGTCCTGCAGATCGGCATCGGCCACATCGAGGGCACGAGCCTGCCCACCGGCGAGATCGGTGACCACACCGTGCTTTCGGGCCACAGAGGTCTGCCCAGCGCCAAGCTGTTTACGGACCTGGACAAGATGGAGATCGGCGATGATTTCGTCATCCGAGTGATGAATGAGATCATGACCTACCAGGTCGATCAGATACTGATCGTGCTGCCCGAGGAGCTGGACGCGCTGGCCCTCGACCCCGAACAGGACTACTGCACGCTGGTCACCTGCACGCCCTACGGCGTCAACACCCACCGCCTGCTGGTGCGCGGCCACCGCACGGAAAACGCCGAGCTGGAAAAGATCATTCGCGTCGCGGCCGACGCCACCCAGATCGACGCCAGGCTGATGGCCCCGGTCTTCGCGGTGCCCATGCTGCTGGTGCTCTTCATCGCCATGATGATCTCCACCGGCCGCAAGAACCGGAAGATCAAGCGGAAGGACCTCACCATCGTGCCGGCCGGCAAGGATTTCTACAAGCGCGGGGATTGAGGCGGTCGGACCCATGATGTCAATGTCTGACAATATCGCGCAGCGCGGGAGGCGATCATGTCCCATAAGATGACGCGCCGCGCCGAGATGCGGCTGGCCGCCGTGAAGCGGGGCGTCGACTGGGCGCCGTCCGCGGACCTGGCCCAGAGGGAGATTCGCCGCACGCGGCGGCGGCTGTACCGTCGGCACCGCAGAAACGTGCTGCTGTTTATCATTATATTTTCACTGCTGGCGGGCGGGGCCATATTCTATTTCGGCTTCGATCTCGTCACCCTCCGGGGCTCCGGCATGAGACCCACACTGAACGGCGGGGATATGGTGATCTGCGTCAAGCAGTCCATGCTCAACCGCCTGATGGGCATTATTCCCGAGGATTACCGCAAAATCAAGCAAAACGATCTGGTGCTGGTGCGCTACAGACAGCCCTCCCAGGCGGAGGACGGGGAGGAACAGGAGGCCGCCCCCTCCATGCTGGTCATCAAGCGGGTGATCGGCCTGGGCGGCGATACCTTCGATTCCGGCGGCGGCCAGTTGATACTCAATCAGGAGTCCCTGGTGGGCGATCTGGGCTACAGCGATCTGATCTATCCCGTCCAGGTGCCCGCCGGCAGGATGTTCCTGATGGGCGATGACAACGCCATTTCCATCGACAGCCGCAGCCGTGCCTTCGGTATGCCGTCGGAGGCGGACGTGGAAGCGCGCCCGCTGGCGGTGGTCTGGCCGCTGTTCGCCATAGGGCCGGTGAGCTGAATATGATTTCTAAAATTATCAATATACTGATCGTGGTGGTCGTGCTGTCCGCCGTGGCGGTGGTGTTATATCCCACGGTGAGCGACCAGTATAATCAGTTTATGAACACCCGACGCATCTACGACTACGACTGGATGGCCGATACCATGGACCCCTCGGAAAACCGGGAGCTGATGGAGGAGGCCGAGGAATACAACCGGGAGCTCAGAACGGTCGAGATCCAGGACGTATTCACCGAAGCCGCCCAGCGCAGCTCGCCGAGGTATCGAGGACTTCTCAATCCCAATGGCGATGGCATCATGGGCGTGCTGGAGATCCCCAAGATCGGCGTGAAGCTGCCCATCTTCCACACCACGGAGGACGACGGCCTCGCCCGGGGCGTGGGCCACATGGAGGGCACTTCCCTGCCGGTGGGCGGAGAGAGCACCCACTGCGGCCTCGCCGGACACCGCGCCCTGCCCAGCGCCCGATTGTTCACCGATCTGGATAAGCTGGGCCGCGGGGATATCATCTATATATCGGTACTCAACCAACTCCTGGTCTACCAGGTGGACCAAATTTCGGTGGTGTTGCCCCATGAGCTGGACTACATGGCCATCGTGGACGGCATGGACCTCTTGACCCTTGTGACCTGTACGCCCTACGGCGTCAATTCCCACCGGCTGCTGGTGCGCGGCAGGCGGGTGTCGCTGGAGGATATCTCAGAAGCCCTGGCCCTGTCGGACGGCGTGGAGGCCGCCACACTGCCGGAGGGCGCGGTGGTCTGCGCCGTGCCCGTGGCAATGGTGGGACTGCTTCTCATGCTGCTGATCCGGCCCAAGCGCCGCTTTAAGTTGAAACAACCCGGGAAGAGAAAATGATGGGGGATGCTGTTATGACTAAGACTTTCAGGAAGCTGATCGGGCTCATGCTGTGCGTGTGCCTGCTGTTGCCGTGCCTTCCCGCTGTGGCGCTGGGCGAGGCCAAGCCCATTCAGGGCAGGCCGGCCACCGCGACCGAAACCATAATATGGGAGGACGAGGATAATTTTGACGGCCTTCGTCCCGATTCTGTTGTGGGAGGCGCGTTCAATTATGATAATTACTATTTGAAGGACATCGAAGCGCCTGCGGACGGTGGGAATACCTGGTCCGTGAGCTGGGATGATCTGCCTGCCTTTGACAGCGAGGGCAATCGCTATGTCTATTCTTCCCCTGACAGTTTTTATAACGATTATCTACTTTCGAAAAGAAAAGATTCGGAAGTAATCACTGTCAGGAAAGTATGGCGGGAGGACGAGACGCCGCGGGATATCACTGTCGAGTTCCTGCGCGATGGCGTGCGCTACATGGAACCCCTGACCCTGACAGCATCCAACAACTATACCGATAAATGGACATCCGATAAAGGTTTTTATTCTTTGAATCGCCCAAAAGATGTGCTGAAGGTTGAGGTGTCCGGGGAGACCGACGCTGAAAAGGTTCAGGCGATTACTGCGGATCTGTATGTCGATTACTGCAAAACGGTTTATTATGTCCCCGAAGTGGAGTACCGCGATATAGGTGGCTATGTTAAAACCAACGAGGGGATAGGCTTTACCGCCGCGTCTGGCCTTGCCTTCGACGTGTACTGGATCGCGAGGGAGAGCAAAGATTTCTCCAATTTTCCCAATGGCTGGGAGGCTGCCGGCGTATTTGCGAACGATGAGAACTTCTCTCAGATCTTTAAGGAACGGGTGTCCAGTGGCGACAGCTTCTCTGTGGATCTTTTAAGGGAAGCAAAGAGGGTGATTGACTCCAAGCCCGAGGGACTCAAGCGATACAAAGAACTTGTGATGGATGAGAAGGGCGCTATAGAATCCCAAATGATGCGCTGCGGCATTTACTATGCCCGCCGCAGAGAAGGCACCGGCAATCCCCTGCTAAATATCAACCCCTTTGTGTTCAGCGTTACCTGGGCGAAGAAAGGTGCTTTAGATATCGTAATTGACTCGTCAAAGTTTGAATATATCAAAGGCAGCCCCGTAACGGTGTCCGTGTCAAAAACCTGGAAAGATGGCGGTAATTCCCAATACCGGCCCCCGGAGGGCATCACCGTCAATCTGACGAAGAAGGGCTCGAAGGAAACGACACAGGAGAGCAAGCCGATCCCGCTGGCCAAGACAGTGGGAGAGAATGAGATCGCCACCTGGAATGACCTGCCCGCCTTCGATGAATATGGCGAGCCCTATCAATACAGCATCTCCGAACCGACAGTTACGGGCTATGATTCTAAACTTGAGTCTTTGACCATTCAAGTCAGCCTGGATGAGGCAGTTGTCAATACATACGGTTATAAGAACATCACCGTGGAAGTGCTGAAGGATGGAAATGCAACGGATGCAGAGAAAAAGCAGCTGACCAGTGATAATAAATACACTTGCACTTGGCAGCCTTTTAAGGAAGACGTTGAAACCGCGGTCTATACCGTCAAGGCGGCTGCTGATGGACTTGATGCCTTTGGGCAGAAAAGGCTCACCGCCGCCCTCAAGGTTTCCTATAGCTATGCCCTGGTCAATACCCTGAAAGAGGAGAAGAAACCGGAACGCGGCAGTTTGCAGGTTGCAAAGCAACTCAAGATCGATGGCAAGGCACCCACTTCGGCGAATAATAAGCTCGTCGAGGGCATGACATTCCACTTCAAAATCGAGGGACCGCTGGAGGAAAAGGGCAAGGATATGTCTGACTATCTCGACGGCAAAGAAGTGGATCGCACGCTGGATATTACGATTCCCGAGGGTTACAAAGGTGAAATCAAGTACAGCGCCATCAAAGAGAATCTGCCTGTTGGCTCGTATACCATCACCGAGTATGTGGAGGATGATTGGAAAGACAAGGGCATGTTGGTTGAAGTGGGGAGCGTCACGTTAAAGGTCGAAAAAGACAAGACTACGACTCCCACCCAGGCGGAAACAATCATCAATAATCAAACCACTGGTAAGTTGGAGCTCACAAAGACGGTCCTCTATGACTATGACAAGAGCAAGGCTCCGAACAACAACGTGGTCAATGCGACCTTCAATTTCCAGGTCAAGGGTCCCGACCCGCAGAATACATATGATGAGATAGTATCCATCAAGATCAACAATCAGCATTCCAGAACGGTGGAAGTGCCTGGAAGGCTTTTGCCCGGTAAATATACGATTAAGGAACTCGGCTATACCGATATGCCGGAGAGCAAGAAATGGCAGACCTTCGTCACTCCTGAACCAACCGTGGTTGAGGTCAAAGCTGGAAGTACGGCTTCGACTGCGAAAGGGAATTTGATTAATTACCTTGTGACAACGGCACCGCCCTCTAATCCGCAAACAACGAGTCCCAGTAACACCACCCCCAGCGGCGGAGGTGGCGGTGGCGGAACCACTCGTACCCGGACTACTCCGCCGCCGGATACCACCACTACGACGCCGCCTCCGGGACAGACGACTCCGCCGAGCAACACGACCCCGCCGCCTTCGACGGAGCCGCCCGAGAATACACCCACTCCGGAGCCCACGCCCACCCCGACGCCGGCGACCAACGTCACCATCCGGAAGGTCTGGGACGACGACAGCAATACCCACAGGACGCGCCCGGCCAGCATCACCGTGCAGCTTTTGCGCAACGGCGAGCAGATCAACATGGCCAGCATGACCGGCACCGGCGACACCTGGAGCTTCACCTTCAGCAACCTGCCGGCGGTGGACCAGAACGGCACGCCCTATAACTACCTGGCCCGCGAGCTCTCGGTGAACGGCTACACCACCGAGCTGAACGGCACCACCATCACCAACCACCTGATCCGCAAGCCCCCGGAGCGCTACATCAGCATCAGCGGCATCAAGATCTGGAGGGATATGGACAACGCCAGCGGACAGCGCCCGAATCAGATCGTCGTGCGCCTGATGCGCGATGGCGTCGAGGTGGAGCGCCGCACCGTGACCTCCCTGCAGAACTGGCAGTTCAGCTTCAACAACATCCCCGAGGACGATGGCTTCGGCAACAAGTACACCTACACCATCCAGGAGGAAGCGGTGAACGGCTACTTCGCCCGGTTTGAGGGTTCCACGATCACCAACTCCCGCCTGCCCGAACGTCCCTACATGCCGCCCGCCACCGGTGAGGAGATCGACTACGAGACCTTCCGCGATACCGGCACCCCGCTGGCCGGCTTCCCCATGGGCGAGGGCGATCTGGAAGAGCTCCTGACACTCTACGACTATCCCATGCCGCTGTGGGGCGAGCCGATGAAGACCGGCGACGAAATGCCGATCTATCCCATCATCTTCGGCAGCGTCGGCCTCTGCGCGCTGGTCGCCGTGATCGTGCTCAGCAACATGGAAAAGAAGAAAAAGCGCAAGGGCGCGTAATTCTTCCGACAATTAAACACAACTCTCAGGCTGCCGCGCCGGTTCCCGGCGCGGCAGTATGGGCAGAAAGACCTTGCGTTTTGTATGTTTTATAAATGGGGATTTGCCGGGGAGTATCCCATCTCTCCTGTAGGGGCGGCGTTGCGCCGCCCGCCCGGTAGAACATGCCGTCTCACGGGGGGCGGGCGCCGAAACGGCGCCCCTACAGGGATTGTTTGTCTCCCTGGCAAATTCCAATTTGCCAAACACTCACAGGAAAGGATTCATTTGGTTCCATGAAAATCGCGAGGATACTGCTGATACTCATTGCCGTCGTGTGCATCGGCGTGGCGGTGTCCTATCCCATCCGCTATAAAAAGGAGCTGGACACCACCAACGATGTGGTCGAGTCCCTCTCCGACATGCGCATGCGCGTGCTGACGGAGGAGCATATCGAGACGCCCATCGCGCCGAACCTCACGGATACCCCGGAGCCAACGGAGGCGCCCACGGAGCCGCCCGTCACAGAGGCGCCCGCGACGGACGCGCCCGTTGAGACGGAGGCGCCCACGGAGGCCGCCGAGCCCACGGAACCGCCCTCAGAAGGGAGTACCCCGATGGAGCCGCCGGTTGAGGAAGCGCCTTCCGGGCAGCCCGCGGAGAGAACGGCGGAAATCGAGGTCAGCGAACCTGAGTCGGAGGCCGCGTCCCAGGCCGTCGAGGCCGAGAAGGGGGAGGCGGTCGCGCCAAGGCCCACCAGGGTAGCCGCGCCCACACCCACGCCCCGGCCCACTCCGACGCCGGGCTTTAAGGAGCTGCTGCTGGAGGGCCCGGAGATTCAGATCCACACGCCGACGCCCACACCGACGCCGACGCCGACACCCTCCCCGACGCCCTCGCCCACCCCGGACCGCAAACTGCGCGACGACCCCGATCCCTATGACGCCAAGAAGAAAAAGACACTGGTGCTGGATCAGATGCTGCCGGAGCTCCGGGACATATGGAACCTGAATCACGATCTGGTGGGCTGGCTCTACATCGCGGGGACCAACATCGACTACCCCGTGGTGCAGACTGCTGACAGGGAATACTATCTGCGCCGGGATTTCTACGGCAACGACAACGTCAACGGCCAGATCATACTGGACGCGGGCTGCGACCCCTACACCCCCAGCTACAATCTGGTCATCAGCGGCCACCACATGAACAGCGGCGCGATGTTCGGCCGGCTCCAGGTGTACAAGGATTACGATTTCTGGCGCACCCACAAGGTGGTCGAATTCGATTCACTGATGGAGCGCAAGCAGTATGTGGTCTTCGCCGCCTTCTATTCCGCCGATTACGACGAATATGAGGAGGGCTTCCGCTACAGCGTCAACATACAGTATAAGATCGACGCGGACAACTGGCTGAAGGACATCAATACCTATAAGATCTACGAGACGGGCATCGACGTCAAATTTGGCGACGAGTTCATCACACTGACGACCTGTGACCATTCACGTCGCGACGACGGACGCTTCGTCGTGGTGGCGCGGCGCATTCGGGAAGGAGAGACAATCATATGAAGAAACTGATCGCTCTGGTGCTGGTTGGTATCCTAATGTTGGGCGGCGCGTGTCTCGCGGCGGCCTGGCCCGAGGGCTGCGGCCCCTCCAAGCCCTATTCCAAGTCGTCCCCGGTGGACCTGTCGCAGACGATGGGCTATGTCATCATCTATCCCACCCCCAAGCTGCCGGTGACGGGCTTCTGCGATGTGCTGGAGATGTACCTGCCCCGCGAGGACCTGATGGTCGGCGCGGGCACCATGACCGTCTATGAGGTGGTCCCGGGCATGGAGGACCAGATCTTCTGCGCCGTGAATTTCGCCAATCCCAACAGCGTCCGCATCCGCCATCTCAACGACGCGGAGCTGGACGGCCTCATGTGGGGCGGCGGCATGTGCGTCGAGATCCACCTGCCCAAGAGCCTCGAGTTCGGCGACCGTCAGCACAGCTACTATGTGCTGATGGAGGAAGGCTGCTTCGCCGCCGCCAACGGCACCGTCAAGAGCATCAGCATCACCGCCCACGATGCCTGGACCCCCATCATCAGCGGTCAGTACGGCATCAGCGGCCTCTGCTATGTGGACGCGCCCTTCGTGCCCAAGGTCCTCGGCACCCCCGAGCCCACCCTGGCCCCCAATGCAGGCGTGAACAACACCGTTCCCGACGCGCCGGTTTCTGAGCCCCAGGTCGATGAAGCCTCCAATGTGGTGCACGGCGAGGTCGTGGTTCCCGCGGAGGAAGCGCAGCCCGAGGCCCCGATTGAGGAAGTCGAAGAGCCCCTGGAGGAGACTGAGGTCGAGATCCAGGAGCCCGATACCCCCATGGCCGCCTTCGCGGAAGGTGCGATCGGCGGCGGCTATGCGCCCGTGGTGGAGGGCCTGGACGGCCAGATCATCCAGAGCGTCGGCGCGGGCGGTCTGCCTACCACCGACGACAGCAGCACCGGCGGCTTCTTGGGCGCGGACGACGGCAGCAGCGGCGGCTTCCTGGGCGCGGACGGCAGTAGCGGCGGCTTCCTGGGTGCCGATGACGGCAGTGCCGGCGGCATCCTCGGTGCGGACGGCGGCGCGGCGACCGGCGATGTCGGCTTTGCCCCCGTTCCCACCGCCACCCCGACGCCTGCGCTGCCCACCAGCTATACCCAGTACGTGACCAAGCCCGATGCCGGCGATATCGTCCATTTCGACCTCGTCATGGGCGGCGACGCGGCCTATGCCATTCCCTACAGCGAGAACGGCTCCGTCGAGTTTGATACCGTCGAATTTGATCACTCCACCCACGTCTATGGCACCGTCATCAAGGACGAGGTCGCCTGGGGCGTCGTGTTCCTCAACGCCGTCGGCGATGTCATCCAGGCTTACGAGCTGGGCCATTGATCCATGCTTCCCCGTACCCGTCGGAATCGCTCCGGCGGGTGCTTTTTTGCTGGGGGAACAGAAGCGGGTTGATGTTCTTGATAAATTGAAGTTTATCGGGGAGACAAACTATCCCTGTAGGGGCGCCGTTTCGGCGCCCGTCCCCTTAGCGAGACGGCAAGTTCTGTCGGACGGGCGGCGAAACGCCGCCCCTACAGGAGAGTGTGCATCTTCCCTTAAAATCCCTTAATATAAAAACTGCCTCAAACCCCCGAACGTTCGGGAATTACCCTCGTTTTGCCGCTTTAATGCGCTGAATTTTCCTTAAAACAGGTAAAAATCCGTACATTCACGGTTAAAAACCTCGGACTTTTCCGTTGAATTATGATGATTTCCATGGCTTTTACAAGAAAGTGCTATCTTATATTATGTGTGAAAGGTATTATTATGCTATCCACCGGTATACAGATATACCGGTTATTACAGGAGGTATTTGGGTTATGAAGAAACTGCTCAGCATCCTGACGACGATCGCTTTGATCGCCTGTTTGTTCGCGGTTGCGTCCGCTGAGGCCGCTCCCGTGAAGGTCGGCTTCATCTTCCTGCACGACGAGAACTCCACCTACGACCTGAACTTCATCAACGGCGCGAAAGAAGCCTGCGAGGAGATGGGCGTTGAATACGTGTTCATCACCAACATCGACGAGGGCCAGCAGTGCTACGACACCGCCGCCGAGCTCGTCGAGGACGAGGGCTGCAACATCGTGTTCGCCGACAGCTTCGGCCATGAGTCCTTCATGATCCAGGCCGCCAAGGAATACCCCGACGTGCAGTTCTGCCACGCCACCGGCACCCAGGCGCACACCGTGGGCCTGGACAACTATCACAATGCCTTCGCCTCCATCTATGAGGGCCGCTTCCTGGCGGGCGTTGCCGCCGGCATGAAGCTCAATGAGATGATCGAGGCCGGCCAGTTCACCGCCGAAGAGGCCAAGATCGGCTATGTGGGCGCTTTCCCCTATGCCGAGGTGAAGAGCGGCTATACCTCCTTCTTCCTGGGCGCGCGCTCCGTTTGCCCCACCGCCACCATGGAGGTCACCTTCACCAATTCCTGGTATGACGAGGCCCTGGAGAAGGAGGGCGCCACCCGCCTGATCTCCAATGGCTGCAAGCTCATCTCCCAGCACGCCGACTCCATGGGCGCGCCCACGGCCTGCGAGAACGCCGGTGTGCCCGACGTCTCCTACAACGGCTCCACCATCGACGCCTGCCCCAACACCTTCATCGTGTCCTCCCGCATCAACTGGGCGCCCTACATGAAGCACATGATCGAGTGCGTGCAGAACGGCACCCCCATCGAGGCCGACTGGACCGGCACCATCGAGACTGAGTCCGTGCAGCTCACCGAGGTCAACGAGGCCGTCGCCGCCGCCGGCACCGTGGAGAAGATCGCCGAAGTCAAGGCCGCGCTCCAGGATGGCTCCATCAAGGTGTTCGATACCAACACCTTCACCGTGGGCGGCGAAGCCCTGACCACCTATCTGGCCGACGTGGACGACATGGGCGACTTCGTGGGCGAGACCGAGGTCGTCATCGACGGCGCCTTCGAGGAGTCCAAGTTCCGCTCTGCGCCCTACTTCGACCTCGACATCGACGGCATCACCATCATTGATAAGTAATTCAACAGGACCACAGGGAAGTCCCGGCCAAAAACCGGGACGTCCCTGTCTTTCCGCCATATTGCGAAGGGCAGCGCAGGGACCCGGACGCCGCTGCGCTGCCCTTTGGAATATACCGGGAAATTGTCAGGGTAACGGGGTCACGACCTCTCAGTCAGCTTCGCTGACAGCTCCCCTGAAAGGGGAGCCAGGAAGGACGTCCCCCTTGGCTCCCCTTTCAGGGGAGCTGGCACGCGAAGCGTGACTGAGAGGTTCGTCTCCCCAAATGGCTGCGGCCTTTGTTATAACAGGACAATATCATCGAAACAGGAATCAACCCTGTAGGGGCGGCGTTTCGCCGCCCGCTCCCCAACGACACACCAACATACTGGTAAATTAAACCCATTCCCAATCTACACAAGGGGTGAAGAACTTGCAAAACAGAGCGCCTGCCGTGGAACTCAGGCACATCACAAAGCGATTCATAGGCAAGGTCGTTGCCAACAAGGACGTCTCGATGGAGATCCGCCGGGGCGAAATACTGGCCCTGCTGGGGGAAAACGGCTCCGGCAAGACCACGCTGATGAACATGCTCTCCGGCATCTACTATCCGGACGAGGGCGAGATACTGATCGACGGCAAGAAGGTGGTCATCCGCGACCCGAAGGACGCCTATGCCCTGGGCATCGGCATGATCCATCAGCACTTCAAGCTGGTGGACGTGCTGTCGGCGGCGGAGAACATCGTGCTGGGATTGAAGGGCAAGCTGGATTTGAACGCGGCCACGGCGAAGATCAAGGCCATCTGCGATCAATACGGTTTCGAGGTGGACCCGAAGCAGAAGGTCTATGACATGTCCGTCTCCCAGAAGCAGACCGTTGAGATCGTGAAGGTGCTCTATCGCGGCGCGGACATACTGATACTGGACGAGCCCACCGCCGTGCTGACGCCCCAGGAGGCGGACAAGCTGTTCAACGTGCTGCGCAGCATGCGGGACGACGGCAAGGCCATCGTCATCATCACCCACAAGATGCACGAGGTGGAGAGCCTTTCCGACCGGGTGGCGGTGCTGCGCGGCGGGGAATACATCGGCGACATGATGACCGCCGAGACCAACGCCCAGGAGATGACCAACATGATGGTGGGCCACTCCGTGACGCTGAACATCGACCGCCCCGAGCCCGTCAATCCCCGCCCGAGGATGGAGGTCACCGACCTCACCGTCCGCAATATCGACGGCATCCTCAAGCTGGACGGCGTCAGCTTCACTGCCAACGCCGGGGAGATCTTGGGCATCGCCGGCATCTCCGGCAGCGGCCAGAAGGAGCTGCTGGAGGCCATGGCCGGTCTCCAGCCCGTGGAGCGCGGCGACATCGAATATATCAGCGACGACGGGACGAAAAAGAAGCTCATCGGCATGGACCCGCTGAAGATACAGGAGCTGGGCGTGGTGCTGTCCTTCGTGCCGGAGGACCGGCTGGGCATGGGCCTGGTGGGCAACATGGACATCGACGACAACATGATGCTCCGCTCCTTCCGCCAGGGCCATTCCCTGTTCACCGACCGGGCGACGCCCCACCACGTGGCCGAGCAGGTGGTCCACGACCTGGAGGTCGCCACCCCCAGCCTCACCACCCCCGTGCGGCGGCTGTCCGGCGGCAATGTGCAGAAGGTGCTGGTGGGCCGCGAGATCACACAGGCCCCCTCGGTGCTGATGACCGCCTACGCCGTGCGCGGGCTGGACATCAACGCCTCCTATATCATCTATGACCTCATCAACCGGCAGAAGGCCGCGGGCGTGGCGGTGATCTACGTGGGCGAGGATCTGGACGTGCTGGTGGAGCTGGCCGACCGGATACTGGTGCTGTGCGGCGGCAAGGTCAGCGGCATCGTGGACGGCCGCAAGACCAACAAGCGGGAGCTGGGCATGATGATGACGCAGATCGGAGGGACGCAGCATGAATAAGGAACCCCTCTTTCACATCTCCAAGCGCAGCGCCGTGCCATGGTATGTGGCCTGGATCGTCCGGGGCTGCGCGGTGGTGCTGGCGCTGATCGTCTGCGCGGCGGTGACGGTGCTGGTCACCGGCGAAAACCCGCTGAATATCTACAGCACCATCATCCACGGCACCTTCGGCTCCGCGCGAAAGATATGGGTCACCTTTCAGAATGTGGCCATACTGCTCTGCATCTCCCTGGCCGTCACCCCCGCTTTCCGCATGAAGTTCTGGAATGTCGGCGGCGAGGGCCAGACGCTGGCGGGCTGCCTCGCCGCGGCGGCCTGCATGATCACGCTGAGGGATGCGCTCCCCAACTGGGCCATCATCTGCTGCATGATCGTCAGCTCCATCATCGCCGGTGCCATCTGGGGCGGCATCCCCGCCTTCTTCAAGGCGAAATGGGGGACCAATGAGACGCTGTTCACGCTGATGATGAACTACATCGCCACCCAGCTCGTCGCCTTCTTCTGCGTGGTCTGGGAATCGCCCAAGGGCTCCGGGCAGATCGGCATCATCAATCAAAAGACGGAGATCGGCTGGCTCCCCGTCATCGGCGGTCAGCGCTACCTGCTGAACATCCTCGTGGTGGCCGTGGTCTGCGTGCTCATGTACATCTATCTGAATTACACCAAGCACGGCTATGAGATCTCCGTGGTCGGCGAATCGGAGCGCACCGCCCGGTACGTGGGCATCAAGGTGGACAAGGTCATCATCCGCACCATGCTGCTCTCCGGCGGCATCTGCGGCCTCACCGGCCTGCTGCTGGTGGGCGCGACGGACCACACCCTCACCACCACGCTGGCCGGCGGCAACGGCTTCACCGCTGTCATGGTCTCCTGGCTTGCCAAGTTCAACCCCATCTGGATGATACTCACCTCCTTCCTCATTGCCTTCCTGGGCCGCGGCGCGGGCGAGATCTCCAAGACCTTCGGGCTGAACCAGTCCTTCTCCGATATATTGACAGGCATTATACTGTTCTTCATCATCGGCAGCGAGTTCTTCATCACCTATAAGATCAACTTCCGCCATGGGGGGAAGAAGGAAAGCGGAGTTTAGAGGTTGGGATTTATACGAGCGACAAATTATCCCCTGTAGGGGCGCCGTTTCGGCGCCCGCCCTCAACGATATGCTTTATTTGATGAGGCGGGCGGCGAAACGCCGCCCCTACAGGAGAGTGGGCATCATTCCGATAAATCCCCATTGTTTAACAACACTGACCACTCACCGGAGGCAAAAACCATGTTTGACATCATCTCCTTCATCCCCCGTGCCGTGATGCAGGGCATACCGCTGCTGCTGGGGTCCACGGGCGAGATACTGACCGAGAAGTCGGGCAACCTGAACCTGGGCATCCCCGGCACGATGTACGTCGGCGCGATTTCCGGCGTCATCGGGGCCTTTCTCTATGAATCCTCGCTGCCGAATCCGGAGGCGTTCAGCCCCTTCATGGCGGTGCTGATCCCCACGCTGGCCTGTCTGGCGGGGTCCTTCCTGATGGGACTGATCTATTCCTTCCTGACGGTCACCCTTCGCGCCAACCAGAACGTCACGGGCCTGGCGCTGACCACCTTCGGCGTGGGCTTCGGCAACTTCTTCGGCGGCTCCCTCATCAAGCTGGCCGGCTCCGACATGCCCTATCTGGCCCTCTCCGCCACCAGCAACGCTTTCCGGCAGACCCTGCCCTGGGCGAATACCACCGGCTGGTTCGGACAGATATTCCTGTCCTACGGCTGGCTGGCCTACGCCGCCGTCGTCATCGCCCTGATTGCGGGCTATGTATTGAGCCACACCCGCACCGGCCTCCACCTGCGCGCCGTGGGTGAGAATCCCGCCACCGCCGACTCCGCCGGCATCAACGTGGGCCGCTATAAGTACGTCGCCACCTGCGTAGGCAGCATGATCGCGGGCCTCGGCGGCCTCTACTACGTCATGGACTACGCCAGCGGCATCTGGTCCAACAACGCCTTCGGCGACCGCGGCTGGCTGGCCATCGCGCTGGTCATATTCACCATCTGGCGGCCCAACGTGGGCGTGCTGGCCTCCGTGCTGTTCGGCGGGCTGTACATCCTCCATATGTACATCCCCTCCGGCATGAACCTGGCCGTCAAGGAGCTCTATAAGATGTTCCCCTATGTGGTCACCATCATCGTGCTCATCATCACCAGCATGCGCTCCAAGCGCGAAAATCATCCCCCGGCCAGCCTGGGCGTGCCGTACTTCCGGGAAGAGAGATAGTCTGGTTGAATGGGGAATGGAGAATTGGGAATGGGGAATGAATAGCGTTTAACTGCCTTAAACCTTGTAGGGGCGGCGTTTTTGCCCCGTCGGGTAACGAACGATAGATCATGCGGTTCCCGACTATTCATTCCCCATTCCCCATTTCCCATTCCCCATTTTTCAACACATGAGGTGTATTATGAATCCCGTCAAAAAAAACTACCACACCCACACCTGGCGCTGCCAGCACGCCTCGGGGACGGAGGAACAGTATGTGCAGACCGCCATAAGGGCGGGCTTTGCCGTTTTGGGGTTTGCGGACCACACGCCCTGGCCCTATAAGAGCGGTTTCGTCAGCGGCATGAGGATGCGGCTGGACCAATTTGAGGACTACCGTCAGACGGTGCTGGGCCTCCGGGAGAAGTACGCCGGGCAGATCGAGATACCGCTGGGCCTGGAATGCGAGGCGTTCCCGGAATACTTCGGGTGGCTCCGTGACTTCAAGGCCCAGTACCTCGATTACATCATCCTCGGCAACCACTACGACTACAGCGACGAGGGCGACCATATGCGCCTGTATCCCGCGGGCGGCTTCTATTTCGGCCACTGTACCCGCCCGGATTCCGTCATACGCTACGGCAAGCGCACCCTCGCGGGCATGGCAACCGGCCTCTATGACTATGTGGCCCACCCCGACCTCTACATGAACACCTATTCCCACTTCGACGCCGACTGCCGCGCCGTCGCCATCGACCTCTGCCAGGCCGCCAAAGCCCTGGACCTTCCCCTCGAATTCAACCTCCTGGGCGTCGCCCGCACCCCCGACGCCATGGAACACGGCTGGGAATGCTACCCCTGCCCGTCCTTCTGGGAGATCGCTGCCGAGACCGGCTGCAAGGTCATCATCGGCTACGACGCCCACAAGCCCGATTTCCTCGCCCGAGATGACCTCTACGCCGACGCCCGCGAGGCATTGGCCCTGCTGGGGATGGAGGTCGTGGAGGGGCTGTAAGGGGAGGCAGGATAAATTGGAATTTGTTTGAGAGTGGAGTGTGGAGAGTGAAGAGTGGAGTTTTGGTGGAAATCCTCCGGATTTCATTGATTTATTGGATACCCGGCACCCTTATCTCCACTCTCCACTCTTCACACTCCACTCTTAGATAATTCCCCCGCTTTGGAGTGGCCACGAAACAGCGGACAAGAGGAAAGGCGGGTAAGGTTGTCAGTGTATCCCGGTCAGGGCATTTATTCCACGGTTTCCTTGACAATGGGGC
>CACZXF010000043.1 GCA_902785105.1 uncultured Eubacteriales bacterium | reverse complement strand
GGACAATGTGGACTTCGAGGAAAACTGCATCCACGTCACCCAGCAGGCCGCCTTCAACAACGGTGCGAACACGGCGACGATCCAGTCGCCCAAGACCAAAACCAGCAACCGCACCATCCCCTTGGTAAAGCCTTTGAAGGAGATTCTTGAGCGCATGAAGCGGGAGGGCCAGTTCATCGTCGGAAACAAGGACACGCCCTACACCAAGTCCATGCTGGTCAAGGCGCTGAAGCGCATCAAGAAGATCCTCCAGATCGACGACCTCCATCCCCACATGTTCCGCTACAGCCACGCGACTGTGCTGCATGAGCTGGGCGAGGTGACTTTGCCACCGGCAAAGTCAGTTCCCGAAGGGAACCGCGACGGTCGAATCGGAGATTCGAGCGCCGCGCCGCTGACGACAAGACGATCCAGCAGTGGGAGGGCCACGCCTCGCAGGATACGACGACCAACATCTACATCAAGGGCTCCCAGAAGATGTCGGATCGCGCGGAGGCGGCGTTGTCGGATTTTGCAGCTTCCAAAAGTTAAAAATTCAATTTTTGGTGTAGAAAAGCCACATGAAAAGGCGCCATCTTGTGCGTTTTGGGAAAATGCCAAAAATTCCGCTTGTGCTGGTTAATCTCCGGATAACAAAAGGGACGAAGATTTTTGTAGACATCTGACAAAGTATTAGGGCACTTCCTTGTGGGAGGTGCCCTAATTTTCGTTAATACACCATCAGGGGCTCGAACCCTGGACACCCTGATTAAGAGTCAGGTGCTCTACCAACTGAGCTAATGGTGCATGTCCAATCAACGAGAAATATTATAGCTCAGAAGCATTGGTTTGTCAATAAACATTGTGCGGATTATATATTTTATTTATGTAAATGATTGGCTAGGGGACTGCCGCGCTCAGGATTGGCGCGGCAGTCCGTGGTTGGTTGTGCTTATTTTACGGTGATCTCCACGGAGGCGGTCAGCTTGTTGTCCGTGGTGACGGTGATGGTGGCCTTGCCGGGTTTTTTGCCGGTGACGAGGCCCTTGGCGCTGACGGTGGCGATCTTTTTATCGCTGGAGGTCCACTTCAGCTTGGACTTGGGCGTGCCGATGGCCGTCAGACTGGCGGTGAGCTGGAGCTTGCCCTTGACGCTGATGGGCGCGGGGCTGGCGGGCTGGATGGCGACGGTGGTCGGGGCGTGGATGTCCTCAACGACGATCTCCACGGAGGCGGTGAGCTTGTTATCCGTGGTGACGGTGATGATGGCTCTGCCTGCTTTCTTGCCGGTGACGAGGCCCTTGGCGCTGACGGTGGCGACCTTCTTGTCGCTGGTGGCCCACTTGAGCTTGCTCTTTGCGGTGCCGACGGGTTCCAGCGCCGCGGTGAGCTGGAGCTTGTCCTTGAGGCCGATGGTGCGGGGACCGGCGGGGGAGAGGGTCACACTGGTGGGGGCCGTGGCGTCCTTGACCTCGATGGTGATGGAATGGGAGAGCTTGTTCGCGGTGGTGACGGTGATGGTGACCGTGCCCGCCTTCTTGCCGGTGACGAGGCCCTTATTGCTGACCGTGGCGACCTTCTTATCGCTGGACTTCCAGGTCAGCTTCGACTTGGGCGTGCCGATGGCGGTCATGACCGCGCTCATTTGCAGCTTCTCCTTCACCCCGACCACGCTGCCCCCGCTGATCTTCACGCTGGTGGGCGCCTGCTTGTCGATGACTTCGACGGTATAGGTGGCGGTGTACTTCTTGTCGGGCGTGGTGGCGGTGATGGTCGCCGTGCCGGCCTTCTTGCCGGTCACCAGAGCGCCCCGGTTCTGAATCTTTACCGTGGCGATGGAATTGTTGCTGGAGGTCCATTTCCAGTTTTTGTCCGAAATTTCCGGATGGTCGGGGCTGACCATGCCTTGCAGGTGCAGCGTTTCCTTGATGCCGATGGGATCTCTGTGTTCGGGGACGAGCCATACGGGGCCAGAACTGGAGCTGGAGTCTTCACCGGAGTCGTTTCTTACGATGCGGAAGGAGGCCACGCGCGTGCCATCGTATTTGTCCTTTCCGGTGATCGTTATCGTGGCCGTGCCAGCATTGACGTTGTTGGCGTAGATCAGCTCATAATCCACATCTTTGACCAGGGTCTGATCGCCGTACTTCAATGTAATGTCGGGGGTGATGGGATTGCCGGTATACTGTTGGTCGGGAATGCTCGACAGGGTCACGTCGGAGAAATTGATGGGTGCGGTGATGATCAGGTAACCCTCTTCCAGGTCGATCTCATAGTTGTTGCCAGCGGACAGCGTTCCAAGGGTGATCCTGTGGCGACCTATGCTGTTGCCACCCTCATATCCCAGTTTGCCTGTGATGTTATTCTTATCCACACTGAGCAGGCCGGAAACCATGGCCGCGATGGTATAGTCGCTTAGCTGGTTTTCGCTCACGCTCTGTTCTTCGGGAGGGCTCACCTTCAGAATCTTTTTGGTGATGGCGCCGCGGATTGTGGTGACGGAATCAGAGGATACCGTGTAGTTATACTGGCTGCTCGTGACCTTCAGATGGCCAGCGAGGTTTACAGAGACGGTGCGGTCGCCGGCATCCTTTCCGTCAAACTTCAGCCCCCGCAGGTAATTGTCGTCCACGACGACCGCGTCACCGTCGGCGACGCCATCGATCTGGAAGTCATCATGGGTCAACAGGGGAAGATAGTTCTTGTCAGCGTCATAGCTGCCGCAGTTGGAGGTGCCGTCGTAGGTCCTGGTGGGCTCGTGACCGCTCTTCAAAGTGATTTTGACGATGCGATCTTCAACTGTGGCCGAAGCGTCGCTGACCTCTACGGGCTCGGATGTCGTATCCTCCAAATACTCGGTCAGATCGTATTGGTCGGAAACAATGTCGTATTCGATGTCGTACAGGTTTTCTGAATCATCCCCGAGGGTCACGGGGACCTCATCCACGGCGGCTTCCAGCTCGTCCAAAGGCGCTTCGAGGGGGAGGGATTCCTCTGCGAAGGCGGCGGGGAGGAGGGTGAGGAGGCAGGCGGTGAGGAGGGTGGAGAGGCAGGTTTTCAGGGTGCGGGTCATGGTTCTTCCCCCTATATAGAAGTGTGGTTGGAGTGACGGGGCGGGCGGCGAAACGCCGGCCCTACGAGGGTTATTGATGTAAATGGACAGAACCCTGGGAGCGGGTGGTGGGCTCCCAGGGTTTTTTATGGGGTCTTATGGAATTATGCGAAGGGGTTTTCGGACTTGTAGTAGCAGCCTTTGGGCTGGTTGAAGGAGATCTTTTCGACGCCGAGGTACTTGAAGACTTCATAGAGGGCCTTGCCGGCATGGCCGAAGGCGACGGCACCGTGATGGGGGTAGCCATCCTCGATGAGGACGTGGCGATAGAAGCGGTTCATCTCGGGGATGGCGAACACGCCGATGCCGCCGAAGGACTGAGTGGCGACGGGCAGGATCTCGCCCTGGGCGATGTAGGACTGGAGCACGCTGTCCTTATTGCCCTGGAGGCGATAGAAGGTGATCTCGCCGGGAGCGATGTCGCCCTCGAGGGTGCCGCGGGTGATGTCGGGCTCGGTGTCGGGCTCGAGGGAGCGCTTCATGATGAGCTGATACTTCATGGTGCCCTTGCTCAGGCGGCACATGGGGGTGTTGCCGCAGTGGAAGCCCATGAAGGTCTCGGTGAAGCCGTAGTTGTAGCAGCCCTTGATGCTGTTGTTGTACATATCAGCGGGCACAGAGTTGTTGATGTCCAGCAGGGTCACGGGCGCGCCGGTGACGCAGGTGCCGATGTACTCGGAGAGCGCGCCATAGATGTCCACCTCGCAGGCCACCGGGATGCCCATGGCGGTGAGGCGGGAATTGACGTAGCAGGGCACGAAGCCGAACTCAGTCTGGAAGGCGGGCCAGCACTTGTTCGCCATGGCGACGTACTTGGCGGCGCCCTTGTTCTTGTCGATCCAGTCCAGCAGGGTCAGCTCATACTGAGCCAGCCGGGGCAGGATGCCGGGCATCTTGTTGCCCTCGCCCAGCTCCTCCTCCATCTCCTTGATCTTGGCGGGGATGCGGGGATCGTTGGCGTGCTCCTTGTAGGCCTTGAGCAGGTCCAGCTCGGAGTTCTCCTGCACGTTGACGCCCAGCTTGAAGATGGGGGCGATGGGGGCGTTGCAGGCCAGGAAGTCGAAGGGACGGGGGCCGAAGGTGATGATCTTCAGGTCCTGGAGGCCCAGGATGGCGCGGGCGATGGGCTCGAAGTCGATGATCTCGTTGGCGCAGTACTCGGCGTCGCCCACGGGATACTCGGGGATGTAGGCCTTGATGCCGCTAAGCTTCAGATTATAGGAAGCGTTCAGCATGCCGCAGTAGGCGTCTCCGCGGTCGCTGGACAGCACGCCGATGTTCTCCTCGGCCGCCGCGATGTACATGGTGGGGCCGCCGAACTTCTTGGCGATGAGGGTCTCGGGGCCCTCGGGGCCGAAGTTGCCCAGGAAGACCACCAGCGCGTTGATGCCGGACTTCACGATCTCGTCGTAGGCTTCGTTGACGTTGCCGTCGATGCCGCCCTCGATGATGGTCTGACACTCGTAGATGTCAAAGTTCTTTTCCTTCAGCTTCGCCACGATGGCCTTGCGGCGCTTTTCGGAAAGGGTGATCGGGAAGCAATCGCGGCTGACCGCCAGAATGCCCATCTTAACCTGCGGGATGTTGTTCATAGGAATCTCCTCCTTGTTTTGTTTATCCGGTCGGATGGAATATACCATACCTTTACATATATATACTATCAGGAAAAAGCATATCCGTCAAGGGAAATTTCATTCGGAGGGGTGGGAAAATCATTCAGCGCAGCGATAAATAGGGATTTGGTGGGGAGATGCACACGCTCCTGTAGGGGCGGCGTTGCGCCGCTGGGAGCGGTCCCACCGTCCGCCGGGTAGGCCGATGCGTTTCGTTGAGGGCGGGCGCCGAAACGGCGCCCCTACAGGGTTGGTTTGATTCCCCGACAAAATGTATATAGCGTTAAATCCATAATAACGTCCGTTTATCAATTCTTATTCTGAAAGTCGTTGCAAATAAAATTGATTTACTGTATAATGACCGGGATTAAAGAGGGGCAATGGATGCTCTAACGTCGGGAGAACGGGGGTCGATGCTATGTCGGAAGCGCGGGGGAAGCGCTTTTATGGCTGCCTGTTTTGCCTGACGGGGGAGGAGAACGAGGTCATCGCCCAGTTGAAGAAGCGGTTCGACATGCCGATCATATCGCCGGTCAGGCAGCACTATTTCAGGCGCAAGGGCGAGTTTTCCGTCGTCGAGGACAAGGTATTCCCGGGCTATCTGTTCTTCTCGACCGAGGACCCGGAGCTTCCCGTGAAGGAGCTGGAAAAGCTGGACGGCGTGATCCGCCTGCTGCGCTACGATGCCGAGGAATGGATACTGAGCGGCGAGGATGTCCAAATGGTGGAGGAGTTTTTCAGAAACAACGGCGTCATCGGCCTCTCCAGAGGGCGCTTTGTCGATGGACGGCTCCAAATCATCGAAGGCTTTCTCAAGCCCTATGAAAAGGATATCCTCAAGGTCGATCGCCGCCATAATGCCGCGATGATCAAAATGAAGCTCAACAACCGCGAGGTCGAGCTCTGGCTGGGGTATGAGCTGGTGGATGAGGAGCAGAAGTCGGATGATGATTAGCCTGTGCTCCACAATTGTTCCGCTCAGTTCATAGCCAGTTCATATATCTGTTTTATAATTCTATTGTCAGCAGGAAACGCTGTTTATGATGATAGATACCCCCTCCTTTCTCAAACTGTACCCGGCAGCATCCGGGCCACTGTCCCCGACCGGCTCGCAATCCGGTCGGGGACAGACGATTTTTGGCGTTCACAATACAAACGGCCCGCGCGATAGCGTTTTTCATAATGCGTAATTGGAAAATACCTATCGTGTCAGCATTCTCATAATTACGAATTACGCATTATGAATTATGAATTGTCCAACAAATTCCAATTTATAGCCACCTTGCAAAAGCATCAGAAATCCGCGTTGCCGGTGGTGCGGGGGAAGGGGAGGACGTCGCGGATGTTGGCGATGCCGGTGAGGTACATGATCATGCGCTCGAAGCCCATGCCGAAGCCGGCGTGGACGGCAGTGCCGTACTTGCGCAGCTCCAGGTACCACCAGTAATCCTCGGCCTTCATGCCCAGCTCCTCGATGCGAGCCTTCAATACGTCGTAGCGCTCCTCGCGCTGGCTGCCGCCGCAGAGCTCGCCCACGGCGGGCACCAGCAGGTCGGCGGCAGCGACGGTCTTGCCGTCCTCGTTCATGCGCATGTAGAACGCCTTGATCTCCTTGGGCCAGTCGGTGACGAACACCGGCTTGCCGAAGTGCTTCTCGGTGAGGTAGCGCTCGTGTTCGGTCTGCAGGTCCTCGCCCCAGCCCACGGGATACTCGAACTTCTCGCCGGAGTTCTTCAAAATCTCGATGGCGTCGGTGTAGGAGCAGCGGACGAATTCGCTGTCGCGGACGAACTTCAGCCGGTCGATGAGGCCCTTGTCCACGAACTGGTTCAGGAAGTTCATCTCCTCCGGGCACTCCTCCAGCACGGCGGAGATGATGTACTTGACCATCTCCTCCTGTAAGTCCATGTCGATGGCCAGGTCGGCAAAGGCGATCTCAGGCTCGATCATCCAGAACTCGGCGGCGTGGCGGGGCGTGTAGCTCGCCTCGGCGCGGAAGGTGGGGCCGAAGGTGTAGACATTGCGGAAAGCCATGGCGAAGATCTCCGCGTTGAGCTGGCCGGAGACGGTCAGTGACACGGGCTTGCCGAAGAAGTCCTTGCTGAAATCGGTCTTGCCCTCATCGGTCAGCGGCAGGGCGTCGGGGTCCAGGGTGGTCACGCGGAACATCTCGCCCGCGCCCTCGGCGTCGGAGCCGGTGATCAGCGGGGTGTGCACGTAGACATAGCCTTTGTCGTGGAAGAACCGGTGGATGGCCTGGGCCGCCACGGAGCGCACCCGGAAGGCGCACTGGAACAGGTTGGCCCGGGGGCGCAGGTGCTGGATGGTGCGCAGGTATTCCAGGGTGTGGCGCTTCTTCTGGAGGGGATAGTCCGAGGGGCTCTCGCCCAGCACGGTCACCTTCTCCGCCTTCAGCTCGAAGGGCTGCTTGTTTTCGGGGGTCATCACCAGCGTGCCCTCGGCCTCTATGGCCGCGCCGGTGGCGATGCGCTTCACGATCTCCGCGTAGTCCGCAAGCTTGTCCGCCTCCAGGATGATCTGGAGGTTCTTGAAATAAGTGCCGTCGTTCAGCTCCACAAAGGCGAAGGCCTTGGATTCGCGTATGGTGCGCACCCAGCCGTTGACCTTCACACCGGCCATGTCCGCGGCGGGCTTATCGGTAAATAGCTGCTTGATCAGGTAATGTGCCATGTCGTATCCCTCTTTCAGGTCCATTCAGCCACGCTGACAGGTCTGCTTGTCAATTTGCTTCATCCGGCTGAACGGCTACAAATATCCCTTCCATTATATCCAATGATTGTTAACTGTAAAACCACGCGGCACTAGTAGGAGGGGACAAATCATAACAGGGATTTTGTAGGGGAGATGCACACTCTCCTGTAGGGGCGGCGTTGCGCCGCCCGCCGGGTAGGATGGTGTGCTTCGTACAAAGCGGGCGCCGAAACGGCGCCCCTACAGGGCTGGTTAGACTCCTCGACAACTTCCAACTTGTCACCCCCTCACTCCCAGAAGCGCGCCGCAGCTTTCGCGGACGATGAGGCTGCATTCACGGATCTGGGAATAGGCGGCGCGGGAGCCGTTGAGGCTGGCGATGAGCTCGTCAATGGCGGAAGCGCCGTGGTCAAAGGGGTGGAGGTCCACGGTGGTCAGCGGCGGGTTGAGATAGGGGGTGAAGAACTGGTTGTCGCAGCCGATGAGGGCCACGTCTTCGGGCACTTTGAGGCCCATGCGCTGGAGCTGCCTGAGCGCGCCCAGGGCAACCAGGTCGTTGATGGCGATGATGGCGGTGGGGCGCTCTCCCTCCTTCGCCTCGCTGAACAGCCGGTTCACGCACAGCTCGCCGCCCTGGGGCGTGTGGGCGGATTCGGGGGAGAGCCGCATGTCGGTGGGCAGACCCAGCCGCTCCATCTCCTCAAACCAGGCCCGACGCCGGGCGCTGGGGGAGCGCAGGCCCCCGGAGCCGCCGATGAACGCGATGCGCTTATGCCCCAGCGCCGCCAGATGGGCGACGGACTTGCGCACGCTGACGGACAGGTCGGAGGTGATGTTGACGCAGCTCACCCCCTCCACCCGGGGGCCGATGGTGACGATGGGCATTCTCTGGGCAATGCGGTTCAGCCGCCGACGGATGTCCTCCGCCGTGCCGGCCTCCACGGGCGTTCCCACCAGCACCGCCCCGGAGACGCCCAGCTCCAGCACGTCGTCGGCGATGGTGTCTTCCCCCCGGCGGCCCAGCTCCGCCTGATAGACCATCAGCGGCCAGCCCGCCTGCCGCGCCGCCTGTTCCGCACCGGCGCAGAGCTGGGAATAATAGGGGTTCGTCATGTCCGACAGCACCAGCGCCAGCGCCCGTGTCGGCGACGTCTCGCCCTTCTTTTCTGTAGTGGTCTTGCGGTAGCCCAGACGCTGCGCCGCTTCCTCCACCCGCTCACGGGCCGCCGCGCTGGCCCCGCCCCCGGAAAGCACCCGCGAAACCGTAGCCACGGAGACCTCCGCCGCCTTCGCCACGTCGTTGATCGTTACGGTCTTCTGCTCCATCGCTCGCGCCTCCCGGATGAGTTAGTTTGAGTATGCAGATAAACGGGGATTTGTCGGGGAGTTGCCCGCTTTCCTGTAGGGGCGGCGTTGCGCCGCCCGCCGGGTAGTACGATGCGTTTCGTTGGGGGCAGGCGCCGAAACGGCGCCTCTACATGGTTGGTTTGACTGCTCGACAACTTCCAATTTGCCTGCCAATTCCCCACCAGTATACCACACCTGATTGAAAATTACAATGAAAATTACATCAAAATTTTCATAAATTGCGAAATATACTGAAATATTTTACGGAAACTATTGACAAATCCACCTTATAACGCTATAATGGTGGCGTACCGTGAAAATACTTTCACAGGAGACTACGCGGGTCATTCCCGCCGATTCAAGAAGGAGGAATCCCTGATGAAGAAAGCCCTTGCCCTGATTCTGGCGGCGATGCTGCTGCTGTGCACAATGAGCTTCGCGGTGGCCGAGGAAGGCCAGACGCTGACCATCGTGGCCTGGGACGCCGGCACGACGCCCTACCTGGCCGCCCAGAAGGCCGCCTTTGAGGCCTCCCACCCCGGCGTGACCATCGAATACGTGGACGTGGCCTCCCAGGACTACGCCATCAAGACCACCACGATGCTGGCCGGCGGCGACACCAGCGACATCTTCATGGTGAAGGAGATCACCGACCTGCTGAACTGGCAGGAGGCCGGCTACGAGGCCCCGCTGAACAGCTACATCGAGGCTTCCAACTACGATATGAGCGGCTTCGCCGGCATTGAGAGCAACTACGCGGTGGACGGCGAGCAGTACGCCCTGCCCTTCCGCTCCGACTTCTGGGTGCTGTTCTACAACAAGGACCTGTTTGATGCCGCAGGCGTGGAGTATCCCACCAACGACATGACCTGGGAGCAGTATGCCGACCTGGCCATCAAGCTGACCGGCGACGGCAACTACGGCACCCACTACCACACCTGGCTGTCCGCCGTGGTGAACTGGGACGTGTGTGACGGCGTGAACACCCTGATCGACGGCGACTACAGCGATCTGGCCTACTTCTATGAGCTGTACCAGAAGCTGGAGGACGCGGGCGCCTGCATGGCCTATGATGAATTGAAGGCCGCCGGTCTGCACTACTCCGCCGCCTTCGCCAACGGCAACGTGGCCATGATGCCCATGGGCTACTGGTACGTCTCCACCCTCATCGGCTACAACAACGATGGCACCTGCAACTTCAACTGGGGCATCGTCTCCGTGCCGCACAAGGAAGGCGTGGCCGCGGGTTCCTCCTTCGGCAACCTGACCGGCGCGATGATCAACGCCAACTCCGCCAACAAGGATCTGGCTTGGGAATATATCTCCTGGCTGGCGGGCGAGGAAGGCTCCATCGCCACCGCCTCCACCGGCACCCGTCCCGCCTGGGTCTCCGAGGCCGTCGCCGAGGCCATGGCCAGCGCCGAGGGCTTCCCGTCCGACGAGGCCAGCAAGGCCGCGCTGGTGCCCGTGTACGTGGGCATCGAAATGCCCGCCTCCGAGCATTCCTCCGAAATCTCCACCATCCTCAATGAGGAGCACAGCCTCATCATGACCCGCGAGTATTCCATCGAGGACGGCATCGCCGAGATGAACGAGCGCGTGGCCGACGTGCTGGGCTGATCTGACATCACCGATTCCACCGGCGGGGAAGGCGAAGCACTCGCCTTCCCCGCCTTTAGTCTGATGAGAGAATGGGAAATTGGAATTAATCGAGGTTGGCGGAAATCCACCTCATCCGCCCCTTCGGGGCACCTTCCCCTCAAGGGGAAGGCTTTTGGAACCCGTCGCTTCCAACTCTCGCCTTTCCCTTGAGGGAAAGGTGCCCGTGAGGGCGGATGAGGTGGTTTCCCGCCAAAACTTTGCATAATCAACTGCCACCCCAGAAAGGAGCCCTTCCATGAAGAAACCGCGGAGAAGGATGTCCAAGTACGAGCGGAGGAACACGCTGATCGCCTATTCCTTCCTCGCGCCGAATTTCATCGGCTTTGCCATATTCACGCTGCTGCCCGTGCTGTTTTCCATATTCCTGTCCTTTGTGAAGTGGAAGGGCGGCTCGCTGGACACCATGCAGTGGGTAGGGCTCCAGAACTACGCCGACATCTTCAAGACCTCGAAGGTGGCGGAGAAGGGGCTGGGCTATCTGTTCACGAAGGTGGACCTGGGCATCGCCCTCAAGAACACCGTGTTCTATACGCTGGTGACGGTGCCGCTGACGCTCATCTGCGCCATGGCGCTGGCTCTCGCTTTGAACAAGGCCGTCAAGGGGGCTGTGGGCTTCAGAACCATATTCTTCTTCCCCTATGTGGCCTCGATGGTCGCCATCTGCGTCTGCTGGCGCTTCATGATGATGAAGGACGGCCCCATCAACCAGTTCCTGATGGTGCTGGGCATCAACTACAATAAGAGCTGGACGGCGGACAGCGGCATGGCGATATGGTCCATCATACTGGTCAGCGTCTGGCGCAACATGGGCTATTACATGGTCATCTATCTGGCCGCGCTCCAGGGGGTTCCCAAGGACCTCTACGAGGCGGCAACCATGGACGGCGCGAACAAATGGCAGCAATTCACCAACGTGACCCTGCCCCAGCTCCGCCCCACCACCTTCTTCGCCTCCACGATGATGATCATCTCCTGCTTCAAAATCTACGATGTGGTCGCCATCATGACCGAGGGCGGTCCCGGGCGCTCCACCAAGATGCTGGTCACCTACATCTATGACGAGGCCTTCGCCAACTTCAACTATGGCATCGCCAGCGCCATTGCCATGGTGTTGCTGGTGATCGTGCTGATCTTCACGCTGATACAGTTCAGCCTGGAAGACAAGTACGCCAACAACTGAGGGGAGGCGCGGGAACATGATCAAAGAGACCAATCCCATCGCGGGTGTCGTCGGGCGGACGCTGCTGTATATCGTGCTCATCGCCCTGGCCGTGGTGACGCTGATCCCCTTCGTGTGGATGCTTTCGGCGTCGCTGAAGCTGGACCGGGAGGTGTTCAGCTATCCCATCCACTGGATTCCCGAGGTTTTCCACTGGGAGAACTACCGGCTGATATGGCAGAAGGTGCCGCTGCTGACCTACTTCAAGAACACGGCGGTCATCGCCATCATGGTCACCTTCATACAGACGCTGACCTCCTCCTTCGCCGCCTACGCCTTCGCCAAGCTGCGCTTCAAGGGGCGGGACGTGCTGTTCATCTGCTATGTGGCCACCATCGCCGTGCCCTGGCAGACCTATATGCTGCCCCAGTTCATACTGATGCGCTCAATGGGGCTGTATGACACCCTCTGGGCCATCATCGTGCTGCAATCCTTCTCCGCCTTCGGCGTGTTCCTGATGCGGCAGTTCTATCAGGGCATCCCCTCCGAGCTGTGCGAGGCCGCCCGCATCGATGGCCTGTCGGAATACGGCATATGGGCGCGGATCATGCTGCCCCTGAGCAAGGCCGCCATCGCCACGCTGGTCATCTTCACCTTCGTGGGCACCTGGAACGACTACATGGGCCCCATGATCTACCTCACCAAGGACGTCAACAAGACCGTCCAGGTGGGTCTCCGCCGGTTCATCCAGGAAAATTCCAGCGACTATCACCTCATCATGGCCGTGTCCGTGTGCAGCCTGCTGCCCGTGTCCGTGGTGTTCCTGTCGCTGCAAAAATACTTCATTCAGGGCATCGCGACGACGGGACTGAAGGGATAAAAGGAAAAGACGCAAAAGGTCAGCACTATCCCTGTAGGGGCGGCGTTTCGCCGCCCGCTCTACACGTTCTGTATGCTTAAATATCCCCGTCCATTGAAAGGACTGAATATCGACGTTTTCAGAATACATCAGGGGCTGTTCCCTGCGCGCGATGAGGGTGGAAAAGCCCGTTCTTTCCAATGAGGACAAGCTCTCCCTCCGCCGCTTCTGCGAGACATACCGCCCTGTGGAATACCCGCTGTTAAAGGCCTCCCAATACATGGCCTTCACCCGCCGCGGGGACCGCGCCGCGTGGGAAAAACCCTATTTCCTGCGCCGACGCAAGCTGATCGCGGCGCTGCTGGACGCGCTCTATTTTGACGGCGATCCCGACGCGGTGCTCGACGGCCTGTGGCTGGTCTGCGAGGAAAGCACCTGGGTCATCAGCGCCCACAACGGCGCGGAGCACGCCGGGGTGGAGCCGACCCCGCCGAAGCCGCTGCCCGAGGGACGGCCCTATGTGGATTTATTCGCGGCACAGACGGCCATGATATTATCACTGATCTGCGCGCTTTTGCCCGGCCTCCCGGAGGTCGTCCGCCGCCGCGTAAATGATGAAATTGAAGCACGGGTCTTCATCCCCTTTGAAAACCGGGATGACTTCTGGTGGATGGGCATCATAAGGAAGGATCTGTGCAACTGGACGCCGTGGATCGTGTCCAATGTGATGCTGTCGGCCTGTATCTGGATAGAGGATAATGACCGGTTAAAAGCCATGCTGTCGCGCGGCTGTGCCATGCTGGACCGCTATGTGGATGGTCTGCCGGACGACGGCGGCTGTGACGAGGGCCCCGGCTACTGGTCCATGGCCGGCGGGGCGCTGCTGGACTGCATGGAGCTGTTGGAGCGAGTCACCGATGGCAAAATGTCCCTCTGGGAAAATGAAAAGCTGAAAAATATACTGCGCTTCCCCCTGCGGATGTGGCTGGGCGGGGAATGGTTCGTCAACTTCGCCGACTGCGATGCGAAGCCGGAAATTCCCGGCGAACGGCTGCAATGTGCCGGGGAAAAGCTGAACGACCCGGCGCTTGCCGCCTTCGGCGCCCGCTTTCGCGGCGACCCGACGAAGCTGGTGGAGGACACGCCACAGCTCTGGCGGCTGCTGAACGCGCTGTCGCGGCCAAGGGCGGCGGTGGGGGAGAGCACCGCCCCGGAGGATGTATGGCTCCCGAACCTTGAAGTGAGGGTAGTAAGGCGTGGCGGCGTGACCCTCGCCTGCAAGGGCGGCGTTAACGAGGGGAGCCACAACCACAACGACTGCGGCGGCTTCATGGTCTGCATCGACGGGGAACCTCAAATCGTGGACGCCGGAAACATGACCTACACCGGCAAGACCTTCTCCGAGGCCCGCTATACCCTCTGGAACATCCGCTCACGGTATCACAGCGTGCCGCAAATTGGGGAATACGAGCAGGTCAACGGCTGGGAACGCAAAGCGCGGGCGGTCGAAATCACCCCGGACGGCATAAAAATGGACATCGCCCTGGCCTATCCCGATGAAGCGGGGGTGACGACCTGCCAAAGGGAATTGCGCTGCGATCATCAGGGCGTCACCCTGCGGGACACTGTCGTCACACAGACGCCGCAAACGCTGACCGAGGTGTTCATGCTTCGCCACCGGGACGAGGTGATCATCATCCCGAATATCCCCATGGAAACGCAAATCGAGGAAATCCCCATCGAAGACCCGCGCATGGCGAGAAACTTTCCCGGCAGTCTGTGGCGGCTGACGTTTACCGCGCCCGCGGACATGGAGCATGACATCGTATTTCGCATTGAGAGGAACAATTCATGAATAAATATGCAGAAAATCCTCTGAAAACCAGGGCGGACGTTCAGCGGCTGGCGCTGGATCTGATCGAGCCGCTGCTGCCCTGCCTGTCGCCGGGAAAGGCGCGGCTCCACCTGGGCGACACCGGCGCGGCCTACGACGGGGCCATCGCCGGCATGGAGGGCTTCTCCCGGGTGCTGTGGGCGCTGGTGCCCATGCTGGCGGGCGGCTGTCCCGGCGTGGAAAGGCTCTGGGAAATCTGGCGGGAGGGCATCCTCCACGGCACCGACCCGGCCCATGAGGAATACTGGGGCGACATCGGCCCCTTCGACCAGCGCATGGTGGAGATGGCCGTGATGGGCATGGCGCTGTGCATGATTCCCGGCAGGTTCTATTATGATCTGCCGGACGCGGCGCGGCTCAATCTCTATCGCTGGCTCAATCAAATCAATCTGTATGAAATGCCCCAGAACAACTGGCTGTTCTTCCGGGTGCTGGTGAACATCGGCTTTCTCAATGTGGGCATGCCCGCCGACGAAGGACGGCTCAAAAGCGACCTGGACAGCCTGGAGACCCACTACTGCGGCGACGGCTGGTATTACGACAAACCCGCCCAGCGGGACTACTACACCCTCTGGGCTTTCCACTATTACAGCCTCGTTTATGCCAAATACATGTCAGGCCGCGACCCGGAGCGCTGTGCCCGTTTTATTGAACGCACGAAGGAGATCATGCCCCGCTTCGCCGCCTGGTTCGACGATGCGGGCCGCGCCCTGCCCTATGGCCGCAGTCAGACCTACCGCTTCGCACAGGGGGCCTTCTGGAGCGCCTGTGCCCTGGGCGGGGTGACGGCGGAGGGCCTGGGCTGGGGCGAGATCAAGGGGCTGCTGCTTCGCAATCTGCGCTGGTGGATGTCCCGCCCCATATTCGACCGGAACGGCATACTCACCATCGGCTACGGCTATCCCAATCTGATATTCACCGAGGGCTACAACGCCCCCGGCTCCCCCTACTGGGCCATGAAGGTGTTCGCCGTGCTGGCGCTGCCGGAGGACCATCCCTTCTGGACCGCCGAGGAATCGCCTTACGCGCCGCCCGCCGTGCTCATCGACCAGCAGGCGCGGCAGCTCGTCACGCGGGTGGACGACCAGGTGATCGCCTACACCGCCGGGAACCACGCCTACGAGCACACCCACGAGGACGAGAAGTATGAGAAGTTCGCCTATTCCACGGCTTTCGGCTTCTCCGTGGTGAAGGAGGCGGGCACCCTGCGCAAGGGGGCCTTTGACAGTATGCTGGCCCTGCGCCGCCCCGGCGAGCTGTGGCACGGGCGCAGCGGCTTCGAGGACTACGCGCTGTCCGAGGAGGCGACGCGGTGCGTCTGGCGTCCCCTGAATGGCGTGCGGGTGGACACCCTGATCGTCCCCTTCGGCCGCTGGCATTTGCGCCGACATGACATCAGCACAGACACCGCGCTGGAGGCGGCGGAGGGCGCGTTTGCCGTGCCCGCCGAGGCCCCCGGCCCACGGCCCTGCGACGGCATACAGACGGAGCGGCAGGAGGACGAAAATCACGCCCTGGCCCGCGGCCCGCTGGGCAGCACGGCCATATTCGCCATGGAGGGGTATGAGCGCGGGGAGGTCGTCGTGCCCGAGTCCAACACCAATGTGATGTGCTCCCGGACGCTGCTGCCCACGCTCCACGCGAAACTCCAGCCCGGAAAGACCCGGCTGGTCTGCGTCGTCTGCGCCTGTACCGGCGGCGACGCGCCGGAAACCATCCCGGAGGAGGTGCTCGAATTTGCGAAACAATATCTCTGAGATATTGGAGAAGATCATCGCGAAGGCCCGCGCCACGGCTCCGCTGGCGGCGGAGGGGGCCCTCATCCCCTACGGCGGCGAGGGCGACCACTGGCGTGGCGCGCCCTTCGACGGCAACAGCTGGTGGACCGGCGGCTTCTGGCCGGGCCTGCTGTGGCTATTGTACAGCGAGACGGGCGACGCGGCCTTCATGGCGGAGGCCCGCCGGGTTGGGAATCTTTTGGCGGAAGAACTGAGGACCTTCAACCTGCTCAATCACGATGTGGGCTTCATGTACCTGCTCTCCCGAGGCGCGGACTACCGGCTGACCGGGGACAAACAGGCCCGAACCGACTGCCTCCACGCTGCCAGTCTGCTGATGGGCCGCTTCAATCCGACGGGCTTCATCCGCGCCTGGAATGAGCCGGACCGGGTGGGCTACGCCATCATCGACTGCATGATGAACCTGTCCCTGCTGTTCTGGGCCAGCGCCGAGACCGGCGACCCGCGCTTTGCCAAGGTCGCCAAAATCCACGCAGACACCACCCTCGAACACTTCCTGCGCCTCGACGGCTCCGTGGCCCACATCGTGGAATTCGACCCGGAGACCGGCGCGAAGGTTCGGGAGCACGCCGGCCAGGGTTATGCGCTGGGCTCCGCCTGGAGTCGGGGCCAGGCCTGGGGCCTCTACGGCTTCACGTTGGCTTATGCCAATACCGGCGCCCCCCGCTATCTGGACGCCGCCCGCCGCGTGGCGGACTTCTTCATCGCCCACATTCGCCCGGACGGGCTGACGGACTGCGACTTCGCCCAGCCCCCGGCCCCCGAACGGCTGGACAACATCGCCGGGGCCTGTGGGGCCTGCGGCCTGCTGGAGCTACATAAGATTACCGGCGATTCCCGCTATCGCGAGGCCGCCGAGGCGCTGGTGGACGGCCTCATCGACCGCTGCTGTGACCTCGCCCCGAACCACTGCGGCCTGCTCACCCACTGCACCGCCAGCTATCATGACGACGCGGCGGGCTTCCACACCAACATCGTCTATGGCGATTACTTCCTGGTGGAAGCCCTCCTGCGCCTGCTGGACCGGGCGCCCGCATTGTGGTTTTCAAGAATAACCCGACCGTGACAAAACAAAGGAGCTGCTGATACGCGGCTCCTTTGTTTGTGGAGAGAAACGGGGATTTGTCGCTTTGAATGGGGAATGGGGAATGGGGAATGAAGGTACAAATCCTACGGATTTGTTTGATTATGGGGAAAACACTCGGAATTACGATGATCTTTAATAAAAAGAAATCCGAAGGATTTCCACATCCATTCCCCATTTCCCATTCCCAATTCCCCATTCAAAACCAAAGCAAATTCCAATTTGCCAATGTATCGTCCCTCCTACGCCCGCGTGATGTGCAGCGTGCAGGAAGTGGGGCCGGTGTAGTTGCGGTCGGCATCGAACTCGTCCATGGAGGCGCAGATGAAGGCGGTGAGCCAGATCTCCTGGACCTCCTTGATCTTCCGTCCACAGGTGAGCTTGATGGAGGTGATGAGAGTGTCGTCCGTCATGCGCTTGATGTGGGAGTAGGACTTGTGCGGCTCCCGGTGGTAGTCGTCGTAGAGCCAGCATTCGATGTACTCCGTGTGTTCGATGTGGGAGGGGGAGAGCATGGTGTATTGTATCTCGCTGCCGTCCGAGAGGCTGTAGCGCAGGGTGAAGCCGATCTTGCACTTGTCCGCGTCCGGGAAGGACTTCCAGCACGCGCCGAAGATGTCCCCGAAGAAGTCTCCCTCCAGCCGGTCCTCGTCGGAGGCGATGACCTCAAAGCTGCCGATGTCCTCGCCCTTCTTCCACTTCGCGGAGAACTCGTCCTCCATGCGGATTCGCGGCGAATAGGGCTTGCCCTCCGGCTGGTAGAAGGACACCACGTCCGGCGTAAGCCCCGGCTCTACGGTGGGTTCCGCCGTGGGTTCGGGCGTGTCCGTCGGGGCCTGGGTGGGAATGGCCGTGGGGATGGGCGTGGCTGTGGGCTCGATATAGACCTCCGTCGGCGCGGGCACGGCGGCTTCATCCCGCGCGCTGGGCTTCAGCATAATGAACGCAATGATGATAATGAGGACCGCGATGCCTGCGCCGACGCCGATCATCATTCGCTGCCGTCGTTGCTTGCGCCTGCGCGCCTCCCGCAGTCTACGGGCTTTCGATTTTTTCTTCTCCGTCATGGTAAACCTCTCCTCGATTGCAACGGATGTGCCAAAAAGTGAAAGGCACTGAAAACACGATGGTTTTCAGTGCCTTTGCTTTGGTCTGGGTGAGAGGATTCGAACCTCCGGCCTCTTGAACCCCATTCAAGCACGCTACCAAACTGCGCTACACCCAGTCAATGTCGTTCCCTCGACAACGTGATATATTATACACAACATCGGGGGAAATGTCAAGGGGATTTTTGGCTTTGGGAGAATTTTTGTTGTAAAGTTTTGTTTTTCATCCCGCCATAATGCTGTGGCGGGTTTCAATAGTGGCAACTATTCAGCCCCGCTACAAATTGGAATTTGGCGGGCTGTGCCCGCACCCCATAGCTCCGCGGAGAGGCACCGGTTCTGGGGGACCATAGGTCCGAGCCCCCCAGAACCTTCGATACGTTCCTATATTGCGTTAGCGGCAGGCAACGTTTTTGAGGCCAAAAAGCACGACCTCAAAAACTGCGCAGTAATCTTACAACGCAGACTTTTTGCCCTCGGATCTATGGGGCAAAAAGTCGTCGCTTCGAACGTGGAATTAAAAGAAACGCAACGTAGGTCTTTGGGGGCTCGGATCTATGGCCCCCAAAGACCGGTGCCTATGCGCGGTAGCAATTGCCCGTGGGGGCACCCCACAAATCCCTGTTTATCGAAGAATCTCAACCCTTGTTTCTGTCAAATACGCTCCGCATTTTATCGATGGAATCGCGGGGTAGCTCCAGCACGGCGGCGATCTGGGTGGCGGCGATGCGGTCATCCTGGCGGTAGTGCTCGCTGGAGGGGGCGGTGTCGTAGCAGTAGTTGCCGACGATCTGCGCCTCGTAGCCATAGCGCTGGCGACAGACGGCGGCCATGGCGTTGTAGACGGCCTGACCCCAGCGCTGATGATAGGAGGACGTGACGATGGTATAGGTGCGGATGCCCCGGTCCATCAGCATGGCGAAGGTGTTGATGGCGTTCTGGGTCGTGGTCATGGCGCGCTCGTCGATGAATATGCGGGAAGCGTCGATGCCGCAACGGTTCACCAGATAGTCCCGCATCATGCCCGCCTCGGTATGCCCCTTCGGATTGTTGTCGCCGGTGGCGCCGCCGGAGCAGACGAGGATGGCATTCGGCAGGGAACGCGCCGCCGCTGCCGCCGCGTCGCAGCGGCCCTTCAGTTCGGCGGTCATCTCGCCGTTTTTCAGCTCATAGCCCAGCACCACCAGCGCGTGGGCGGACTCGTCCGGAAGGCCCAGCGCCTCCAGCGCTTCGGCCCGCTCGCCACCGTCGTGCATATAGAGCGGATAATCCGGGTCGATGTAGACCGCTTGCCAGTGTTCGACGATGGCATCAGCCACCTCGCCGTCACGGGCGTCTGTCTCCCGTATGGTCGTAAGCCAGCTCTCTACGGCCTGCGCCGTCTCCAGGGAGGGCTGCTCGTAAGCCCTCGCCAGGTATACCAGCAGCGCGGCGAAATTGTCGCCGTTTTTTTCGTTCACATGATAATCCTCGGCCAGCGCCGCCGCCAGGCTCAGCGCCACCGCCGCCGTCAGTATCCATATCAGCCATTTCTTCATATCGCGCACCCCTTCTCTGCCTGCGATTATAGCGCAATCGGCGGGGATTTGCAAGGGAACAGGGAACTTTTCGATCTGAACCGATAAATTGGAAGTTGTCAGAGTTACGCCTCTCAGATAAATCCCCCGGTTTATGAACAGCATCAAACAGTTACATCCCATCATAACGATGTAGTCTAAATATATAAATTTAGACTATTGAGAACCTGTTGTCAAATAAAACTTTTTTATGTTTTTTGCGAATTATTCCGTCTAAAATTTGCCATGGCAACACAAAAGCCCTTTATTTTCAGGGCTTTTCGTGATTTTCGGGCGGATACGGCGATGGTTACATGAGTAATACGGGTTGTTATTTTTTTGACATTTGCATTTAACATATTGTTTTTTAAACGGCTGTATGTTAATATAATATTGTAAATGTATACCCAACATAATATTTGTATCGAAAGGAGATGCGGCAGAGAAGGAGGTAATCATTATGCAGAACAGGAAGATATTATGTGTGGATACAGACAGGAACATACTCGATTTGCTCACTTTTAACCTGGAGGCATCTGGTTACGAAGTGGAGACGACCACGGTTGGCAAGGATGCGCTGAAAACCGATGCTTCTCTGGTTCTGCTCGATCCTCACCTCTCCGATTTGGGCGGCTTCGACCTGCTGGGCGCGGTCCGCTCGACCCCCGTGATCATACTGACCGAGAACGACAATGAGGACGCCATCGTGGACGCCTTTGACATGGGCGTGGTGGATTACATCGTAAAGCCCTTTTCGGTGCGGGAGCTGCTGGCCCGCGTGAAGGCGGTGTTCCGGCGCATCGACGATTACCCGGCGGAGGAACTGATCGTGGTCGGCCCGCTGACCATCGATTCGGAGAACTACGAAGCCTTCCGCAACAACGAAAAGCTGCCCCTGACGTTAAAGGAATATGAGCTTCTGAAGCTGCTGGCGGAGAGTCCGGGCCGTGTGCTGACGCGGGACTATCTGCTGGACCGGATATGGGGCTATGAATTTTACGGGGAGACCCGGACGGTGGACGTGCACATCCGCCACATTCGCATGAAGCTGGGCAGCGACGCCTCGATGATCGAGACCGTTCGCGGCGTAGGCTACCGACTGACCGCAATCGCGTGAACCTCGACCCGCAAGATGGACAAACGGAGGTGATCGCATGGCGAATACGGTAATCCTCTGCGTGGACGACGATCCGACCATCCTTGAACTGCTGACCTTTGTGCTCGAAGAGGCGGGCTTCTCGGTGCTCCTGGCCCGCACAGGGCTGGACGCCCTGGCCCTGGCCTATTCTCAGAAGCCGGCGCTGATACTGCTCGATCTGGTGCTGCCGGACATGCCCGGCGAGGAGGTCTGTCAAAGGCTCCGCCTGCACAGCCCCACGGCCAAATCCCCGATCATCATGCTCTCTGTAAAGGATGAGGAGGCGGACAAGGTCATGGGCCTGGAGATTGGCGCGGACGACTACGTCACCAAGCCCTTCTCTCCCCGGATTCTGCTGGCCCGCATCAACGCGCTGCTCAGAGACCGCGATTTCACAAATAACCCATAATTTCCATCGAAGGCAATTGCCGCGGTGAAACCAATCCATCCTTCACAGGCACCCTGTCCGACAGCGGGCAGGGTGCCGCATTTTTGGGAGAACTGCGCGATAAATTGGAATTTGTCGGGGAGAGCGGGTAAGCCACCTCATCCGCCCCTTCGGGGCACCTTCCCCTCAAGGGGAAGGCTTTTGGGGCCACCGTTCTTGGGGCACCTTCCCCTCAAGGGGAAGGCTTTTGGGGCCACCGTTCTTAACCCCTTGCCTTCCCCTTGAGGGGAAGGTGCCCGTGAGGGCGGATGAGGTGGGTTTCGAATGACATCCCGACAAATCCCTGTTTATCAATAACACTGAACAGTCAAGAACAGCGTCACTTCACCGGCGCGGCGAAGGTCATGGCGCAGGGAATCTCCACGGCGGGGGTGATGGCGGTGGAATCGACGATGATGGAGAGGCCGACATTGAAGGCCGCCACGGGCACGGTGAAGGCCGCGCCGTCTTCGGTGGCGGTGGGCTCGTACTTCTGGCTGTCCACGATGACATAGTCGATTTTGGAAGAAGAGAACACGATGTCCGCGGTGCACGCGCCGCCTGTGACGTGGAGGGTGGCGGGGGAGGCCAGCTCGGTGCTGCCGGCAAGGGTCACCTCGGCGGTGTAGTCGCCATCCTCAAGGCCCAGGCTCTCGGCGGTGGTCAGGGTCTTCCAAGCCGTGAGCGGCAGGGAGTCTGCCCGGAACAGCAGGGTCCGGGGATACCATGCCTGCTTCTTCTTGGAGAAGGCCGCGCAGGTGTAGCCCGCGTTCAGCGCATCCACGGGCAGGATGAAGCCCTGGCCGTCGTCCAGCGCCTGGAGGCCCTGGAGGTCCTCAAAGGGGGCCTGGGAGGCCGCCTCGGCGGTGTCGGGATACATGTAGATGTAGGCGTCGCTCTTCATCTTCAGAAGGGCGGTCATCTGTCCCTCCTTGACGGTGAGCACGCAGTCCACCACCTTGAACATCGACGAGGACGATTCCACGGCCACACCGTCATACACGCCGTCGTTCAGCATGTCCGCGGTCACCGGGGTCATGCCCTCGGGCACGATGTCGTCCACGGCGGTCATCTCCGAGGCGTCCGCAATCCGCGAGGTGTCCGGGACGGTTTCGGCCAGGGCACAGAAGCACAGCAGCATCAGGGCGAGGAGCAGAGCAAGGGTCTTTTTCATGGGGGATTCCTCCTTGATAGTGGGTCTTATGTCGATAAACGGGGAGTTGGTGGGGAGCTGCCCGCTCTTCTGTAGGGGCGGTGTTTCGCCGCCCGCCCAATAAAATGTGCTGTCTCTCCGGGACGGGCGCCGAAACGGCGCCCCTACAGGGTTGGTTTGATTCCCTGATAAACTTCCGGTTTATCGAACAAACATTGATATATAGGAAACAGCCCGCGTCAAACGGGCTGTTTCACTGTGGCTTGTGGAATTACTTGGCAGCTTCCACGGCGGCCTGCGCGTGCTCGACGTAGATCGCCTGGATCTCGGGCACCTGGCCCAGACCCTCCAGCACGGGCACGACCTCGTAGCCCGCGGCGGTCAGGATGGACTTCCAGGAATCCTCCTCGTCGCCTGCCATGTCATTGTTGGCGTGGTCGCCGCAGACGACCATCATGTCGCGCAGCACGACGCGGGTGTAGCCCTTATCCTTGATGGCTTCCATGACGTCATCCAGGGAGGGAGCGGCCTCGACGGTGCCGACATAGTAGTTGGCGGCGCCCTTCTCGGTCAGAATGCCCTGCATCTTGGCGTAGACAGCGTTGGACTCGTGCTCGGTGCCGTGGCCCATGTAGACCAGGGCGGTCTTGCCGTCGTCGTAGTCCTTCAGCAGGTTGATCATGATGTCAGCCACGCGGTCGAAGTCCTCGTCGCTGGTCAGCAGGGGCTCGCCCACGACGACCTTGTCGAACTTATCGGCATAGCCGGCCAGGGTGCTCTTCAGCTCATCGTACTCGATGCCGTGCATCAGGTGGGTGGGCTGCACGACCAGGGTCTTGACGCCGTTGGCCACGGCGCGGTCCAGAGCCTCGGTCACGTTGTCGATGTGGATGCTGTCGCGGCGCTCGACGTGGTCGATGATGATCTGGGCGGTGAAGGCGCGGCGCACGCTGTAATCGGCGATGGCGTCGGCGATGGCGCCCTCGATGCCGCCAATGGTCAGGCGGCGGCTGTCGTTGAAGCTGGTGCCGAAGGACACGACCAGCAGTTCCTTCTCACCGATCTCGTCCTCATTGCGGACCAGGTCCAGGGTGGCGTCGCCGGTCTCATAGTTCTCTTCGTCCTCTTCCTCGGCCAGGGCGGCAAAGCAGCTCAGGGCCAGCACCAGTGCGACCAGGATGGCAAGCAGTTTCTTCATGATGTTCTCCTCCTCGTTGTTGTGCGGATGGCACATAGTACGGAGTTCATCCCGGCGCAAAAGAAAATCTCCCGCGCACGCGCAAGAGAACGGGGCAGACAAATTATGCCTGCCGACGGTACGATCAATTGCTCGTGATCTTCGGACGTCGTCCGTACCGGCATGAGGCAGGTCTCCTGGCTCGGGGCTCATCGCCCGCCCGCGGCCTTCCCGGCTTTCGCCAGTGGCTTTCTTCGCGGCGGCTCCTCCCATACAGTGACGAGTTCGCACAGGCTTCGCACCTGTTTCCCTATTCTCGCCGGTTCCCCGGCGCACCTCATGTCTTGTGCAGTTGTCATTCGTCCCTCTCAGGACGGGTCTATTTTATCATATAGTGAAAGTAATTTCAATAGGGTATTTGGAGAAGAATTGAAAATAGGAAAGGAATTAGTTACTATTCAATGTCCTCGGCAAATTGAAGTTTATCGGGGCGTCCAGCCAACCCTGTAGGGGCGCCGTTTCGGCGCCCGCCCCCTACGAGACATAGCTTTATATCGAGCGGGCGGCGAAACGCCGCCCCTACAGGAGAGCAGGTAACTTCCCGACAAATCCCCGGTTATCGACAGGACCGAAAAGTTACAACATGGGACCGAACTGCCAGCGCTGCTCTTTCCATTTCATTCCGCACAGGATTTATTTTGTCGCGTGGTCTTTTTTATATTGACCGATTAAAAATACATGATATAATTAACATAAACGAGCATAAGGGGGGATACCTTTGCGCAAATGGACGAAGGAGGAACGCTACCGGGTATTGAGGGACCCGGAGGAGATACGTTCGCTGCACGAGAGGATTTCGGCCTCGGACTACCGGCTGCGCTACCACATCCAGCCGGTGACGGGCCTGCTCAACGACCCCAACGGCTTCCTGCGCCATCGCGACGGGCGCTGGCGGCTGTTCTATCAGTGGTGCCCCTGGGGCGCGGTCCACGGGTTGAAGTACTGGTACCACGTGGCGTCGGACGACCTGATCACCTGGCGCAATCTGGGCGTGTGCCTGAAGCCCGACACATACTACGACAACAAGGGCGCCTATTCCGGCTCCGCGCTGGTGGCGGATGACGGCATCTACCTCTTCTATACCGGCAACCACCGGGACGAAAACTGGGTCCGCACGCCCTACACCTGTCTGGCGGAGCTGATGGACGACGGCGGCGTGAAGAAGTACGACGTGCCCCTGTTCGGCCCCGCCCCCGGCTACACCGAGCACCAGCGGGACCCCAAGGTGGAGTACGACGAAAAGACCGGCAAATATTACATCATGCTTGGCGCGCAGAACGACAAAAAACAGGGCCGGGTCATCATGTTTGAATCCGAGTCCCTGGACAGCGGCTGGCGCTTCGCCGGTGAGATCAAGGTTCCCGGCTTCGAGGACTTCGGGGACATGTGGGAATGTCCCTCCATCGAGCACATCTCCGGCCGGGACGTGCTGATATTCTGCCCCCAGCACCTGACATTGCCGGGCCGCGGCGGCACACAGCACCACAACGGCTACATTATTGGCACGATGGACTATGAGAACCTGACCTTCACCCCGGAGGGCGGCTTCCACGTATTGGACTTCGGCTTTGACAGCTACGCTGCCGCCTGCACCACCAACATCGACGACCCCGACCACGCGGTGATCGTCGCCTGGATGGGCCTGCCCGACGCCGAATACCCCACCGACGAGGAGGACTGGCAAGGCGCGCTGACCCTCCCGAGGGAGCTGACCATCCGCAACCGCCGCCTCATCCAGCAGCCCCTGAGCGGCTTAAAACAGCTCCGCGACGGCGAGATCCCCTTCAAACCCGGCAAGATGCCAAGGGTGGCCGAGCTGGAGCTCATCAGCCGCGGAGGCGACATGGAGCTGAAGCTGTTCACGAAACAGGACGGCAGCGGCGGCCTCTCCATCCGCTATGACGACGAAAGGCGGGAGCTGACCGTGGACCGCTCCGGCATGGCCCGCCGCTTCAACACCGATCAGGGCGAAGCCCGCACCCGCCCGCTGCCCAAGGGCTTCCACCACATGCGCGTCTACATCGACCGCAGCTCCGTGGAGATCTTCGTCAACGACGGCGACGCCGTATTCACCACCCGCGCCTTCCCCACCGCAGAGGAGACCGGCTGTTCCTTCGACGGCGACGCCGCCATCCACATGTGGAAACTGAAGGATGCAGTGACGGACGACTTTATTGTTTAATGGGGAATTGGGAATGGGGAATGGGGAATTAAGTTACCCGCTGTTGCCATTCATTCACCATTCCCCATTTCCCATTCCCCATTCACAACAAAACATTGGAGGTATTTACAATGTCCATAAATAAAAAGCTCCTCTTTCTCGACATCGACGGCACGCTGACCCCGGCGGGGAGCAACATTCCCCCGGAGAGCGCCATGAAGGCCATCCGAGCGGCGCAGGCGGCGGGGCACATGGTGTTTCTTTGCACCGGCCGCAACCCGGACATGCTCGCCCCGGTGCTGGCGCTGGGCTTTGACGGCGCGGTGGCCTGCGGCGGCGGGCGGGTGTTCGCCGGCGACCGGGTGCTGTACGACTGCCCCATGCCCGACGCGGACCGGGTGACGGCGCTCAAATTATTGAAGGACAACGGCGTTTTCCGCACCATTGAGGCCGTGGACGCGACCTTCGGCGACGAGGACCTGGGCGACTTCCTGGCCCAGGCCGGCGAGGGCAACAGCGAGCTGGTCCGCTGGCGCAAGGCGCTGGCTGAGCAGCTCAACATTCGCCCCATGGGTCAGTATGACGACCGGCCCATCTATAAGGTGGTCTTTATGTGTACCCAGATGAGCCAGCTGGACGACGCGAAGCAGGCGCTGTCCGACCGCTATAATTTCGTGGTGCAGGACGTGGCCGCCCACAACTGCTTAAACGGCGAGATCGTCAACAAGGCCTTTGACAAGGGCAAGGGCGTGCGCATCGTGGCCGAGACCTTTGGCTTCGACATCGCCGACACCATCGGCTTCGGCGACAGCATGAACGACCTTGAGATGATCGAGACCGTGGGCACCTCCGTCTGCATGGACAACGGCAGCCCGGCCCTTAAAGAAATCAGCGACATCGTCTGCCCCGCAGTAGAGGCCGACGGCCTGGCCTGGGCCTTTGAGAAGCTGGGACTCATCGGATAAAGCGAAAACCCTGTAGGGGGCGGCGTTGCGCCGTCCGCCCGAGTACATATCGCAACGCACTTCCCGGCGGGCGGCGAAACGCCGCCCCTACAGCAGAGCAGGTTTTCTCCACTATATTCCCCCGTTTACCGAATAGCTGATTCATTACCACGAACAACAATACTGTCACGTACCCATCCCGTAGGGGCGGCGTTGCGCCGCCCGCCCGTGTGCTAAACACAACATACTACCCGGCGGGCGGCGAAACGCCGCCCCTACAGTTTTTTTAGCCGCTTAACATCTCCCTTTAGTCCTCCATATTTTACCAAAATGACGTCAATGTTACGAAGATAAAACATTTTTCAACCTTAACTTTACTTTGTGCCCGTTATGGTGTAAAATAATTATTATACTGCGGAGGTTGATTAATCGTTGAGGGGAATGATCCTCCGTGGGGGAAAAGAGAAAAGGAGAGAGGATCAATGGCATTGGATTATCGCAAGTGCGCTGAAGAGATCGCTTCCAACATTGGCGGCGGCTCGAACGTCATCAGCGCCGCGCACTGCGCGACCCGACTGAGGCTGGTTATCGCGGATAACAGCAAGGTCAACAAGGCGGCTCTGGAGAACGTGGACGGCGTGAAGGGCATGTTCGAATCGAACGGCCAGCTCCAGCTCATCATCGGCACCGGCACCGTCAACAAGGTTTACGACGAGTTCCTGGCCGTCACCGGCGCGTCCGCCGCGTCGAAGGCCGACGTCAAGGCCGCGGCCGCCAGCCGGATGCCCCTTTGGAAGAAGATACTGAAGACCCCCGGCGACGTGTTTGTGCCGATCCTGCCCGCCATCGTGGCCTCGGGCCTGATGATGGGTATCGTCGAAGCCATCCCGAAGTTCTGGCCCGCCTTCGGCCAGAGCGACTGGTTCAGCTTCCTCGACCTCGTTGCCAACACCGCCTTCGCCCTGCTGCCCGTGCTGGTGGCCATCTCCGCCGCCCGCGTGTTCGGCGGCAACATCTTCCTGGGCGCCGTCATCGGCCTGATGATGGTCCACCCCGCCCTGATCAACGCTTGGACCGTTGGCAACTACGCCGCCGGAGAGATACCGACATGGCACTTATTCTTCTTTAACGTCCAACAAGTGGGCTACCAAGGTCACGTCATCCCGGTGATACTGGCGGTACTCTTGATGAGTACCATAGAGAAGTACCTGCACAAGGTCGTGCCCGAGATGATCGACCTGTTCGTCACCCCCCTGTGCACCGTGCTGGTCACCGCCTTCATCACCTTCACCATCATTGGCCCCATCTTCTCCGTGTTCGAGAACGCCGTGCTGGCGGGCGCTGAGAAGCTCATCACCATCGGCTTCGGCGTGGGCGCTGCCGTCATGGGCGCCATCTACCCGCTGACCGTCGTCATGGGCCTGCACCACATGTACAACGTCATCGAGGCCGGCATGATCTCCTCCACCGGCGTCAACTTCTGGATGCCCATCGCCTCCGCCGCCAACTTCGCCCAGTTCGGCGCCTGCTTGGCCGTCGCGCTTAAGTGCCGAAACCAGAAGACCAAGTCCGTGGCCCTGCCCTCCTCGCTGTCCGCGTCCCTGGGCATCACCGAGCCGGCCATCTTCGGTATCAACTTCCGCTTCATGAAGCCCTTCGTGTGCGGCGCCATTGGCGGCGCGGTGGGCTCCCTGTTCGCCTCCTGGATGCACGCCACTGACGCCGCGGGCAACGTGGTGAAGTTCGGCGCGACCACCTACGGCGTCACCGGCATCCCCGGCATCCCCGCCGTCAACAACGTGCCCGTGTATCTGATCGAGCTGGCCATCGCCGCCGGCATCGCCTTCGCGCTCACCTGGATCGTCTGGAAGGAAGACGAGCCCCAGGCCGCGCCCGCTGCCGCCGCTCCCGCCGCCGCGCCTGCCGTGAAGGTGCCCACCACCTCCGTCATCCGCTGCGCCGCCGGCCAGGTGCTGCAGCCCGTGGAAGGCAACGTCATCCCCTACACCCAGATCCCCGATGACACCTTCGCCAGCGGCGTGCTGGGCGCGGGCGTCGGCGTGCAGCCCACCGGCGAGGTCGTGGTCGCGCCCTTTGACGGCGAGATTACCTCTGTGGCGGAGTCCAAGCACGCTGTGGGCATCGAGTCCAACGGCATGGAGCTGCTGATCCACGTCGGCGTGGACACCGTGGCCATGAACGGCGACGGCTTCAACTGCCTGGTCCATGAGGGCGACAAGGTCAAGGCCGGCCAGCCCCTGATCCAGTTCAGCCGCGCCAAGATCAAGGCCGCCGGCTATTCCGACACCGTGGCCGTGCTGCTCACCAACTCCGACGATATGGAAGGCGTGGAGTTTGGGGCGAAGTAAGCAACTAACAGCTATTCGCTTATGGGAGACGACTCCCTCAGTCAGCTTCGCTGACAGCTCCCTCTGAGAGGGAGCCTAAAGGGCGCACTCCAAAAGCCTCCCTCTCAGAGGGAGGTGGCCCGCGAAGCGGGTCGGAGGGAGTCCATCTCCCCTACACATTCTACAAACCATGTATATCCGAGTGCGGTGCCCCGTCGCGCCGCACTCCACACTGTTTTATTGGGAAGGAGCAATTGACTATGATTTCTATCCAGGGCAAAGGCGTATCCACCGGCGTGGCCTTCGGGCCGCTGTATTATTATCAGCGCCAGAAGAGCACCATCCGCCGCATTACCGTTGAGGACGCGCTGGCGGAGTGGGACCGCTTCAAGTCCGCCCAGGCCACGGCCATCAGCCAGCTCGGCGAGCTGGCCGCCAAGGCTCTCAAGGAGGCCGGCGAGGAGGCCGCCTTCCTGTTCGAGACCCATCAGATGATGGCCGAGGATATGGACTATGAGGAGGCCATCGAGGAGCTCATCAAGGAGACCAAGCTGAACGCCGAGGCCGCCGTCACCGACGTCGCCGCCCAGTTCGCGGATATGTTCGCCCAGATGGACGACACCTATATGCAGGCCCGCGCCGCGGACGTCAAGGACGTTTCCGGCCGCATTATCGGCATACTGACCGGCACCACCCAGGGCGGCATTGACTCCCCCGTGCCCGTGATTCTGGCCGCGGACGACCTGGCTCCCTCCGAGACCGTGCAGCTCGACAAGTCCAAGATACTGGCCTTCGTCACCGAGGGCGGCTCCGGCTCCAGCCACACCGCCATACTTGCCCGCACCATGGGCATCCCCGCCATCATCGGCGTGGGCGACCAGCTCAAGCCCGAATACGAGGGCCGCGAGGTCATCGTGGACGGCTCCACCGGCTCCGTGATCGTGGAGGCCGACGAGGCCACCCGCACCAAGATGATGGCTAAGCGCGAGGAGCAGCTCAAGCGCCTCAAGCTCCTGGAGCAGCTCAAGGGCAAGGAGAACGTCACCCTGGACGGCCAGAAGATCAAGGTGTTCTGCAACATCGGCAATCCCGAGGACGTGCCCACCGTGCTGTCCAACGACGGCGGCGGCGTCGGCCTGTTCCGCTCCGAGTTCCTCTACCTGAACTGCTCGGACTATCCCACCGAGGACTATCAGTTCGAGGCTTATAAGAAGGTCCTCTCCGACATGGACGGCAAGGAGGTCGTCATCCGCACGCTGGACATCGGCGCCGACAAGCAGATCGACTACTTCGAAATGCCCAAGGAGGAGAACCCGGCCCTCGGCAACCGCGCCCTGCGCATCTGCCTGAACCGGCCCGAGATCTTCAAGACCCAGCTCCGCGCCCTCTATCGCGCCTCCGCCTACGGCAAGCTGGGCATCATGTTCCCCATGGTCACCTCCGTGTGGGAGGTCAAGGAAGCCAAGAAGATGTGCGAGATGGTCAAGAAGGAGCTGACCGCCGAGGGCAAGCCCTTCGCTGACGACGTGCAGATCGGCATCATGATCGAGACCCCCGCCGCCGCCGTGATGAGCGACCGCCTGGCGAAGCTGGTGGACTTCTTCTCCTGCGGCACCAACGACCTGACCCAGTACACCCTGGCCTGCGACCGCCAGAACAACGATCTGGGCCGCTTCTTCAATCCCCATCATCCCGCGGTGCTCCGCCTCCTCAAGATGGTCTGCGAGAACGCCCACAAGAACGGCGTCTGGGTCGGCATCTGCGGCGAGCTGGGCGCTGACCTCGAGCTCACCGAGACCTTTCTCTCCATCGGCATCGACGAGCTGTCCGTCTCCCCCCGGAGCGTGCTGCCCCTTAGGCAGAAGATCCGCGAGACCAACGTTTCCGAGGTCCGCGAAAAGGTCATTGCCGACCTGATGAAGGACGACATCGAGCTCTGATTTTCAAAAATCTAAAAAGCCTTGCGCGACGAAAAACTTACGCCGCGCAAGGCAATTTTTATAGGAAAGTACCAAAGTAACACCGCCAAACCCTGTAGGGGCGGCGTTTCGCCGCCCGCCCTGAACGCGGCGCAACACTGTTTTTTCTTGACTTTCCCGTTCGATAAAGCTACAATATTTGCGAGACCGGGAACGGTCTACGAACGAATGAGGCGGGATGAATATGAGCGGCTTCAAGGCGTTTTTGGAGCGGAAGGACATCAAAATTTCCCTGCGGCGCTACGGCATCGACGCGCTGGGCGCGATGGCGCAGGGCCTTTTCTGCTCGCTGCTGATCGGCACCATCATCAATACCATCGGCACGCAGTTCCACATCCCCTTCCTGACCGCGCCGGTGGCGACGGTGGCGGGGGTGGAATACACGGTGGGCGGCATCGCGTCGGCCATGAGCGGCCCGGCCATGGCGGTGGCCATCGGCTACGCGCTGAAGTGCCCGCCGCTGGTGCTTTTCTCGATGATCTCGGTGGGCTTTGCCTCTAACGCCCTGGGCGGCGCGGGCGGCCCGCTGGCGGTGCTCTTCGTGGCGATCATCGCGGCGGAGTGCGGCAAGGCCATCTCCAAGGAAACCAAAGTGGACATACTGGTGACCCCGCTGGTGACCATCTGCGTGGGCATCTTCCTTTCATGGCTCATCGCGCCGCCGCTGGGCCGCGCGGCCATGTGGCTGGGCGACCTGATCAAGTGGGCCACTGAATTGCAGCCCTTCCTGATGGGCATCGTGGTCTCGGTGCTGGTGGGCGTGGCGCTGACGCTGCCCATCTCCTCGGCGGCCATCTGCGCGGCGCTGGGCCTGACGGGCCTGGCGGGTGGCGCGGCGGTGGCCGGGTGCTGCGCCCAGATGGTGGGCTTCGCGGTGATCTCCTTCCCTGAAAACCGCTGGGGCGGGCTGGTCAGCCAGGGCATCGGCACGTCGATGCTGCAAATGGGCAACATCGTCAAGAATCCCCGGGTCTGGATCGCCCCCACGCTGGCCTCCGCCATCACCGGCCCCATCGCCACCTGCGTATTCGGCCTGCGGATGAACGGCGCGCCCGTCTCCTCCGGCATGGGCACCTGCGGCCTGGTGGGTCAGATCGGCGTCTACACCGGCTGGGTCAATGACATCGCCGCCGGCACCAAGGCCGCCATCACCGGCATGGACTGGCTGGGCCTGATACTGATCTCCTTCGTTCTCCCTGCCGTATTCTCCCTCATCATCCACGCCGGGGTGCGCAAGCTGGGCTGGGTGAAGGACGGGGATTTGAAGCTGAACTGATGACCATTACCTGCTCGATAAATTGAAGTTTATCGGGGCGTCCAGCCAACCCTGTAGGGGCGCCGTTTCGGCGCTCGCCCCCTACGAGACATAGCTTTATATCGAGCGGGCGGCGAAACGCCGCCCCTACAGGAGAGCAGGTAACTTCCCAATAAATCCCCGTTTATCAACGAAACGATATACCTTTTAAGGGAGGGATACGCCATGCCGCTGTTTCAACGCAGGAAGAAGCAAAGCCGCATCCCCTACGACCCGGCGACGCAGGAGCCCGCCGTGCGCCGAAGCATCTGCACCGGCGAGATGACCGTGGGCTTCATCAACCGGGAGACCGGCAAATTCCACGAATACGAGCTGGCCCCCGATCAGGCCGCGCTGGAGGCTTTCTGCCGGGAGGTCGGGGTGGAGGTCGCGAAGCTCAAGACCATATACTGAAGAGCAATTGCTTAAAACGCATAAGGTTACAATTCCATACAACCCGTAGGGGCGGCGTTGCGCCGCCCGCCCGGTACAACGCAGAGATTCGTACTCAGGGCGGGCGGCGAAACGCCGCCCCTACAGGCTTACAGCTATAATTTTCAGACAGCCCCTTTAGCAGAGTGTCGGTACTTCCGAAGCAAACGACATCTCCGTTTGAGCGACATTGAGCAGTGCTTCGGGGTTCGCTCCGGGGCGTATCCATTCGCTGACATATTGCTCCGGCAGCATCAGCGGCATACGGTCATGGATGAAGCGTATCCCTTCGGCGGCGTCGCGGGTCAGTATGACGAACACCGGCAAACCGTTTTCAATGCGATAGAGGCCGCACATCCACAGTTGGCCGTCCGCGGGTTGTATGCGATACTTGGGGCCGGTCTTGTGTCGTCCCTGTTTATCGGTCAGGTGGACCCATTCAAAGTATGAGCTGGCCGGGACGATGCAGCGGTGGGACTGCCAGGATTCCCGGAAGGTGGGCTTCTGGGCGGCGCTCTCCGTCCTCGCGTTGATGAGCAGCGTTTTGCCGGTGAAGCCCCACTTCATGGGATAGACCGCCCGCCGCCCCTGACGGTTGGAGGCGATGACGGGCACGACGTTGGTCGGACGCACCTCCCCGGAGGTGACGATCTCCGCCCCCTCGGAAAACCGCTCGATCAGCGGCGAGCGGTTCATGGCCTCCACGAAGGGGCGGAGCTCCGGCGATTCCTCAAACCAGTATCGACAGCACATCGACTCAGGCTTTGCCCGCCAGGAAGTCCAGCACGCTGTGGGCGGCGACGTTGCCCTCGCCCACGGCCTTGGTGTACTGATAGGGACGGCCCGTGCAGTCGCCGGCGGCGTAGACGCCGGGCAGGTTGGTGGCCATGGCGCGGTCCACCACGATATGGCCGTTTTCCGCGGCGAGGCCGGGCAGCAGCGTGTTCAGCGAGATGGCGTCCCGCAGGCAGAAAAGGCCGTCCACCGCAAGCTCGGAGCCGTCGTTCATCTTCAATTTGTTCACCCGCATCTCGCCCTCCACGGCCACGGGACGCCCGGCGGGCTGCTCCACATTTTCGCCGGCAAAGGTGGGATTCTTGTAGTAAGGGAAGAAATAGACCTTCTCCGCCAGCCCGGCCAGGAAGGCGGCCTCATGCTCGAAGCGGGGATTGTTGCAGACCACGCCCACGGTCTTGCCGCGATAGAGCCCGCCATCGCAGGTGGCGCAGTAGCTGACGCCCCGGCCCAGGAAATCCGTCTCGCCCTTCAAGCCCCCGGTCTGGTTGACGCCGGTGGTCAGTATCAATGCCTTCGCCTCATAGAAATCCGGCCCGGCCAGCAGCGCGTAGTGGTCGCCCATGGGCATGATCTGGTTCACCATGGCCTCGGTGATCTCGATGCCCATGGCCTCCACCTGCGCCATGAAGGCCGCGTTCAGCTCGGCGCCGGAGGCGTTGATGAAGCCGGGATAGTTGGAGATGCGCTCGGCCCGGGAAATCTTGTCGCTCAGTGTCTTCTTGCCGATCCAGATGAAGTTCTTCTCGTGTATCTTCAAATTCAGCGCCGCCGAGACCCCCGCGGGGCCGGTGCCGATGATGGCTGCATCATAAACCATGGACAAACCTCCTGTATATTCTCATTTGCCTGCGACGGACAGATCTTTGATCAACAGCGACGGACTGCCGAAGCAGCTTGTTCCGGGGACGCGGAACTCGAGGTCGGCGCCCACGGCCTCGATGTCCTTCAAAAGCTGGTAGTAGTTGCCCGCCACGGTGATCTGGCTGACGGCGCGGCCGATCTTCCCGCCCTCGACGGTGAAGCCCTTGGCGGCCAGCGAGAAGTCGCCGGTGATGGCGTTGGCCCCGGCGTGCATCCCCTGGAGGTCGGTGATGAGCAGGCCGTCGCCCAGCTCACTCAGCAGCGCGTCGAAGTCCTGCTCCGACGGGACAAAGAAGAAGTTGGTCGGCGCGATGCCCACCGGCGCGGCGTAGGAGCTGCGGCAGGCGTTGGCGGTGGTCGTGACGCCCTGCTTCTTCGCGGTCTTGAGGTTGTGGAGCAGTGTGTTCAGCCTGCCGTTTTCGACGATGGGCTTTGCCCAGGTCGCCACGCCTTCGCCGTCGAAGGGCGCGGAGGACGGGCTGTCCGGGCGAAGGGGATCGTCCATGATCGTCACGCAGTCGGCGGCGATGGCCTCTCCTTCCTTCCCCTTGAGCCGTGACAGGCCGCGCTGGGCGTTGTCGGCGGAGAATATGCCCGCGAAGGTGCTGAGCATCACCCCGGCCACGTCCCGTCGCAACAGCACGCGGTACTTCCCGGATTCCACCGGCGCGCCGCCCAGGCCGCCCACGGCCTCGCTGACCGCCGCCTTCGCCACGGCCTCCAGATCGACCTCAGCGGGGTTCATCGTAAAGAATATCTTGGTGCCGGTGTTGACCTGTTCGCCGTCACGGGCCACCACGGAGACGTAGCCGCCCAACAGGCTGGCCTTTGTGGTAACGTCCAGCCCCAGCGTGTTGGTCATGCGGCGTTCCTCGGAGGAGGAGAACACCGAGCAGCCCTCCACCTGCTTCACCCGCGGGTCGATGGACAGGGCCAGCTTTTCCAGCTTCATCGCCATGTCGATCTTGTCGGCGGCGGGGATGGCCTCGATTTCGGGGTTGTAGAGGTTCAGTTCGGGGTAGCTTTCACTGCCGGGAAACATGAACTGCTCATCCTTCGATTCCACCAGCGCGGCGTTTTCCAGCGCGCCGTCCACGAGCTGTGTCAGCGCCTCGTCGTCCAGTATCTGTGTGGAGGCCGTGCCGGTGTGGCCGTCCTTCAGCACGCGGAAGCCCAGCCCGGCAGAATCGGACACGTTGTATTGCAGCAGCTCGCCGTTCTTGACCTCGGCCTCGAAGCTGGAACCCGTCTCATAGCAGACCTCGGAGGCCACGCCCCGGTCCGCGCCGCGGCGGAGCAATTCGTTGATAAATGTCTTGCTGTCCATGCTCATCGCCCTCCCACGGTAATGTCGGTGACGCGGATCATCGGCTGGCCCACGTTGACGGGCACGCTGCCGCTGGACGCGCCGCACATGCCCTGAGCCATGCGCATGTTCCGCCCCACGCGGTCGATCTTCATCAGAATCTCCGAGCCTCTGCCGATGAGCGAGGCCCCGCGGACGGGCACATCAATTTTACCATTGCGGATGAGATAGCCCTCGTCCACCGCGAAGTTGAATTCGCCGGTGACGGGATTCACGCTGCCGCCGCCCATGGACTTGGCATAGAGGCCGTCCGGGCAGGAGGCGATGATCTCCGCCTCGTCGTCGCTGCCGGCGGCGATGTAGGTGTTGCGCATCCGGGAAGTGGGCGCGTAGGTGTAATCCTGCCGCCGTCCGCTGCCGGTGGAGGGCGTGCCCATGCGCCGGCCGTTGAGCCGGTCCACCATGTAGTTTTTCAATATGCCGTTTTCTATCAAAACGAGGCGGGTGGTGGGGTTGCCCTCGTCGTCAATGTTGAGGGAACCCCATTCATTGGCGATGGTGCCGTCGTCGATGGCGGTCACGCAGGGCGCGGCGATGGCCTGGCCCAGCTTCCCGGTAAATTCTGAATTGCCAAAGGCCACCGCCGCCGCCTCCAGGGAGTGGCCGCAGGCCTCATGGAAGATGACCCCGCCGAAGCCGCCGTCGATGACCACGGGCATCCGCCCCGCAGGGCAGGCGTCGGCGTGGAGCATGGTCACGGCCCGTTGGGCTGCCACCCGTGCGGATTCCTCCGGGTCGGCCTTTGTCGAAAACACCTCAAAGCCCATCATCGCGCCGGGAGCCTCCCGGCCGGACTGGCTGTCGCCGTCCTTCGAGGCCACGGCGTTGATGTAGACGCGGCTGTAGACCCGCGTGTCGCCGGTGAAAAGGCCCTCGGAATTGGCGATGAGAACATCGCTGTTCCAGTGGGTCAGGCTGGCGCGGACCTGGCTGATCTCCGGGGAGACGGCCTTCGCGGCCAGATCGCAGTCCCGAAGCAGCTTCGCCTTCCGCGCGCCCTCCACGTCCATGGGCATTTCGCGGATGTAATGGATATTTTTTTGCAAAGCGCGGGTCAGATGGATGTCAAAGGGCGTCGCGCTTCCCCGCACGGCGTCCGCCGCCTTTCGCGCGGAGGCGATGAGGCCCGAGGGAGAGGTGTCGTTGGTGTGAACATAGACGCTGTTCAGCCCGCTGTAGACGCGAATACCCGCCCCGTGGCGGCGCACGGTGGAAGCGGTCTCCACGTGGCCGTCCACCAGGCTCATGCCGCCGCTCCGCCGGTCCTCGCAGAACAGCTCCGCAAAGTCGCCGCCCGTCCGCAGAGCCTCCCGCAGGACGCTCTCGGCGGTGGATTTGGTCAACATATATATGGTGTCCTCCTTGGATGACATTTTGAATTTGATGCGATAAAGAGGGATTTATCGGGGAGTTACCTACTCTCCTGTAGGGGCGGCGTTGCGCCGCCCGCCCTATAGAACGTGCCGTTTCACAGGTGCGGGCGCCGAAACGGCGCCCCTACAGGGTTGATTTGTTTCCTCGATATACTTCAATTTGTCGGGCCCTTATGCCTCCGTCCCCAGCAAGCCGATCTCCGCCGCGTGGGCCCTCATGCCGTCGATGCAGATGGCGGCGACGTCCTTGATGTCCATGCCCAGCATTTCACAGCCCTGGAGCACCAGCGCCCGGTCGCACTTGGCGGCGAACTTCTTGTCCTTGAATTTCTTCATGAAGCTCTTGACCTCCAAATCGGTGATGCCCCTGAGGCGCATACGGGCGCAGGCCTGTATGATGCCGGTAAGCTCGTCCACGGTGAACAGGCTCTTTTCCATGTTGGTCTCCGGTTTGATGTCGTTCAGTATGGCGTAGCCGTGGCTCATGATGGCCCGCACGTCCTCCGGTTCCACCCCGGCGTCCAGCAGGGGCTGTTCGGTGTGCTGTAGATGCTCGTTGGGGTACTGCTGGTAATCGTAGTCGTGCAGTATGCCCACGGCCTGCCAGTGCTCTACATCCTCCCCGAAGTGCTCGGCCATCGCGCCCATGGCGTAGGCCACGTTCAGCGCGTGTATCCGCAGATGGTCCTCGGTGACGGCGGCATCGTTCAGCTCATGGGCGCGTTGCAGTGTCAGCATATGTTATCCTCCGTAAATACACAAATCGGCAAATTGGAATCTGTTTGGGAAACGGGGAACCCACCTCATCCGGCGCTTCGCGCCACCTTCCCCTCAAGGGGAAGGCTTTTGGGACTGCCGTTCTTACCCCCTTGCCTTCCCCTTGAGGGGAAGGTGCCCGTGAGGGCGGATGAGGTGGCCTCGAACAAACGTCCTGACAAATCCCCGTTTATCGACAAATTATTCCAACCTTCCACAGCGTCTGCGCCGCAGGGCGACGGGCTTGTCCAGTATCTCGGCCATGACCACGGCGTGGCGGAGCTTTTGCAGGTTCATCTCCGCCAGCTCCACCGCGGCCTCGGCGGCGAGGGTCTCCTCCCGCTCCCGCTGGTGGAGCGCCTCTACATGGCGGCGGTGCTCCTCGTGGGTCTCGCCCTCGGTATGCTCGTGTTTCATGGAGCCGCCCACGCAGCCCTCGTCGTCCAGCGGGCTGATGCCCTGGACGAAAACCGGTTCCGGTTCGGGCACGTCAATCTCTTCCACAGGCTCAGGGACCGCGACGTCCTCCTCCAGGAACGTCTCAAACTGTTTCCGGAGGGTGGCGGCGTTGGGCTTCTTCCCTTTTTCGCCCTTCTTCCCCTTCTTCTTGCCGTCGCTGACGAACACGAAGATGACGATCAACAAAAATACCAGGAATTCCATAGATCGAATCCCCCCTGGCTATATTTCAACCATGTATGTGGGTTTGAAACATATAACTGAGATGAATCGGAATTTGTCGGGGACAGCGGGTAATCCACCTCATCCGGCGCTTTGCGCCACCTTCCCCTCAAGGGGAAGGCTTTTGGGTCCCATTGTTCCCAGCTCCTTGCCTTCCCCTTGAGGAGCATCGAGCGCCCGGAAAACAGTCCAGTGGACTGTTTTCAGTGAGATGGGGCCGGCAGGCCCTTGTCAGGTGCCCGTGAGGGCGGATGAGGTGGACTTGAATGTCACCCCGACAAATCCCTGTTTATCTTGCTTACTTCTTCTCCTTCTCCCCGCTGTGCGCAGGCGCGCTCTCACCGGCGATGGCCTCTCTCATGCGGGTGTCGGACTGGACGTTCTGCATGTTGTAGTAATCCATGACGCCCAGCTTGCCCTCGCGGAGGGCGGCGGCCATGGCGCGGGGCACCTCGGCCTCGGCCTCGACGACCTTGGCCCGCATCTCCTGGACGCTGGCCTTCATCTCCTGCTCGTGGGCGACGGCCATGGCGCGGCGCTCCTCGGCCTTGGCCTGGGCGATACGGCGGTCGGCCTCGGCCTGGTCCATCTGGAGCTGCGCGCCGACGTTGCGGCCCACATCCACGTCGGCGATGTCGATGGACAAAATCTCAAAGGCAGTCCCGGCATCCAGACCCTTGTTCAGCACGGTGCGGCTGATGAGGTCCGGGTTTTCCAGCACGGCCTTGTGGCTCTCGGAGGAGCCGACAGTGGTGACGATGCCCTCGCCGACGCGGGCGATGATGGTCTCCTCACCGGCGCCGCCGACCAGCCGGGCGATGTTGGCGCGGACGGTGACGCGGGCCTTGGCGCGAAGCTCAATGCCGTCCTTGGCGATGGCGGCGACCACCGGGGTCTCGATGACTTTCGGGTTGACGGACATCTTCACGGCCTCCAGCACATTGCGGCCGGCCAGGTCGATGGCCTTGGACTGGTTGAAGTCCAATTGAATCTGCGCGGACTGGGCGGCGATCAGCGCGTCCACCACGCGGTCCACGTTGCCGCCGGCCATGTAGAGCGTCTCAAGCTCGTTCATGCTGACGTTGATGCCGGCCTTGCGGGCCTTGATCATCGGCGGCACGATGCGCCGGGGGCTGACCCGGCGGAACTTCATGCCCACCAGATTGAAGATATTGATGTGCACGCCGCTCATCAGCGCCGAGAACCACAGCCCCAGCGGGAACAGCGAAAACAGCGTGATGACCAGCACCACGATGATGACCGGCACGATGGCCGAAATGATCAGCTCCATATTCATGCTCTGTTACCTCCATCTCAATTATCGGTCGATTGGGCGACGACTATGCGGTTGCCCGCAACGTTCCGGACGACGATTTCCGTATCCTGATCGATGAACTCTCCGTCGGAGACCACGTTGAGCTTCACCCCGTCGAACTCCGCGATGCCCGCGGGCCGCAGGGCCGTGCGGGTGACGCCCTTCTTCCCAAGGTATTTGCCCATGTCGCTCAATTGCTCCGGGTCGAGAGCCACGTCCTTCAACGCCAGCTTCGATTTTTCCAGCCGCCCCCTGGACGCCGTGAACAGGCACACCACCAGCGCCACGCACAGCACCGCCGCCAGTACCACCGCCAGCAGCAGCCCCTGCTGCCACGGGGGCCTGAGCACGATAAAGCCCAGCAGCAGCGTGGCGATGCCCAGCATCCCCGGAACGCCGAACCCCGGAATGTACATCTCAAACACCAACAGGCCCACGCCCACCAGCAGCAGTATCAGCGCCGGCAGGTTCCCCGCCAGCAGACTCCACAGGACTCCCATGCCTCATCACCTCGCTTACATTGGGATAAACACAGTATAACACCTTTTTGGGGAAAAGGGAAGGGGGAATGTTAGCATTGGGTTTATTCGACAAATTGGAATTTGCAGAGGTGAGCGGGAATCCACCTCATCCGCCCCTTCGGGGCACCTTCCCGAGCATCGAGCGCCCGGAAAACAGTCCAGTGGACTGTTTTCAGTGAGATGGGGCCGGCAGGCCCTTGTCAAGTGCCCGTGAGGGCGGATGAGGTGGGTTTCGAATGACATCCCGATAAATCCCTGTTTATCGCTCTGTCCCCATCAAAAAAGGATGACAACGCGAGTGTTCCGCGTTGTCATCCCGGGTCGTATGCTGTTTACTTGCTCTCCAGAATGCTGTACACGATGGCCGCCAGCGCCGCGCCGATCATGGGGCCGACGATGAACACCCACACGCAGGCGAGGGGGGCGAAGTTGCCGGTGAAGCAGGCCACGATGGCGGGGCCGATGGAGCGGGCGGGGTTGACGGAGGTGCCCGTCAGGCCGATGCCCAGGATGTGGACGCCCACCAGCGCCAGGCCGATGACCAGGCCGCCGAAGGAGCCGTGGCGGGCCTTCTTGGAGGTCACGCCCAGGATGCAGATGACGAAGATGAAGGTCAGGATGATCTCCACCAGCAGGCCGGCGAAAGCATTGCCGTTCACGCCCGCAAGACCGTTGGTGCCGAGGCCGCCAGTCATGTCCTCAACGCCGCCCAGGCCGAAGATGGCCGCCAGTAGCACGGAGCCGCACAGTGCGCCCACGCACTGGGAGATGATGTAGCCGATGAAATCCGTCATGCTCAGCCCGCCGGACATCATCACGCCCAGGGAGACCGCCGGGTTGATGTGGCAGCCGGAGATGTTGCCGATGGAATAGGCCATGCACACGATGGACAGGCCGAAGGCCAGCGCGGTCAGGATGTAGCCGCAGCCGCCGGAAGCGTCGCAGCCCACCAGCATGGCGGTGCCGCAGCCCAGGATCACCAGCACCGCGGTGCCGATGGCTTCAGCGATATACTTCTTCATGATAAAATCCTCCTCAGTAATTCTCGTTTTCCCTTCCCGGAAAACCGCTTCATTATAGCACCTTGTGCCCGTTTCGTCAATCCAGCCGGGTCAAAAAGCGCATCTCACCCTCGCCGGTGAGCATGTTGTGGATGTCCACAATCAACTCGCCCACGTCGTCGGTCTCCTGATAGAGGTCCTTGCCGGTACACCACACATTGCCGTTTTGCGCCGCCTTAAAGTCCTTGAACAGCGGAGACAGCGCGTACAGGTCGTCCATGCTGTTCAGCGGCGCGGCGATGGAGGCGTTGTAGATCAGGTAATCGGCGTCCATGGCGGCGTCATAGAATTGCTCCATGGTGGTGGACACGGAGGAGCGGCTGCTGTCCGGGTCCACGATGTCCTTGAGCGCGTACCGGCCACCGGCGATCTCGATCATCTTCGGCACGTAGTCGGTGACATTGCGCACCACCACGGAGCCGTCGGAGCTGATGTAGAAGAAGGCCACGGTCTTTTCGGTGTTGGGATAGCCGGCGTATTCGTCGATGATTGCGGCGCGCGCGTCGAAGAACTCCGCCGCTTCATCCTCTTTTCCGGCAAGCACGGCATAGAGCTTGATCCACTCCGTGCGGCCCAGGGGATGCTCCTCATAGCTGGAGCGGTCCACGAGCACCGGTATGCCCAGCGTCTCCAGCATCTCCTTCACCTTGGGGGTGTGGAAGATCATGGTGGACTCGATGGCCAGGTCGCAGCCGGTCTGAAGAAGCAGCTCGTAATCGGGCTCGGAATACTTGCCCGCGAACAGCATGTCCCCCGCCTCCATGGCGGCCTTGGCGTTTTCCACGCTCCAGCCGTCGGCCTCCAGCGAGCAGGAGCCCAGCATGTCCAGCGCGTCCATGCGGTCGAACAGCGCCATGGCCGAGGTCGCCGCCAGATAGACGCTCTTCAGCGGCCTTTGCAGCACCAGCACGTCTCCCGGCAGATTCTCCGGAACACTCGCCCCTTCGGGGACCACCAGCGCCCGGTCGCCATCCACGATGTCGATCAGCGCGTAGCCGCCCTCGTAGTAATCCACCGAAAAATCCGTGGCGTATTTCAAGGGCATCCTGCGCTCCCAGGTCAGTCCCTCGATGGGCGTTTTATCCACCGCTTCTACCGTGGCAGTTTCTTCCACTATAGTGTCCGCCGCGGCCGTCGCGCCGATGTGGATGGTGTAGGTGATGTCGTGGGGCTGTGACATGGCCGTGGTGGTGGCGACGATCGCCATGTCGGCATCCAAAGTCACCGGCAGCGTAAAGATCGAGGTGTCCCCGTCGTGCTCCGCCGTGTACTCCACGCCCTCCGAAACCACCTTCGGATAGTTCGGGCTGGAAAATACGATGCGTGCCCAGGTCGCGCCGCCATCCTCCCAGATGGCCGGGCAGGTGATCTCCACCTTCCCGCTGCCCCCAGAAAAGCTGAACCCCTCCGGCGCGCGCTCCTCCGCCAGCGCTGTCAGGCACAGGCACATGCACAGCGCCAATACCGCCGCCAGCCGCCTGATATGAATCATCGGCATCCTCCTCCGTTTCTGGTTCAGTGTGAGGGATAAAGTGGAAGTTGTCGGGGAGACGGGGGTTCACCTCATCCGCCCCTTCGGGGCACCTTCCCCTCAAGGGGAAGGCTTTAGGAGCATCGAGCGCCCGGAAAACAGTCCAGTGGACTGTTTTCAGTGAGATGGGGCCGGCAGGCCCTTGTCAAGTGCCCGTGAGGGCGGATGAGGTGGTTTTCGAACGTCACCCCGATAAAACCCCATTTATCAAAGAACCTTTACCCCTACAGAATACCATCAATTTCCCCCCATTTCAATCCCGCCGCGCACGGTTTCGGGATTTCGTCACAATCCTGGATGTCATATTTTTGTAATTATTTATGCGCAATTTCATCATTATATGCAGTGTAAATGGGTTAATTTTGCATATTTACACGGCTTTCAATGAATAATCCATTGACACTCATTTCAGTTCATGCTATAATCATTTCAAAAGTATTACGGATTATATGGCTTTTGGCATGAGAGGTACGGATTATGAAATTACATGTGAAGCGAATACTCGTGCTTTCGCTGCTTGCGGCGCTGCTGGCGGGCGTCCCGGCGCTGGCAGACTTTGATGCTGTGGTCACCAGCAGTTCGATGAAGGTCTACCGGCAGGCCGAGCCCCACGACCAGATCGGGGCGCTGCCCATGGGCACGGTGGTCACGGTGAAGGACTACAACGGCAAGGCCGCGCTGATCTCCTACAACGGCAAGACCGGCATCGTGCGCATCAACGATTTGCAGCGGACCGTCCAGGCCCCCGCCGCGTCGAACACCGCCGCGAAGGTGATGTACACCGCCAAAGCCACACGGGTCTACCGCAACGCCAGCACCGCCGCCGACAGTGCGAAGGTGGCGGCGGGCGTGCAGGTGAACGTGCTGTCCGTCAGCGGCGACTGGGCCAAGGTGGAGCGCAAGGGCATCGTGGGCTACATGGACATCAACGACCTGAGCGAAACGAAGGACGCCCAGCCCGAAATCCCCATCTTCAATCCCGCGCCCGCCGTCACGCCTGAGCCCGAGGTCGAGACCGCGCCGGTCAAGTATGAAAACAAGACCGTCATGACGAAGGAGACCTGCCCGGTCTACGCCGAGCCCAACACCGCCAGCGCCCGCTTCACGCTGGATGCCAACGTGATTGTGACCCTCGTCGCCACTCGGGGCAACTGGGCGATGATCAAGAAGAGCGGCAACGTGGGCTATGTGGACGCCGACCTGCTGACCACCGAGGTCCGAGCCGTGGAGGTGGACACCGCCGACATCAAGCCCGCCGACAACAGCGGCTCCAGCATATTCTCCAGCGGCACCAACGAGGAGATCATCTTCAAGTTCCTCACTCGTGAGATGGGCCTTAACGCCGCGGCGGCCTGCGGTGTGGTCTCCAACATCAAGCACGAATCCGACTACAAGACCACCTGCGTCGGCGACAACGGCACCAGCTACGGCATCTGCCAGTGGCACGCCTCCCGCAAGACCCGCCTGATTAGCTGGTGCGACAGCCACAGCTACGATTACAAGAGCCTGAAGGGCCAGCTCTACTACCTGCAATACGAGCTCAAGACCTACTATCCCACCGTCCTCAGCAAGCTCAAGGCCGTCAGCAATACCGCGCAGGGCGCCTACGACGCCGGCTATCAGTTCTGCTATAGCTTCGAGGCCCCCGCCAACCGCGCCGCCCGCTCCAACACCCGCGGCAATTACGCGAAGGATACGCTGTGGAAGAAATATAAGACATGATGCGTTGTGTCATCCCAGCAAATTGGAGAATTTTGCGAGAATACGAAGCAACCTTGTAGGGGCGCCGTTTCGGCGCCCGCCTTGTACGAAGCACATCGTCCTACCCGGCGGGCGGCGCAACGCCGCCCCTACAGGAGAGAGTAGAACTCCCCTTTTGATATCACCACAAAGGCGGGCACTCATCCGAGTGCCCGCCTTTGTGCTATTGCTCCTCCTTCATCAGCTTCAGCACTTCCTCCGGGGTATACAGTGCCAGCATGACCTGATTGGGGAGGCAGATGATCATGTTGCCGAGTATCCTGTCGGCCTTGTTGTCCAGCGTGACCTCGCCCTGATTGACGCAATCGTGGTTTTCGCAGGTGGAGTCCTCCATCCAGACGCCCTCGGGGGTGAGATGGACGATGTTTTCCGCCTCGGTCCCGTCGGGGAGGATCTGCTTGATGGGGACGGACTGCTCGCCCTCCTCGGGGAGGGGGAGCCAGCCCAGCTGCGTGGCGGTCTGCACCAGCACATAGCCCTTGGCGGGCTTTGGCGATGCGGACGGCTCCACGGACGGTTCAGCGGTGGGTTCGGCCACAGCGGCGGCGGTCAGCAGCAGGACTGCCAGCGCCGCCGCGAATATCCGCCTCATGCGATGCCCTTGAAGCCGATGAAGGCCAGGGCGATGAGACCGGCGGAGATGACGGCAATGGGCATGCCCTTGAAGGGCTCGGGGACCTTGGCGAACTCCAGCTTTTCATACACGCCCGCCAGCAGCACGATGGCCAGCAGGAAGCCCAGCCCGCCGCAGAGGCCGCTCAGCAGCGCGTAGCCGAAGGTATACCCCGCCTCGGCGTTGACGATGGCGATGCCCAGCACGGCGCAGTTGGCGGCAATGGGCATGAGGCAGTTATCCAAGGTCTCCATCCATTCGGGTTTTACCTTGCTCACGCAGAGCTGGGTCAGCGCAGTCACTGCCACCACCACGAGGGAGAAGGCGATGATCTGCAAGTATTCCATGTGCATGGGGGCCAGCAGCAGGGTCTGGACGGCCCAGCAGCACACGGCGGAGAGGGTCATGACGATGCAGACCGCCACGCCGTAGATGACGGAGGTCTCGAAGCGCCGGGGCTGGCCCGCGTCGTGGACGCCCAGCATCCTATCGAACACCACGTTGTGGGTGAATATGCAGCCCACCATGAAGAGCAGAATGCGGGAAATATCGGTCATGCCTGAGTCTCCTCCTTCCCGTTCTTTTTCGCCGTGATGGCGTTCCAGCAGCCCATCAGCAGGCCCAGCACGATGAAGCCGCCGGCAGGGAGGGCCACCAGGGTCATGGGGGTGAAGGGCAGCAGGTCGGAGCCGAACAGCGTGCCCTGGCCCAGAATTTCGCGGACGATGCCCACGAGGGTCATGGCGATGATATAGCCGATGCCCATGCCCACGGCGTCGCCCATGGCCGCGCCGAGGCTGTTGTTGGACGCGAAATCCGCCCGGCTCAGCAGGAGGGAGCTGACGGCGATCAGCGGCACAAATATGCCCAGCTCAGAAGCCAGTTCCGGGAACCAGCCCTTCAATATGAACTGCGCCACCGTGGCGAAGCAGGCCGTGACCATGATCCAGGTCGCCACGGTGCCCTTTTCGGAGACGACCTTGCCCAATACGAAAGCAACGAGGCTGCTGCACACCAGCACGCAGGCCGTGGCGACGCCCATGCCCAGGGCCGCCGAGGCGCAGGTGGTCACCGCCAGCGCCGGGCAAACGCCCAGACCCAAACGGAACAGCGGATTGCCGGCAAGGATGCCGTTGGAGGTCCTGTTATCCATTTGCCTTCGCCTCCTTCTTCTTGTTGTCCTCGTAGCCGTAGACGCGGCGCTTGGTGAAGCGGTCGATGATGGGGGTGGCGACGTTCATCAGCAGTATGGCGAAGGTGACGCCCTCGGGATACAGGCCGAACTTGCGGATCAGCGCGATGATGAGGCCGATGCCCGCCGCGTAGACGATCTGTCCCTTCGTGGACATGGGGCAGGTGACGTAATCCGTCGCCATGAACACCGCCGCGAACAGCACGCCGCCGGAGAGCATGGACTCCACGAACCCGCCGCCCATCAGCGCGCAGAACACGCCGGTGAAGGCGGTCATGTACACGGGGATCTGCCAGGTGATGGTCTTGGTAAACAGCAGGTACACCAGGCCCAGCAGTATGGCGGGCTTGCAGACCTCACCGATGGAGCCGGGGATGTTGCCCAGGAAGAGCTGCCCCAGCGTGTAGCCCGCGGGATTGGCTAAGGGCGTCGCGCCGGCCACCGCGTCGGCGGCCAGGGGCGCGGCCCAGGTGGTCAGATAGCGGGGCCAGCACACCAGCAGGAAGGCGCGGGCGGCCAGCGCCGGGTTCAGGAAGTTGTCGCCCAGCCCGCCGAACAGGCCCTTGACGACGATGACGGCGAACAGGCTGCCCGCCATCGCCACCCACCAGGGCGTCCGGGGGGACAGGTTCAGCGCCAGTATCAGGCCGGTGACGGCGGCGGACATATCGTTGATCCGGGACTTCTGCCCCAAAATCTTCTGTATGATCGCCTCCCCCGCCACGGCGGAGAGGACGGACACCAGCATCAGCAGTATCGCGCTGAAGCCGAAGAGATAGACGCCAGCGATGGCGCAGGGGATCAGCGCCACCAGCACGTTGAGCATCAGCGCCCGCGTGGTTTGAGGACTATGCACGTGGGGCGCCGGAGAAAGATGAAGCTTCATGACCGATTACCCCTTTCCTTTCCTCGCCTCCGCGGCGATCTTGTCCTTCATGGCCTTGAACGACGATGTGAGCCTGCGGTGGGCGGGGCAGATATAGGAGCAACTTCCGCAGACCACGCAGTCCATCACGCACCACTCGCCTGCCCGCTTCATGTCGCCGGCATCGCAGAAATACTTGAGCTTGTAGGGATTCAGCCCGATGGGGCAGGCCTCCACGCAGCGGCCGCAGCGGATGCAGGGGTCCTCGTCGTAGTCCTTCGATTCCTCCTCGCTGTAGACCACCACGCCGCCGTTGGCCTTGGCAATCGGGATATGCGTGGTGTTCGGGCAGGGGAAGCCGGTCATCGCGCCGCCCATGACGACCTTGCCCACCTGGTCCTCGGGGATGCTGTAGCCCCCGCATTCGGCGATGAGCTCGTCCACCATGGTGCCCACGCGCACCCGGAAGTTGCAGGGACGCACCACGTGGCCGGTGACGGTGGTAATGCGGGTGATGAGGGGCTTGCCCTCGATGACCGCGTCGGCGATGGACTTGGCGGTGGAAACGTTCAGCACGATGACGTGTACATCCAGCGGCAGCTTCTTGGTGGGCACCTCGCGGCCCGTCACCACCTGGATGAGCTGTTTCTCACCGCCCTGGGGGTATTTGGTCATCAGCGGCATGATCTCCACGCCGTCCCGGCCCTCCGCCGCCTTGCGCATGGCTTCGATGGCGTCGGGCTTGTTGTCCTCGATGGCGATGACGCCCTTTTTCACGTCCAGCGCCCGCATGGCCGCCCGGAGGCCGTCCACGATGCGCTTGCTCTGCTCCAGCATCAGCCGGTGGTCGCAGGTCAGATGGGTCTCGCACTCCGCGCCGTTGACGATGATGGTATCGCAATACTGCCCTTCCTTCACCGCGAATTTGACGTGCGTCGGGAAGGACGCGCCGCCCTGGCCGCAGACGCCGGCGGCCTTGATGGCGGGCACGATTTTAGTCGGGTCGCAGGTCTCCACGTCGCCCAGGGGCTCCAGCGTGTCCACCCACTCGTCCTTGAAGTCATTTTTGATGGTCACGGCCATGGCCGCGGGATTCATCACCGACTGCACCGGGCCCACGGCGATGACCTCGCCGGACACGCTGGCGTGCACCGGCAGGCCCAGGAAGCCCACCGGGTCCGCGATCTGCTGGCCCAGCTTCACGTGGTCGCCCACCTGCACCGTCGGGGTGCTGGGTGCGCCCAGGTGCATGCCCATCATGATGGTCACGGTTTCGGCGGTGTAATCGATCACCGCCTGGCCCCGCGTCGGCGATTTTCCCTCGTGAGCGCCGTGCAGCGGATGCACGCCCCCGCGAAAGGTATTGTTACTCGACAATTTCAGCACCTCCAGTGTTGTATCATATATCGGTTATTACAACGGTTACGCCCCCGCAACAGTCGCGGGTCTGGGGCGCATATACTTGTCAATATTGGGCGCTTCCGCTTCGGCCTCCGCCGCTTCGATGGCAGTCTGCGCCGCGGGACGCTCCCGCATCAAACGGCTGGCGTCGCCCTGGGCCGCTTCGGCCACGGGCACTTCCTCGGCCTCCGGTTCAGCCTCGGCAGCGGCTTCTTCCTCGGCCGCCGATTCAGCCTCGACAACGGCTTCTTCTTCCGCCGTCGGTTCAGCCTCAATGACAGTCTCTTCTTCGACCGCCGGTTCAGCCTTGACAAAAGCACTCTCGGCGGGACGCTGACGCATCAGGCGGCTGGGGTCAGTCTCAACCGCTTCGGCTACAGGCGCTTCTTCCGCCGCCGGTTCGGTATCTTCTTCAACGACCGGTTCAGCCTCGACGACAGTCTCTTCCTCAACCGCCGGTTCAGCCTTGATAAAGGCACTCTCGGCGAGACGCTGACGCATTAGGCGGCTGGGGTCAGTCTCAACCGCTTCGACAGGCGCTTCTTCCGCCGCCGGTTCGGCCTTAGCGGCTTCCAGCGCGGCCTCGTCGGGGCGCTGGCGCATCATGCTGTCCAGACTGCCCTTGACGACGTTCCCTGCCACGGCAGCAGCGGCATTTTGCAGGGCGGAGTCTACCGGGCGCTCGCGCATCATGTCCTCGACAGTCGTCCCGGCGACGGGCGCGGCCTCTTCAACAGGCGCGGCTTCCTCCACGGGCGCTTCAGTCTCAGCGGGCGCGGCCTCCTCGGCGGGCGCGGCGGCTTCCGCGGAGGCGGGAGCGGCTTCACCGGCGGGGACGAGGTCGTTCAGCGCGTTGATGACGGCAGTGGAGGTCACGGTGGCCCCGGTCACGGCCTCGATGCCGTCCTCGCCATAGGTGAAGGGGGCATGCTTGCCGATGAACTGGTCGGTGAACTCGGGTTCGGAGGTGCGCTTGCCCAGCCCCTCGGTCTCATTGGGCGTGTCGATGGACAGCGCGCCGATGGAGTTATCGGGATTGAGCATGACATTGACGGTCACATCGCCGCCGAAGCCCTGCACCGTCGCGGACAGCGGGCCCTCGGAGGCCGTGCCACCGCCATTGGCGATGGTGTTCAGCGCGTTGATGACGGCTGTGGAGGTGAAGGACGCGCCGGAGATGGCCTCGACGCCGTCCTCGCCGTAGGCGAAGGGTCCCTTCTTGCCGATGAACTGATTGATGAACTCAGGCTCGGAGCAGCGCTTGCCCAGGCCCTCGGTCTCGTCGGGCGTCTGGATGTCCAGATAGACGATGGCGCCCTCGTCGTCCAGCCCCGCGGTGACGGTGACGTCCCCGGCGAAGCCCTTCTCCGTGGCGGAGACCGTCGGCCCCATGTAGACCTCCTCCTTCTCCTGGAGGATGCCCAGCTCAGCGGCGCTGACATAGCTGACGATGTTGTTGACGCCGCCCAGCACGCCCCGGGAGGAGATGGTGGCCCCGGCGATGCCGTCCACGCCCTCGGTGTTCTCCTCGCTGTTGAGGTCTACGCCCGCCGCCTTGCCGACGAACTGCTTCGCGAACCTCGGCTCGCGGGTCAGCCCGCCCAGGCCGGGCGTCTCGTTGAAGGTGTCGCCGCCGACGTTCACGCCGGTGATCGCGCCCGCGTTGTCCACGCCCGCGGTGACCTCGATGGGCCCGCCGTAGCCGGACACCGTGGTCTTGCCCACGTAGCCCACCTTTTCGCCCGCGTCGTTCAGCGCCGTGTAGACGTTCTCCACGCTGTAGCGGCTCTCCTTCAGCTCTGTCGGCTCAAACTGAGCCGCCTCGATCACCCCGGCCAGCGGCGCGTTTTCACGCTTCGCCGCCTGCCGGTCGATCTGGTCGTGGGTCGCGCCGTTCACACCCGTCGCCAGCAGTGCCGAAGCTACGCACACCGCCGGGACCGCAACCCATGTGGGCAGTTTCTTGCTCACTTGCCCTTCCCCCTTTATTATATAGTTGATATTGAATATCCCTGTTCATTCGACCATATAGTCCTTCGCTCCGGAGGTATAGCTGACGCTCCTGTCCCTCGCGATGAAAACCGCCTCGATGTCGGGCAGCGACTCGATGAGCGCCGTGCCCGCCTCGGTGCCGAGGGCGAAGGCGGCGGTGGCCAGGGCGTCGCCCCACATGGAGCTTTCGGAGAATATGGTGACGGAGGCCAGCTCATTTTGAACCGGCCAGCCGGTCTTGGCGTCGAGAATGTGGTGGTAGTACACACCGTCGGCCTCGAAGCCGCGCTCGTAGATGCCGCTGGTGACGGTGGAGCCGCCCCGGTTCAGTGCCACGAGCATGTAGTTGCCCGTGGGCTCGTCGATATCCTGTATGCCCACCTTCCAGGGGGAACCGTCGGGCTTCAAGCCGATGGCGACGATGTTGCCCCCGAAGGAGAGTATGGCGCTCTCCACGCCCCGCTCCATAAGATACCCCTTCACCGCGTCGGCGATGTAGCCCTTGGCGATGCCGCCCAGGTCGATCATCATGCCCGCGGGGAGGGTTACAGAGTTGCCGTCTATGGTGACCTGGGAATAATCCACCCGCTCGGCCGCCGCTTCGATGTCCTTGGCGTCGGGCACTACCGCCGCGCCGGAGGTGAAGTCCCACATGGTGGAGACCGGGGCGATGGTCACGTCAAAGGTCCCTTCGGAGCGCTCACTGACCTGCCGGGCCACGTCCAGTATGGCCAGGGTGTCGTCGGAGACCTCCACCGGCTGACCGTTCGCGTGGTTGATGTTCCAGACGTCGCTGCCCTCGATGGTGCGGGAGAGCATGCGCTCATAGCGCCCGCACTCCTTCAGCGCGTCCTCCAGCACCGCCTGATCGTCCACATAGGCCGTCAGCGTGATCACCGTGTCCAGATAGAAGCCCACAGAGGACTTCTTCTCCTTCTCCGGCGCGGCACAGCCCGGAAGGGTCGAAAGCAGCATCAGCAGCGCGGTCAATATCGCCAGGAAGCGCGTGTTTTTCATCAATATCTCCTTAAATCAGTCCTGTTTTTCCGGTTGAGCCATCCCCGCCGGTATCTTCAGCGCCTTGAACACCCGCTGGGCCACGAAGCCTGTCAGGCAGCCCACGGCCGCGCCGATGCCGATCAGCACGGGGAGGTAGGTCCAGAGCAATTGAGGGGTGTGGAGCATTCCCGCGGCGGCGAGGATCTGGCCGACGTTGTGGGCCACGGCCCCGGCCAGGGAGGTCCCCATGACCCCGAAGGCGGGATTTTTGCGGATGAATATAAACACCGCTATCGCAGCCGCGCAGGCCAGCCCGATCAATATCACGCACCAGAGCATCTGCCCCTTCGGCGTGGGGTTGCGCCATAACAATAATCCATCGCTCAATGCAGCCAGCCCGGCGATGCCCAGGGCCCCGGCAGCGGGTTTTTTACGGATCAGGAGCATCACCGCGAGGCTCAGTATGCCGCCGGCCAGACTGTAGATGATGGCGCTCAGTGAGCCGAACATGAAGCCGGACAGAAAGACCTTGGTCAGCATCAGCGCCACGCAGCCCCGCCAGTCCAGCATGTACACGCCGTACAGCAGCACCGTGTTCGCCAGCCCCAGCTTGATGCCGGGCACCGCGCCGCTCAATATCATGGAAATGGGTATCGCCCGGTCAAAGTAGCCCAGCACCAGCGACAGCGCCGCCAGCAGGCCAAACCGGCCGACCCTTTGCGCAGTTGAATTCAAACGATTGCCTCCATATACAGGAAGTAAATATTTAACTGCCCCGCACCTCCACCGAAACCTTGTGGGGCAGGCAGATGATGAAGCCGCCCATCACGCGAAGCTCCAGGTTGTCACGGGTGACCTCGCCCATGTGGACGCAGTCCTGATTCTCGCAGTTGGCACTTGCCATGGTGACGGCCTCGCCGGTGAGGGAGACGGTATTCTTCGCGCCGTCGGGTTGTATGATCTCGACGGTGTGAGGCTCGTCAAAGGGCAGGTCGATGAGCTCCGCGCCATCCAGCGTCACGTAGACCCGCAGGTCGCCGCCTTCGCCGGGCTTCGCGCCGTCCCAGGGCCTGCCGTCCAGCAGCACTTGCGTGTCGCCCTTCGGCGCACTTCCCCGGCATCCGCCCAGCAGGCAAAGCGCCAGCAGCAGCGCGATCATGACGCCCCTTCGCCTCATCCTTTTAACCCCTTTAATCATCATCAGTTCTATTATATAACTTTTTTGTCCTTTAAGCAACAGAAAAAATTCACAAGACCGCGTCAAGATATTCTGGGTAATCCAGCGTTCAGGAAATAGCATTACAAAGAATTTGGGGACAAGGTGAAAAGAATATAGTGCAGAAAACTCGCTATAAGGAAAAAGCCGCGCAGGAAAATAAATCCTGTGCGGCATGGAATTCTAAATTGAAAGAGAAGTGATGGCAGCTCAATTCTCATTGAATGTCTGGCCTTTTTTCACCCGAATCTTTTCAAAGATGCTGATCTCGCCGCGCTTTTCGATGAGGGACTGGAGGGATTCGGAGCGGACGGTCCAAGCGGCCATGGGGGTGTGGAATATGAAGCGCTGGAAGTGGGGGGAGAAGAAGCGCTTGGCGTTGGCGTCGTAGGCCACGAAATCCGGGCGGGCGATGAAGTTCAGCAGCAGGCCGGCCATCAGGAACGCGCCGGTCTGGTTGGCGGCAGGATAGTAGCCCTTCATGGGGCAGACCAGTTGCCCGCGCACGAGCTGGGGGGCGTGGTAGCGGAACCAGGCGACGATCAGGGGGTTGAAGGATTCAACGATGTACTCCCCGCGATAGTCCTTCAACTGCTCCAGCATCGCCTCGCAGAGCTTTACATTGTTCTTGCCGGATTTTAGCTCGATCAGCAGCGGCGTGCGGCCATTGACCAGCTCCAGCATTTCCCTGAAGGTGGGAATACGGGCGGTGTCGATGCCGTGGAGGGGCATGGCTTTAAGCTCTTGCAGGGTACATTCGTCCACCCGACGGGGGTCGCCGGTGAGGCGCTTTAAGGTGTCGTCGTGGAAAACCACCACCTGCAAATCCTTCGTGAACTGTATGTCCAGCTCCATGCCGTAGCCGTTCCGGCAGGCGGCGTCGAAGGCCGGGAGGGTGTTTTCGACGATGCCCGAGTCGATGTCATGGAGTCCGCGATGGGCAAAGACCTCGTGCCGCCAGCGCTTCACGCGGCTTCGGCGGAAATTCGGCGCAGTCATGTAGATAACTATAAGCGCGATGACCAGAAGGGCGACCCAGCCCGTTGATCTCATGGGGAACACCTCTTGTGTGGTTGTAAGTATAGATAAACAGGTCTCACTGAAAACAGTCCACTGGACTGTTTTCCGGGCGCTCGATGCTCCTCAAGGGGAAGGCAGGGGCTGGGAACGGCGGGCCCAAAAGCCTTCCCCTTTGAGGGGAAGGTGCCCCGAAGGAGCGGATGAGGTGGCCTACCCGCTCACCCCGCCAAATTCCAATTTATACCAATAGCAAACAGCGCGACAAAACCGGCCCGCGGGGAGCCGGTTCTGCCTGTATCATCATTCCGCCCTCAGATACTCAAAGGACACATAGCCGGTGACGGGCTCGGAGAAGCCGTCGGACATGGTGGCGACTTGGGCGTGGGTATTGGTGCCGCCCACGAGCTGCACGCGGGTGCCCAGGGGCAGCGTGCCCAGGGACGGGGAGCCAGGGAGGCTGTTGCTGTAGAGCGACGTATCCTGTATGACGACCAGATTGCGCTTTTCGTTGCCCAGCCGGGTGGCCCCGATAAACAGCGCGGGGATGTACAGCTTCTGCTTGCCGCGGCGCACCAGCGCCCAGGTGCCGCTGCTGTCGAGGCCCAGCAGCATGAGCTGGGAGTTCTTCTTGACGTTGTAGAAGTTCTCGGCCTCCTCGCCGGGACCCTTGCCCAGCACCTTGCCGGTGATCTGGACGTAGACCGGCGTGGACTGTGTGGCCGGGTCGGCGGTGATCAGCGCGCTGGCGTCGCAATAGGCCACATAGCCCTTGGCGGAGCGTATCTTGGCGATGGTGTTGTTGTTGATATAGCTCACCAGATAGCAGGGCTGGCCGAAGGACAGGTTGCCGATCTTGGTCCAGCGGTCCGGGTTGACCATCACGCCGGTGTAGGCGGTGCCGCACCAGACCGGGGTGCCCTCGGCGGCGGGGGCGTCGTCCAGGTCGATGGTGGGGACGAAGCCGTAGTTGGTGCCGTCCACGGTGACCCGGGCCCACATGCCGTCGTCGGTGATGGCGGTCATGGTGACGGTGTCGCCCTTCTTCACGTTGCGCATACGAATCGCCCGTTTGGTGGGGGACTTCGATATGGGCGTGGTGGGGAGTTGGGCATACATCAGCTTGGACATGGTGTTGGGGTCGGTGCTGCTCAGGCCCTCCAGCAGGCAGTAGAGCGTCCGGTTGTTGGCGGGGTTGGTCACCTGGGCCCACTCGTCCTGGGTGGCGGTGACGTTGAGCTGCGTACCGAAATACACTGCGGTGATGACCTTGGCCTCGTCCGAGGGCTTGGCCCGCAGACGGGCGATGCTGTTGCTGACGTACATCACCGTGCCCGGCTGCGTCGCCGTCATGTTCGAGGTGTCGCCGCTGCTGGCAAAGGGATTGTAGCCCTTCACCGTGGGCATCTGCGTAGGCGCGGTCGTGGCCTGGGGAACGACTACGTCGCCGAAGGGATTGCCGGCGTTGGCCGTGCTGTCAGTGGCCGCGGCGGGAGCGGCGGTGGCCGCCGCGCCGGTGCCAAAGGGGTCGCTGGCCGCGGCTGTGCCCGTGCCAAAGGGATCGGTGGCTGTCGCGGCTCCCGTGTCTATGGGATCGGTGGTCGTGGCCGCTGCCGTGCCGGTTCCGAAGGGGTCGTTGGTCACCGGAGCGGCCGAGCCTGTGCCAAAGGGATCGTTGGTCACCGGAGCGGCCGAGCCCGTGCCGAAGGGATCGTTGGTCACTGCGGAGGCGGTGCCGGTGGCGAAGGGATCGTTGGCCACGGCGGCAAGTTCGCTGTTGGGATCGACGGCATAGCTGGTGTTGCCGCCGAACAGGTCGTCCGCGGTCACCGGGGTGTTATTGCCGGTAAGATCCGAGCCGCCGAAGGGATTTGTGCCGGTGGTGTCAGCGGCCTGACCCAGCATCGGGGCCGCGGAGGGGGCCACGTATTCACCGGTGAAGGGATTGACACCGCTCACATCGTCGGAGTTGAGTCCCTCCGCCATCGCGGCGGGAATAAGCATCACGGCGGCCAACGCCCCGCAAAGCAAGCGCCTGAACGCATTCGATTTCATATTTACCATCCTCTTTTCATGGATAATGCTATTATAGTATACACCTTTGATATTGAGATGTCAAAAAGGGTAAAAAGTTCATGATGACAGGGATTTTAACAAAGTGAATTGTCAATTATCAATTCATCCGGGCATACAGGTTAAAATTCAATCAATCAACCTGTTTTGCTTGACAAGTTGGGGGTGGAATGGTATGATTTATCAGTCTGGGTTTATCTGAAAGGAGTGTGCGCGTATGCTGGAGAAGCTGAAGAATGCCGACAAGGTCGTCGGGACGCGCAGGCTCGTGCGAGCGATATTGGCCGGCGAGATCGCCGAGGCCTACGTCGCGCAGGATGCCGATCTGTTCATTCTCCGCCAGGTGCGGGACGCCTGCAATAAGATGGGCGTGCGCATGGTGGAGGCCGAGAGCATGAAGGCCCTGGGCGAGGTCTGCGGCATCGAGGTAAAGACTGCCTCAGCAGGTATAAAAAAGTAAGATATACCCACCTTTAAGCGTCCGGCGAAGCCGGACTGAGTCCGAGCAATCCGGAGGATTGCCGGGCGAAACCCGTCACTCGCCGAAGGTGAGGGACGGGGCGACATGACTCTTTACGCCTTCCAGGGTTGCGGAAGTGTATATAGAGGCTTAAAACCACTCAGAATAGTTCAGGAGGTGCTTTTCTTCAATGCCGACGATCAATCAGTTGATCCACAAGGGTAGAGAAAAGGTAACCAGCAAGTCGAATTCCCCGATTCTGCAGTCCTGTCCGCAGAAGCGCGGCGTCTGCATGTCCGTCAAGACGCAGACCCCCAAGAAGCCGAATTCCGCTTTGCGTAAAATTGCGCGTGTCCGTCTGACCAACAACATCGAGGGTACGTGCTACATCCCCGGCATCGGCCACAACCTGCAGGAGCACTCCGTTGTGCTCATCCGCGGCGGCAAGGTGCGCGATCTCCCTGGCGTGCGTTACCACATCATCCGTGGCGCTCTGGACGCTGCTGGCGTTGCCAAGCGTATGCAGGGCCGCTCCCTCTACGGCGCGAAGCGTCCGAAGAAGTAAGGAAAAGTTTTTTTCCGTTGGCGAAAACGGCTTGAATGTTTTGAACGCATGTCCATTTGGAACGTGGGAATATGCGGGATGAATGTTTGAACCGGGCGAGGGCGGTTGCGCCAACAGCCGCATGAGCTTTTGCCTGTTTCTCGTTCACTTTTAAACCGTTCAATTTGATTTGGAGGGAATTGAAATGCCCAGACGTGGATTTATCCCGAAGCGCGAAGTGCTTCCGGATCCTGTATATGGAACGACTGTCATCACCAAGCTGATCAACCAGGTGATGTATGATGGCAAGCGCGGCGTCGCGCAGGCCGTCTGCTACGATGCTTTTGAAACCGTCGCCGCCAAGACCGGCAAGGAGGCCATGGAGGTCTTCAACCAGGCCATCGCGAACATCATGCCCGCGATGGAGGTCAAGGCCCGTCGTGTCGGCGGTTCCACCTATCAGGTGCCTATCGAGATCCGTCCCGAGCGCCGTCAGACCCTGGCCCTCCGCTGGCTGGTCATGTTCGCCCGCAAGCGCGGCGAGCGCTCCATGGCGGACCGCCTGGCCGGCGAGATCATGGACGCTGCCAACAACACCGGCAACGCCGTGAAGCGCCGCGAGGATATGCACAAGATGGCCGAGGCCAACAAGGCTTTCGCCCATTACAGGTGGTAAAAACAAAAACATCACACCTTCTTCTTCAGCACGCAACTTTCAGGTTTGCGTGCTGAAGTATGTAAAGGGACAGTGTTAAAATAAAATGCCAAAGGTCAGCGGCAGGCCACCTCATCCGCCCTCACGGGCACCTTCCCCTCAAGGGGAAGGCAGGGGCTTAGGTTGCCGGTAACCAAAAGCCTTCCCCTTGAGGGGAAGGTGGCGCGAAGCGCCGGATGAGGTGGATTTCCGCCTTGACTGGCAATTCACAGAACCAAACGCAACGCTTCAACAAGCGCAGACTTAAAGAAAGTAGGCAACCAACTGTGGCGAGAACACATTCACTGGATCATGTACGCAATATCGGCATCATGGCGCATATTGATGCCGGCAAGACGACCACTTCCGAGCGCATCCTGTACTACACCGGCCGCACGCACCGCATCGGCGAGGTTCACGAGGGCATGGCGACGATGGACTGGATGGAGCAGGAGCAGGAGCGCGGCATTACGATCACGTCTGCGGCCACGACCTGTGAATGGCGCGGCCATCAGATCAACCTGATCGACACTCCCGGCCACGTGGACTTCACCGTCGAGGTCGAGCGCTCCCTGCGCGTGCTGGACGGCGCGGTCTCCGTATTCTGCGCCAAGGGCGGCGTGGAGCCCCAGTCCGAAACGGTCTGGCGCCAGGCCAACAAGTACCACGTCCCCCGCCTGGCCTATGTCAACAAGATGGACATCGTGGGCGCGGACTTCTTCCGCGTGGTGGACATGATGAAGGAGCGGCTCCAGGCCAACGCCGTGCCCATCCAGCTTCCCATCGGCGCGGAGGCCAGCTTCGTGGGCCTGGTGGACCTGGTCAAGATGAAGGCCGAGATCTACATCGACGAGATGGGCACCACCATGGACGAGACGGACATCCCCGCCAATCTCCAGGAGATGGCCGAGGAATACCACGCCAAGATGGTGGAGGCCGCTGCCGAGGCCGACGACGAGCTGATGATGAAGTACCTGGACGGCGAGGAGCTGACCCACGACGAGATCATGTACGGCATCCGCAAGGCCACCATCGCCGGGACCATGACCCCCGTCCTCTGCGGCACGTCCTACCGCAACAAGGGCGTGCAGCCCCTGCTGGACGCCATCGTGGACTATCTGCCCTCCCCCAAGGACATCCCCCCCGTCAAGGGCACCCGCCCCGGCAAGGACGACGAGGTGGAGCGCGAGGCCGACGACGACGCCCCCTTCTCCGCCCTGGTCTTTAAGATCATGGCCGACCCCTATGTGGGCAAGCTGGCCTTCTTCCGCGTCTATTCCGGCACCCTCAAGACCGGCAGCTACGTCTATAACTCCACCAAGGGCAAGAAGGAGCGCATCGGCCGCATCCTCCGCATGCACGCCAATCACCGGGAGGAGATCGACGAGATCCGCGCCGGCGACATCGCCTCCGCCGTGGGCCTCAAGGACACCACCACCGGCGATACCATCTGCAACGAGGGCAAGCCCATCATATTAGAATCCATGGAGTTCCCGGAGCCCGTCATCCGCGTGGCCATCGAGCCCAAGACCAAGGCCGGTCAGGACAAGATGAGCCTGGCGCTGGTGCGTCTGGCCGAGGAGGACCCCACCTTTAAGACCTACACCGACGAGTCCACCGGCCAGACCATCATCGCCGGCATGGGCGAGCTGCACCTGGAGATCATCGTGGACCGCCTGCTGCGCGAGTTCCGCGTGGAGGCCACCGTGGGCAAGCCCCAGGTCGCCTACAAGGAGTGCATCCGCCGCCGCGCCAAGGCCGAGGGCCGCTATGTGCGCCAGACCGGCGGCCACGGCCAGTTCGGTCACTGCGTCATCGAGATCTATCCCCGCGAGGCGGGCGCAGGCTATGAGTTCAACAACAAGATCGTCGGCGGCGTCATCCCCAAGGAGTTCATCGCCCCCATCGATCAGGGCATCCGCGAGGCGGCCATGAGCGGCTCCGTGGGCGGCTACGAGGTCATGGACTTCGGCGTCGACCTCATCGACGGCAGCTACCACGAGGTGGACTCCTCCGAAATGGCCTTCAAGATCGCCGGCTCCATGGCCTTCAAGGAGGCACTCCGCAAGGCCGACTGCGCCTTGCTGGAGCCCATGATGAAGATCGAGGTCGTCGTGCCCGATGAGTATATGGGCGATGTCATGGGCGATATCTCCGCCCGCCGCGGCCGCGTCACCGGCATGGACGCCCACGCCGGCCTTCACTCCATCGACGGCATCGTCCCCCTCAGCGAAATGTTCGGCTACGCCACCGACCTGCGCAGCAAAACCCAGGGCCGCGGCAACTACACCATGCAGTTCGAGCATTACGAAGAGGTCCCCCACAATATCGCCGAGAAGATTCTGGGCCATCACTAAGCATTGATAATAAAAACCACTCCCGACAGTCGGATTTGCCGGGGGTGGTTTTTCTATTCGTTCTTTTTGGTGATGTGTCAGCATCCGGGGAAGGGGACGAACCTCTCAGTCACGCTTCGCGTGCCAGCTCCCCTGAAAGGGGAGCCAAGGAGGAACGGCGGCAGTCCTGGCTCCCCTTTTAAGGGGAGCTGTCACCGAAGGTGACTGAGAGGTTCGTCCCCCTTCTACGACAAATCCCCCTGCCGGGGTTGAAAGGCAGGGGGATTTGTGTATGGGATTATTCCGCGATCTTGGCGAGGACATCGGCCTCGTCGGGGACGGAGGAGATGCCGCCGTGCTTTTGGGTGGAGAGGGAGGCGGCGGTGCAGGCGAAGGTGACGATTTCGCGGAGCTCGTCTTCGGTGAGGTCGATGGGCTTTTTGTTATAGCGGAGGAAGCGGCTCATGGCGCTGCCGCCGAAGATATCGCCGGCGCCGGTGGTGTCCACCACGTTGATGCCGCTGGGGGAGCTGACGGTGACGTGGGCGTTCTTTGTGGAGGCGTAGCAGCCCTTGGGGCCCAGGGTGGCGTAGACCAGGGAAACGCCGTACTCGTTGAGCAGCTTTCTGGCCCCGGCCTCGGGGGTCATGCCCCAGAGGAACTCGATCTCCTCATCGCTGATCTTGACGATGTCCGCCTGCCGGAGGCTCCATTCGATGGCGGCCTTGGCCTGCTCCTCGTTGGGCCAGAGGGGCTTGCGGAGGTTGGGGTCCAGGCTGACGAGCACGCCGTGGGACTTGGCCAGCGCCACGGCCTGCTGGGTGGCATAGCGCACGGGGTCGCGGGTGAGGGAGAGGGTGCCGAAGTGGAACACGCGGGCGTCGGTGATCATGGTCTCGTCCACCTCGGCGATGGTCAGGCAGGTGTCCGCGCCGGGCTTGCGGCAGAAGCTGAAATCGCGGTTGCCGCTGGCGTCCAGGGAGACGAAGGCCAGGGTGGTGAACTGGGTGGGATCGACCACCACGCCGCGGGTCTCGATGCCGGCCTCCTTCAGCGTGCCGATGAGCAGCTTGCCGAACATGTCCTCGCCCACCTTGCCGATCATCGCCACGGAGCAGCCGTACTTGTTCAGCGCCGCCAGGAAGTTGCCCGGCGCGCCGCCCGGATTCGCCGCCAGCGTCGGATAGCCCGCCGCGTCCACCGATTTCGGCGCAAAGTCGATCAGAAGCTCGCCGAGGGCAGTTACATCATACATGGGAAAGACCTCCTTCAATGGTTTGTAGGGTCGGAATGTGTGATTCTATGTCATTCGCGGGGAATATATCCCGGCGATGATTGACATTATGCGTAGCTGTGTACGCCCGGCAGGAACGTGTTCACGCCGATGTAGGTGAACATGACGCAGATGAAGCCCGCCACGGCGAATATGGCCGCGGCTTTGCCCTGCCAGCCCCGGCGGATGCGGAGGTGGAGGTAGGCGGCGTAGATGATCCAGGTGACCAGCGACCAGGTCTCCTTGGGGTCCCAGGACCAGTAGCTGCCCCAGGCCCGCTCGGCCCAGATGGCCCCGGTGATGATGGTGAAGGACAGGAACAGCAGGCCCAGGGAGACGCTGCGATAGCTGATGATGTCCAGCTTTTCCTTGTCCGGGATGTGGCTGTCCAGGAAGCCGCTGGCCCGCATCCGGTCGCGCAGCAGGAAGATGATGCCCAGCACGAAGGACACGCCAAAGGCCCCGTAGGCGATGATGGCCGTGGAGACGTGGAAGCCCAGCCAGTTGCTCCGCAGGGCGGGCATCAGCTCCTTGACCTCCTTGCTCTGCATGGCCGCATAGCCGATGACCAGGAACGTCACCGGCGCGGCGAAGGCCCCCAGCACCGGAAACTTGAACCTTATCACGAAGATCAGGCTCACCAGCGACAGGCCCCAGGCGAAGGCCGTGGCAAATTCATATTGGTTCGTCAGCGGCAGCCGCCCCGCGCCGATGCCCCGGCAGACCAGCGCCGCCGTGTGCAGCACCAGGCCCGCCGATTGAAGGATGATCGCGGTCTTTGCCATCCCATCCTTCTTCACGGCGATGAACAGGAAATAGCAGATCATCGCGGCGAAGTACAGCAGCATCACGATGGTGAACAGCGTGTTCTCAACCTGTAGCATGTGGATTTTCCTCCAATGGTGCAATGCCGGGGGTACGGACTCCCTCAGTCACGCTTCGCGTGCCAGCTCCCTCTGGGAGGGAGCCTTTTGGAGGGGCGCTTTTCAGGCTCCCTCTTAGAGGGAGCTGTCAGCGAAGCTGACTGAGGGAGTCGTCTTTCCCTGTTTATACCTCTTCCGTTTGTATTGCCTTCATGAACCGCTCCCGGAACAGCGCGCCGCCCTTGCGGCACTGGCCGCGGATGGTCCAGCCATTTTCCGTGCGTATGGCCCAGACGCGGGCGGGCTGGAGGTACAGCGCCAGGATCAGGCCAAGCAGCGTGATGAGGCCTCCGGCCAGGGCCAGCGGGGTGAAGCGGTCACGCTTGATCTGGATGAGGGTGTAATTCTGCGGGTCGGAGAAGGTGACGGTGTACTCGTCGATGGTCAGCTCCTCCTCGGGCATCAGTATGTTCATGCCCAGCACCTGCTCCTGATAGTAGACCTGATACAGATAGGCCGGGTTGTTCAGCGCGCCGCTGGCCGTGGAGGGGCCGACGCCGGGGGTCATCACATAGTCCGGATAGAAGGCGGACAGATAGATGGCCAGCTCGGGCTTGTCCTTCACCAGCAGGTATTCCCCGGCGCAGAGGACCTCCTCCTGGAGGGGTTTGCCGTCCTTGGTGATGTGGACTGTGGCCGCCCAGCCGGTGGAGTTCTGGTAGAACTTCATGCCGTAGAGGGTGGCGGGGTGGTTGACGCTGATTGAGGCAGATTCGCTGCTGCCGATGCCCTTCTCGGAGAGGTCGCGGACGGTGATGTCGGCGGTGTACTGCTCCACGGTGTCGTCCTCGCGCAGGCCCACCCGGAAGTCGTCGATGGTCAGCGCGTATTCCGTGTCGCCGATGGGTTTCGATGTGCCCGGAACGCCGTAGACCGCGTATTGCTTCTGCGTCGCCTGGCCCAGTCCGAAGCCCAGTATCAACAGCAATATGCCCAGATGGCAGACCCACGCGCCCCAGAGGCCGGCGCGGTGCTTCGCGGCAAAATAGGCTTCGCGGCCCTCCACCTTGATGGGCTTCATGCCCAGGCGCTTGAATACCGATTCGGGGTCCCGGACGTTCTCGACGGATATGTCCCCGGCGGCGTCGAGGACCTTTGCGGGGTCGGACTCGCTCTTTGTGCGCCTGATGAGGCCCGGCAGGCGCAGGACGTTGCATAATAATAAATTGATGCACAGGAAGGCGGTGATGGCGATGAACCAGACGCTGTGGAAGGCGTCGTCCAGTCCCAGGGCCAGGATCAGCGCCGCCGTGCGCTCGGAATAGCGCTGGGCGTACCAAGCGTAGTCCTGACCCTGGGTCACCAGGCTCGCCAGGGAACAGGCCACCGCCAGGATCACCAGAAGTATGATGGCAAACTTCATCGAGGAGAGGAAGCGCCAAAGCTTTTTGAATGTCGTCATGGTGGTTCCTTGTTGGGGGATGGACTCCCTCAGTCACGCTTCGCGTGATAGCTCCCTCAGAGAGGGAGCCTTTTGGAAGGTCGCCTTATGGCTCCCTCTTAGAGGGAGCTGTCAGCGAAGCTGACTGAGGGAGTTCTCCCCATTCAAACAAAACGGCATTGGGTAGGGATGGCTTGTGTCCCTCCCAATGCCGTGGGTTGCGGGGGTCAGGTGGTGAGCAGGGCCATGGCCTCGTTGATCTTCTCCTCGGAGGTATCGAGGCAGCGCATGGACAGCTCGGAGTTGTGGGCGCCCTCGGAGTTCTCGACATAGCAGAAGTCGAAATACCACTGAGCCTCCCGGTGGAGCTTGCGGAGGTCGTCCAGCTCGGCCTCGGACTTCGCGCCGGTGGCGACGGCGTCGGCCAGGGCGTCCTTGAAGTCGGAGAGCTTGTTGCCAACTTCCGTCTCGCGCTTGGTGACCCGCTCCTGTATGCCGCGAACCAGCTTGGTCATGTCGGTGTCGCCGTGGCAGGTGGCGCAGGTCTCAAGCAACGCGGGGCTGTCCAACGGGCTAACCAGCGTGTGGCTGTGGTAGACGGTGCCCTCGTCGGACATCTCCATGGGCATGTGGCAGTCGGCGCAGTTCAGCAGCGCGGCGTGCTTGCCCTGGAGGAAGGTCTCCATTTCGGGATGCTGGGCCTTGAGCATCTTCGTGCCGGTGGCCTCCTGCTCCCAGTCGTAGAAGTCGATGGCGTCGTAATAGGCCAGTATCGCCTCTGGGGCCATCTCCTGCACGCTGTGGTAGGGCATCATGGTCTCGGAGTCTTCGCGGGTGAAGTAATACTCGATGTGGCACTGGCCGCAGGAGAGGGTGGCGGGGTCGATGGTGTTCACGTTGTCGCCCAGCGCCTTGTTGACGTAGGAGTGGGTGACCACCAGCTTGCCCGCGTTGCCCGCCTCGTTGCCGTGGCAGGTGTAGCAGGAGATGTTCTCCTCCATCAGCGCCTCCACCTCTTCAAAGGGGCGGCTGTAGACGCCTACGCCCTCATCGTTCACCAGTTTGGCAAAGTTCGGGGTCTTGCAGGTCAGGCAGTTGGCCTTGGGGTGGGGACGCTGGGTCTTGTGGACGTCCGCTAAGGTGTATTCGTGGCCCCGGGCGCTGCCGTAGTCCTTGGCGAAGCCGTAGCCCTCGTAGATGTTGACCAGATAGGGGTCCTGCTCCAGATAGTCGGTGACATAGCTGTTTTTGCTGTTGTCACCCATGCTGACGGCGATCTCGGGGTAGACGGTGGACCAGTCCTGAGCGTTGATGGTGCCGTCCCTGCTGGTGGCCGCGGGAGCATCGACATTCAGATACTCGATGTCCTCGCGGGAAAGCGGCCCCAGGTCGCCCCGGTTCTGCAGGTGGTACATCAGCTTGTTGCCGCCGAAGCCGCCCAGCAACACCACCGCCGCGATCACCACCGCGCCTGTTCCGATAAACCGGAGAATGTGCTTGGTTTCCATAGTGATTCCTCTTCCCTTGTCTTAAATGGGTATACTATCATAATACAGCCGGTCCGGGCAGATGTCCTGTCCGTCGGGCCATTCCACGGATAGACCGCCGATGCGGACCTTGTCAAACAGCGCCTTGTCCCGAAGCTGACCGAACCAATTGCCCCGGATGTAGGGCGAGACATCGAACAGCCGCTGCTCCCGGTTGTCAAAGGTCACCAACAGATGATAGTCCTCTGTGGGCTTCACCGAAACGGCTGTCGGTCGATTGGCCATCATTTGAACCACCTTGCAGCCCTGCTCGTTATTTCAGTACATTGCTGATGTCCTGCCGAAAGTGGGCGACCGCGATAATGACGGCGGTCAGTCCCTCCATTCTGTAGAGCAAGAAATAATGATGCCGATGAAAATTTAATCGCCTTAATGCCCTCGATTTCATCAGCGGGTGTTCGCCCATTTTCAGCTTTCCGGCTACAAGACTGAGCTTATCCAGCGATTCATAATAGTCATCAAGAAAGGCATCTGCGGCCTCCCAAGAGTGGAGAACTTCAACGAGATAGCGATAACAGCGCTCCACATCTGCATCCGCGTTCGGGGTTACTTCTATGGAATAGGTTTCCACAACTATCCAACTCTTTCGCGGTGGTATTTTGCGCGTATGCGCTCGACGGCAGCTCTCGCGTCGTAATGTTCGCCCCGGTCAGCCTGTGCGATGGATCGATCCAGCTTTTCAGCCCATTGAGCTTCTGTCAGAGGGGCCATTGGGTCATTGATGCGCTGGAAAACCGCCTGGGCCAGTTGGTCGAATTCAGATTGTTCCATCGTGGGAATTGCGGAGATCACGCTTTCCAGTGAATAAGCCATGTGCATCCCTCCTGTTCCATAAATCAATCCTATTATTATTTTACTCCATCCCGACGAAACCGTCAACATCAAGATTGGCAACAGGATGTTAACTTGTTCTTATTGCGCAAAGGCCTCATCCGTCAGGGTTATGCCCTGGCGGATGAGGCAGTATTAGGGGTGCTTACGCCGGAACGTCCTGCTCCTTCCCGAAATTGAGGGAGGGGGTGATGACCTTGGCGGGGCACTTGGATACGCACTTATCGCACTGGGCGCAGTTGGCGTAATTGACGTGGGCGAGGTTGTTCGTGACGGTGATGGCCTGATGCTCGCACTGCTTCACGCAGAGCATACAGCCGATGCAGCCGGCGGAGCAGACCTTCTTGACCATGGGGCCCCGGTCATGGTTGGAGCACTGGACGGCGACGTGCTTGCTCTCCGGCACCAGCTCGATGAGGCCCCGGGGGCAGGTCTTGACGCACAGCCCGCAGCCAACGCAGAGCTTGCGGCTGACCACGGCCACGCCGTTGACCACTCTTATGGCGTGCTGGGGACACACGGCCTGGCAGGAGCCGAAGCCGAGGCAGCCGTAGGAGCAGTCGGTGACGTTGATGCCGGCCATGACGGCGGCGCGGCAGTCCTTGATGCCCACGTAGTTGCCCTGATTGTGGGTGACGTCGCAGGTGCCCTTGCAGCGAACGAAGGCCACGTTGCGCTCCACGGCGTCGGCGGAAGCGCCCATGATCGCGCCGATCTTTTCGGCCACGGGCGCGCCGCCCACGGGGCAGCCGTTCACGGGCGCTTCGCCTTTGGCGATGGCGCCGGCCATGGCGTCGCAGCCGGCATAGCCGCAGGCGCCGCAGTTGTTGCCGGGGAGGCATTCGCGCACGGCGGCCTCCCGCTCATCCACTTCCACATAGAACTTCTTGCCGGTGAACACCAGCCCCGCGCCGACGATGAGGCCGACGATGGCGATGACCACCGTGGTGATGACAATGATCTGCATACGGCCACCCCCTTAGAACGACAGGCCCGAGAAGCCCATGAACGCGATGGACATGAGGGCCGCGGAGATCAGCACGATGGGCGCGCCGCGCAGGGGGGCGGGGATGTCCTCCTCGTGGATGCGGCTGCGGATGGAGGCCAGCAGCACGATGGCGAGGGTGTAGCCCACCGCCGTGCCGAAGCCGCACAGCACGGATTCGATGAAGTTATAGCCGTTCTGCACGTTGGTCAGCGCCACGCCCAGCACCGCGCAGTTGGTGGTGATGAGGGGCAGGTAGATGCCCAGGGCGGTGTAGATGGCGGGGGAGGTCTTTTTCAGGAACATCTCCACGATCTGCACCAGCGCGGCGATGACCAATATGAAGATGATGGTCTTCATGTAGTCAAGGCCCAGGGGCTTCAATACAAAGTCATACAGCAGGCTGGCCACGGCGCTGGCGATGGTGATGACGAATATGACCGCCATGCCCAGCGAGAAGGAGGCCTTCATCTGCTTGGACACGCCCAGGAAGGAGCAGATGCCCAGGAACTGGCTCAGCACCACGTTGTTGATCAGCGCGGCGGTGACCACGATCAAAATCAGATTGGTACTCACTTGGCGCTCACCTCCTCAGGCTGGCCCTTGCCGCACCGGGCGGAGCAGTTGGCGCAGATGCCGTCGCAGCCGTCCTCGACGAGGCTGCGCTGGCGGGTCTTAATGCCGATGGCATTTTGGATGGCGATGATCAGCGCGATGACCAGGAAGGCTCCCGGAGGCTGCACGAAGATGCCGATGGGGTCGATGCCCTTGGGCAGCGCCTGCATCCCAAAGAAGGTGCCGTTGCCCAGGAACTCGCGGATCATGCCGGCCAGGGTCAGGGCGATGGTGAAGCCCAGGCCCATGCCCAGGCCATCGAAGAAGGACAGCACCGGGTCGTGCTTGTTGGCGTAGGCCTCGGCGCGGCCCAGGATGATGCAGTTGACGACGATCAGCGGGATGTAGATGCCCAGCGCCGCGTACAGCGAGGGCAGATACGCCTCGATGAGCAGCTCCGTCACCGTGACCAGCGAGGCCACGATGACGATGTAGGCGGGCAGGCGCACGTCGTCCGGGATGACCTTGCGAAGCAGGGAGATCACCACGTTGGAGAGGATGAGCACCGCCGTGGTGGACAGGCCCATGCCGATGCCGTTCATGGCCCTTGTGGACACGGCCAGGGTGGGGCACATGCCCAGCATCAGTATCAGCGTGGGATTTTCCTTGACGAGGCCGTTGTACAGCCTTTCAACGTATTTATTCACCTCATGCGCCTCCCTTCATGTTGTTTGCGTAGAAGTCCAGGGCCGCGTTCACGGCGTTGACCACCGCGCCGGAGGTGGTGGACGCGCCGGAGACGGTGTCGATCTGGTCGTCCGCCGTGGAGCCGCCGGCCTTGTTCAGTGTGAACTTGCTGACGGCCTTGCCCTCAAACTGACCCTTGAATTCGGGCTCGTCCACGCGCATGCCCATGCCGGGGGTCTCGTTCAGCTCGGTGAAGGCGATGCCGTTCACCGCGCCCTCGGGATTGATGCCCACCGCCATGGAGACATCGCCGTCGAAGCCGTCGGAGGAGGTGGCGCGGACCACGTAGCCCACCACGTTGCCGTCGGCGTCCAGCGCCGTGTAGGCCTCGTTGATGTAGGCACGGCCATAGTCGGAGCCGTAGACCACGCCGTCCAGGCTCGCCACGGTCTCAGCCAAAGCATCGCTGGCCTCGAAGCTCTCCGCCTCGGGCACGACCGCCTTGAAGGAGGCGGCGTTTGCCAGGGCGTGGGCGGCCTCGATGGTATCCTTGGTCATGGAGTAGACGCCGGACAGCGCCAGGCCCGCGATGACGGTGATGGCCGTCAGCACGATGACGGGCCGCGGGATGCGGGAGGCCATCGCCGGGATGGTGACGCGGGCGTAGTGGCCTTTGCGCTTGAAGGCCTTGGGCGCGGGCACCACGAAGGTGTCGATGAGGGGGGTGAGCAGGTTGGCGGAGATGACGCAGTAGCTGAAGGAGTCCGCCGAGCCGCTGAACAGGCGGAAGATGCCGCCCAGCACGCCGATGGTGACGCCGTAGATCATCTGGCCGAACTTGCTGACCGGGGAGGTGGTGTAGTCGGTGGCCATGAAGAAGGCCGCCATCACCACGCCGCCGCCGCACAGGTGGGCCGCCAGGAATTTGGGGTCAAAGCCCTGACCGCCGAAGAGGCCGATGAACAGCGTGAAGGAGATCAGTATCGAGAAGCAGATCTCGCCGTGGATCAGCTCCATGACCCACAGCGCCAGACCGCCCACCAGCAGCGCCAGCACGGACGAGCCGATGACGCCGGGGGCCGTGCCCAGGAACATGGAGGTGATGTTCACCGCCTTGCCCTGCAGGAGCTCGGCCACGGGGGTCGCGCCGGTGACGCCGTCCAGGGCGTACTGGGTCATGCCTGTGCCGAAGGAGATCAGCAGGAAGCAGCGGGCCGCCAGCGCCGGGTTCAGGAAGTTCTTGCCCAGGCCGCCGAAGCAGCACTTCACGATTAAAATTGCGAACATGGCGCCGATGACCGGCAGATGCAGCGGCGCGCTGGGCGAGAGGCACAGGGCCAGCATCAGGCCGGTGACCACGGCGGAGAAGTCCTTCCAGGTGTCCGGCTTGTGGCACAGCTTGTCAAAGGCGAATTCGGAGAGCACCGCCGTGCCCACGGACAGCAGCACGATCAGCAGCGCGTGGACGCCGTGGACCACCACGCCCACCACGGTGGCGGGCAGCAGTGACAGCGTCACGATGCGCATGATCTGGGTCGTGGTCAGCTTGTCCCTGATATGGGGGCTGGAGGAAATATTTAATACTGTATTCATTTCTTACCTCCTGCCGCGGCGGCGCGTTTCATGGCTAATATCTCGGTCTTGGCCTGCTTGAACTGCTGCATCAGCGGCCGCTTGGCGGGACACACATAGGTGCAGCTGCCGCATTGCATGCACTCCAGGCCGTACAGTTTGTTCTCAAACCGCTCGTAATCCTTGTCCACCAGCGCGTCGGCCATGAGCTGCGGCATGAGCTTCAGAGGACATACCGTGGTGCAGCGGCCGCAGTGCAGGCAGGCGGTCATCTGGGCCTCGGCGGCCTCCACCTGGTCGTCGATGAGCAGGGTCAGGCCGTTGTTCTGCTTCTGGATGGGCACGTCCAGCGTGCTCATGGCGATGCCCATCATCGGGCCGCCGCAGAGGGCCTTCTTCACATTTACGCCGTCCTTCAGTCCGCCGGCGAATTCCAGCAATTCGGAGAAGGACGCGCCGTCGGGCACGATGAAGTTGCCCGGGGTCTTGACCGCGTCGCCGGTGAGGGTCAGCACGTGCTGATAGAGCGGCTCGTGGTAGATGACCGCCCGCTGGATGGCGTAGATGGTACCCACGTTTTCCACCACGCAGCCCACGTCCGCGGGGAGCATGGAGGCGGGGTAGTCGATGCCGGCGATGACCTTGATGAGGCTCTTCTCACCGCCCTGCGGGTACTTGGCCTTGAGCGCCCGCACGCTGAACCGCTGCTTGCCCGCGGCGGCGGCGCGCATGGCCTCCAGGGCCTCGGGCTTGTTGTCCTCGATGCAGATGACCGCCTCGGCGTTGGGGAATAGCCGGAGCATGATCTCCAGGCCCTCCACGATGTCCGCCGCGTGGGTGCGCATGAGCTGGTCGTTGCAGGTCAGATAGGGCTCGCACTCCGCGCCGTTGGCGATGAGGTACTCTATGCCCATGGGGTTTTTCGGGGCCAGCTTGACGTGGGTCGGGAAGCCCGCGCCGCCCAGGCCGACGATGCCCGCGTCGCCCACGCGCTTCAGAATTTCTTTGGGCGCGATGCCGTAGATGTCCTCCCGCTCGCCAAAGCCCTCCAGCTTGGTGAACTGGCCGTCGTTGTCCACGACGATGCAGTCGCCCATGGCCCCGCTCAGCAGGCGGCGCTTTTCGATGGCCTTTACCGTGCCCGAACAGGAACTGTAGACGTGGGCGGAGACAAAGCCGTCCGCCTCCGCCAGCCGCTGGCCCACCAATACCGCGTCGCCCTTTTTGACGACGGGCTTCGCGGGCTTGCCGATGTGCATCGAGGTGGGATAGACCATCTCGCCCGTCGGCAGGAATGGACGCAGCGCCGCATCCCGGCTCAGATCCTTGTGGTCCGCCGGATGTACGCCGCCGCGAAAGGTATTTCTCACCGCGTTTTCCCCCTTCCGTTTCCCTCTATACTGTTCCATACAATACAAATAATGAAGGCACCTGTCCGCTGTCCTTCATCTTTTATGCGCCGCGCATACTTTCACGGCCTGCATTTATTCCATTTTACCATAAATAAATGAGTTTGTAAACAATGATTTCTCAATAAGAATGATGCAGATTAGACATGACTTAGACAAATTGGAAGTTTCGGCGCCCGCCTCGTACGATGCACATCGTCCTACCCGGCGGGCGGCGCAACGCCGCCCCTACAGGAGTGTGTGCATCTCCCCGACAAATCCCTGTTTACCCATCCGTTCTCCTCTCGAAAGGTTCAAAATTCCCCACTGAACGCATGGACAAGGCTTCTCTTCCTATGGTATAATATTTTCGCATTTAAAATAAGCAGGAGTGACAGCGATGAAAATGAATGGAAGGATTCGGCGGCTGGCGGTTTGTCTGGCGCTGATCCTGGCGATGCTGGCCGGGACGATGGGAAATGTGCTGGCCGAAACGATGATCACGCTGGAGGGCGTGGCGAACGGCGGGTCGGAAAATGGTCATCTGACCGGGCTTCGGGTGTCGGGTCTGGCGGCGCCGGTGCCGGGACTGCCTCGCGTTGACCGGGTGCTGGTCACCTCTGCGGAGGGGATGAGCTGGGAGATCCCGGTGCTGTGGCTGGATGAGAACGGCACGGTGGCGGAGGGCATCGTCTGGTCGGATCAGCTTCAGCCGGTGCTGGTGTTCTATCTGCCGGAGGGTTATTGCATGGACGGGCTGTCGCTGACGCTGCTGGACGATGTGGCGGCGGTGTTCGGCGATCAGGGCATACTGTCGGTCTGGGATAAGAGCCTCGGTCTCACCTACATATTTCCCGGAAATATCGAACTGAGCGTCATAGAGGAACGTGCGGAAAAGGCGGTCCACGCGCCCATCCCCGGTATGCCCGAGGAGGAGCACGTGAAAGACGGCGGCTATTTCCACCAATGGGACGAGGACGATTCTGACGACGAGGACGAGGAATGGTCCAAGACGCTGGAGCCGAAGCCGGAAGAGAAGCCCAGGACCCCCGTCGAGATCTACTGCGCAAAGACGGCGAGAAAGAATGTGGCCGAGGAGGACCTGGGCAAACTGGTGGATCTGGTGGTCAACCGGCTCCAGCCCCAGGCGGTGAACCTGCTGAAGGAGAGCTTCCCCTGCTTCAAGGCCGCCGCCGCAAAGGGTGAGCTGGGGAAGGAGCTGGGCTTCTACGTTTACTATGAATATGGCGACAAGGATGGGAACAGTGCCCATGAAAGAATGACCCCCGAATGTATGGGCGCGATCAACTGGAATATATGGCGCGATAAGAAGAACGCCCGGCATCCCGTCCTCGGCTATATGCTCTGCCTGGATGCCAAGGAGTATCGTCTCACGGACAAAGATGGAAAATATGTCCTCGCGGAGGACGGCAAATACAGGCTGACGGATGATATGACCAATTTTGAAAACACCCTCATCCACGAAATGCTCCATGGCTTCATGTTCGATTACAACCGCAGGGGTCAGACCGGCTTTACCAGCCTTGATTATTTTGCCGATTACGAGAAGTGTAAGAACAAAGAAGCGGAGGAGGACAAAAGGGTCCGCACGGTCTTCCCGACCTGGTTCTTTGAGGGCCTGGCCTCCTCGGTCGAAAACGTCTACCAGTATCGCCATGAATCCTTCCAGCTCTTCCGCTACGATCGGGAGGAGAAAGCCCTCGGCAAACAGTATTCCAGTGATGCGCTGTTGAGTGCCTATGTGAACCCGGAGTTTTCCCTGCGCCTCGATCCCGAGTCGGACTATGAGACCTCATCACATTATTTCGATCTGGAAAAGGCGGATGACGAGGAGGTCAATACCGAGCCGTCCAGATATGTCACCGGCTACCTGGCGGCCCTCTATATCGGCGAGATGGCGACCCAGCACGCGAGGCGCGAATCCTCCATCATGGTGAGCAAGAAAACCGGCAAAGTGGGTCTGGTGGATAACGAAGCCATCCTCGCGGGCCTGAACGATGTGCTCACCAGCCTTCACGAGGGCAAGACGCTGGATGCCGTGATCCGGGAGATCTCCGATGGCCGGTACGAGAGCATCGACGACTTTGAAGAGCGCTTCATCAAGGGCGTGAAGCTGGGGGACGATTACACGGGAGACGCCGCCTCCATTGATTTCTGCGTGGATTTCCTCAATTTTATGCGCGAAGTGGACGAGGACGAGTACCACAATTACTTCGCCAACGGCTCCATCCTCCAGAACCTCAGCGATGATTTCAATTCGCCGCTGGATCATAAGCAGGAGGCCCAGTCCGACGTCTACAAAATCGTCGAGAGCAACAGCTTTGTGGCGTCCACGGTGGATTTCTGGCAGGATGGCGGCAAGTCCATCAGCGGCAACCCGTCTTATAATACGGAGACAAAGGGTGAAGAACCCGCCAGGCCTGCCGGGGAAGTGATGTCCGGGCCCGCCCAGGCCGCCGCGAAGGAGGTCCGGCCGCAGGAGACGGCTCCGGAGGCGGTTGAAGCCGTGGAGAGCGATGCCGCCCCGGAGGCAGAAGCGCCGGATGTTCCCGAGGAGTCCGAGCCTGTGGAGAGCGATGCCGCCCCGGAGGCAGAAGCGCCGGATGTTCCCGAGGAGTCCGAGGCTGTGAAGAGCGATGCCGCCCCGGAGGCAGAAGCGCCGGATGTTCCCGAGGAGTCCGAGGCTGTGAAGAGCGATGCCGCCCCGGAGGCAGAAGAGATGGTTGTTTCTGAGGGGTCTGAGCCTGTGGAAAGCGATGCCGCTGCCGAAACCGATGGGGAGGACGCCTGTGAGGCTTCCGAAGCTGAAACGAACGACACTTTCACAGAAAATGAGCCGGAGGCGACCGGCGAAGGGGAAACAGAATCGTAGCCATTCAGTTTTTCTTAAACTGTGAATTGGAATTTGTCGGGGAGTCACACCAACCCTGTAGGGGCGCCGTTTCGGCGCCCGCCCCCTGCAAAACGGCATGTTCTACCGGGCGGGCGGCGCAACGCCGCCCCTACAGGAGAGCGGGCAACTCCCCGATAAATCCCTGTTCACAGTGGAGATATGAACAATTACCGGCAAAACGAAAATATCCATTGAAGAATAAGGACACGGGAGGTTGAACCATGGAAATTCTTTCCCTGAACGGCGCGTGGCGGCTCTCGTCGGTGGACGGGACTTATGAGGCGATCGAGGCCAACGTGCCCGGCAGTATTTATAATGATCTGCTGAACGCCGGGCGCATCCCCGATCCCTTCTGGCGGGACAATGAAATGAAGGTCCTGCCGCTGATGGAGAAGGACTGGCGCTATGCCCGGAGCTTTGAGGTATCCGAAGAACTGCTGAAGCGTGACAGGGTATTATTGCGGTGCGAGGGTCTGGACACGCTGGCCGCCATTGAAATCAACGGCCAGGCCGCGGGTTGCGCGGACAACATGCACCGCACCTGGGAATTTGACGTGAAAGGGCTTCTGAGGGCGGGGGAGAATGAGATCAGCGTCACCATCGCCTCGCCCACGAAATTCATCCGCGAAGCATATGCCGCCCATCATGTGGAGGGTACCTCCGACGCCACCGAGGGCTTCCCCTTCCTGCGCAAGGCCCACTGCATGTTCGGCTGGGACTGGGGCCCGCGCCTGCCCGACGGCGGCATCTGGCGGGATATCGAGCTCGTCGCCTTTGACCGCGCCCGCATACGGGATGTTCTGATCCGCCAGCGCCATGCGGATGGAAGGGTCACGCTGTCCGTGGATACCCGCATCGCCCGGTGCGGCGGGGGCAGGTTCCGGGTGGAGGTCAACGTCACCACGCCGAATGGGGACTGCTTCTTTTCCAATGGCGCGCAGTGTGAGATCGCCATCGACGACCCGCAGCTCTGGTGGCCCGCGGGCTTCGGCGGCCAGCCGCTATATCATGTGGAGGTTCGGCTGTTTTGTGAGGATGTGGAGCTGGACCGCTGGTCGAACCGCATCGGCCTGCGGACCATGACTGTCTGCCGGGAGAAGGACCCGGACGGGGCAGGGGAGACCTTCTGCCACATGGTCAACGGGGTGAAGGTGTTCGCCATGGGCGCGGACTACATCCCCGAGGACAACCTGCTGCCCCGCCGCTCCCCGGAGCGCACGCGCCGCCTTTTGGAGGACGCGCGGCTGGCCAACATGAACTGCGTTCGCGTCTGGGGCGGGGGCTGCTATCCCGAGGATTATTTCTACGACATCTGCGACGAGCTGGGCCTGCTGGTCTGGCAGGACTTCATGTTCGCCTGCGCGGTCTATGAGCTGACGGACGCATTTGACGCGAACATCCGCGCCGAGTTCGCGGACAACGTGCGGCGGCTGCGGCATCATCCGTCGCTGGCCCTCTGGTGCGGCAACAACGAGATGGAGTCCTTCGTGGACCAGGGCGAGTGGGTCACGGAGAAGAAGCAGGCCGCCGATTACATCAAGATGTATGAGTACATCATCCCGCAGGTGCTGAAAAAGGAGGACCCGGATGCTTTCTACTGGCCTTCCAGCCCCTCCAGCGGCGGCAGCTTCGATGGGCCCAACGACCCGGATCGGGGCGACGTTCACTACTGGGACGTGTGGCACGGTCTGAAGCCCTTCACAGAGTATCGGAAGTTCCTGTTCCGCTACGCCTCGGAGTTCGGCTTCCAGTCCTTCCCCTGCATGGCGACCATCGAGTCCTTCACCGAGCCCGCTGACCGCAACCCCTTCTCCTACATCATGGAGAAGCACCAGCGCAACGCCTCGGCCAACGGCAGGATCGCGGAATACCTGTCCCAGACCTATCTGTATCCCACCTCCTTCGACGCCTTCGTCTACGCCTCCCAGCTCTTGCAGGCCCAGGCCATGCAGTACGCCGTGGAGCACTGGCGGCGGCACCGGGGGCGCTGCATGGGCGCGGTGGTCTGGCAGCTCAATGACTGCTGGCCGGTGGTGAGCTGGGCCTCCCTTGACTACTATGGCCGCTGGAAGGCGCTCCACTACTATGAGCGCCGCTTCTTCGCCCCGGTGCTGATCTCCTGCCACGAGGAGGGGATACTCTCCCAGAACACCAACGTCAACGCCGAACACCTGCCAGACCACATGTCCGCCCGGCTGAACGTCTCCAACGAGACCCCGGAGACCTTCCGCGGCACCGCCCGCTGGAGCCTCCGCCGCCCGGACGCCTCCGTCATCATGGAAGGTTCCTTCGACGTGACCGTCCCCCCGCTGACCGCCGTCTGGCTCAGCGAGGAACAGGACTTTTCCGATTATGGCTTCTACGACTGCTACTATGCCTACGACCTGACGGACATGAACGGCACTCATGTGGGCGGCGGCACGGTCCTGTTCTGCGCGCCGAAGCACTTCCATTTTGACGACCCGCGCCTGACCGCCGCAATCGACGGGGACAGCATCGTCGTCACTGCCGAGGCCTACGTCCGATCCGTCGAAATTCAATGCGGACCGGACGTGGTGTTGGAGGACAATTTCTTCGACATGAACGCCGGCGCCCGCCGCGTGAAGGTCCTGCGGGGCGCCCCCGAAAGTGTGACCGCGCGGAGCGTGTACGATATTAAGTAGTTTGTTCAATTGTCAGATTGGAATTTGGTGAGTAGTCAAACCAACCTTGTAGGGGCGCCGTTTCGGCGCCCGCCCCCAATGAAACGCATCATCCTACCCGGCGGGCGGCGCAACGCCGCCCCTACAGGAGAGTGTGCATCTCCCCGCCAAATTCCCGTTTTAAGAAGAACAGAACAGTAACAGCGGTTTTTTTCCCAAGGATTTCTGAAAGGAGTTTTTGATATGGATATTAAGGCACTCGTCGCCCAGATGACCCTCGAGGAGAAGGCCGGGCTTTGTTCCGGCGCGGACTTCTGGCACACCAAGGCGGTGGAGCGGCTGGGCATTCCTGCCACGATGGTCTCCGACGGCCCCCACGGCCTTCGCAAGCAGGACCAGGCGGCGGACCACCTGGGCGTCAATGATTCCATCGAAGCGGTCTGCTTCCCCGCGGCCTGCGCCACAGCGGCGTCCTTCGACCGCGATCTGCTGCGCCGCATGGGTGAGGCCATCGGCGATTCCTGCCAGCACGAGCAGCTCTCCGTGGTGCTGGGCCCGGCGGTGAACATCAAGCGCTCCCCGCTGTGCGGCAGGAACTTTGAGTATTTTTCCGAGGACCCCTATCTGACCGGCGAGGCGGCGGCGTCCTTCATCGAGGGCGTCCAGAGCCGCAATGTGGGCACCTCCATCAAGCACTTCGCCGCCAACAATCAGGAGCATCGCCGCATGTCCTCCTCCTCCGATGTGGACGAGCGGACGCTGCGGGAGATCTACTTCCCTGGCTTCGAGACCCCGGTGAAGCGGGCGAAGCCCTGGACGGTGATGTGCTCCTACAATAGAATTAATGGCGTCTACGCCTCCGAAAACCGCTGGCTGCTGACGGATGTTTTGAGGAATGAATGGGGCTTTGATGGCTACGTCATGTCCGACTGGGGCGCGGTGTCCAACCGTCCTGCTGGCGTGGCGGCGGGGCTGGATCTGGAAATGCCCTCGTCCAACGGGGTCAACGACAAGAAGATCGTGGAGGCCGTGAAGGCAGGGAAGCTGGCCGAGGCGGATGTGGATTTAGCCTGCGAGCGCATATTGAACATCGTCTATCGCTATGTGGAAAATGCCAAACCGGACACCCCCTGGGACATGGAGGCACAGCACGCCCTGGCCGCTGACATCGCGGCGGAGTGCATGGTGCTGTTGAAGAATGAGGACGCTATACTGCCGCTGTCGAAGGCTGACAGCATCGCCTTCATCGGCGAGTTCGCCCAGAAGCCCCGCTTCCAGGGCGGCGGTTCCAGTCACATCCACTGCTTCAAGACCACCAGCGCCTTAGAGGCCGCGAAGGGTCTGAACATCATCTATGCCCAGGGCTATGACGTCGCCGCCGACGCCGCCACGGATGACATGATCGCCGAGGCCGTTGCCGCCGCGAAGGCCGCGAAGGTGGCCGTGGTGTTCGCGGGCCTGCCGGACGCCTACGAGTCCGAGGGCTACGACCGAAGCCACATGCGGATGCCCGAATGCCAGGTGAAGCTCATCGAGGCCGTGGCCGAGGCCAATCCCAACACCGTCGTCGTGCTGCACAACGGCTCCCCGGTGGAGATGCCCTGGCTCGACAAGGTGAAGGGCGTGCTGGAAGCCTACCTGGGCGGACAGGCCGTGGGCATCGCACTTGTAAAGGTGCTGTTCGGCGATGTCAACCCCTGCGGCCATCTGCCCGAGAGCTTCCCGATCAAATTGGAGGACAATCCTTCCTATCTCTATTACAGCGGCGAACCGAGGGGTACCGAGTACCGCGAAGGCGTGTTCGTGGGCTATCGCTATTATGATAAGAAGAAGATGGACGTGCTGTTCCCCTTCGGACACGGCCTGTCCTATACCAGCTTTGAATACTCCAACCTGCGGCTCAGCGCCGATTGCATCAGGGATACGGATGCGCTGACCGTCACCGTCACCGTGAAGAACACCGGCAGCCGCGCGGGCAAGGCCGTGGCCCAGCTCTATGTGGGCGACGTGGAGGGCGACGTGATTCGCCCCGTCCGGGAGCTGAAGGGCTATGAAAAGGTAGAGCTCCAGGCCGGCGAGGCGAAGGACGTGACCTTCACCCTGGACAAGCGCGCCTTTGCCTACTGGAACACCACCCTCCATGACTGGCACGTGGAGACCGGCGACTTCACCATCGAGGTAGGCGCGTCCTCCCGGGACCTGCCGGTCTGCGCCAGGGTCCGGGTGGAATCCACCGTCAAAGTGCCCGTCCACTACGACGCGGACAGCGTCTTCATGGACATCATGAAGGACCCGAAGGCCGTCGAGGCGATTCGGCCCCTCATCGACGCCATGAACGCCACCTTCCGCCACGAGTACGACCAGGACTCCGCAGCGAAGGAGGCCATCACTGATGACATGAACGACGCCATGATGAATTACATGCCCCTCCGCGGCGTTCTCAGCTTTGGCGGTCTGCCGGGTGAGGTGCTGGAGGAGATTTTGAGGAAGCTGAACGGGTGACAGAGAGATAAACAGAGATTTGTCGGGGAGTCACCCGCTCTTCTGTAGGGGCGGCGTTGCGCCGCCCGCCCGATAGAACGCAACGTCTCGCAGGGAGCGGGCGCCGAAACGGCGCCCCTACAGGGTTGGTTTGATTCCCCGGCAAATTCCAATTTGTCAGGCAGACATAAATATGAAAAGAGAGGTTTGATAATCATGGCTCAATTCCCGAAGGATTTTCTCTGGGGCGTGGCCTGCGCGGCGTATCAGTGCGAGGGCGCCTGGAACGAGGACGGCAAGGGGCCGAACATCTGGGACGATTTCTGCCACGTGGCGAACGGCCATCATGTGAAGAACGGCGACAGCGGCGACATCGCCTGCGACACCTACCACCGCATCGACGAGGACATCGCCCTGATGAAGGCCCACGGCGTGAAGGCCTACCGCTTCTCCCTTTCCTGGGCGCGCATCATTCCCGACGGGGACGGCGAAATCAACCCCAAAGGGCTGGAATACTACAGCGATTTGGTGGACAAGCTCATCGCGGCGGGCATCGAGCCGCTGGTGACGCTCTATCACTGGGACCTGCCCAGCGCCCTCCACTACAAGGGCGGCTGGCTGAATAAGGACATCGTGAAGGCCTTTGGCCGCTACGCCCGCGTGGTGGCGGAGCGCTTCGGCGACCGGGTCAACAAGTACATGACCATCAACGAACCCCAGTGCATCACCTTTTTAGGCTACGGCAGCGGCGATCTCGCCCCCGGCCTGAAGCTCCCTGACGAGGACGTGGCCCGCGTCTATCACATTCTCGCCCTCTCCCACAGCGAGGCCCAGCGCCAGATCAAGGCCGCCAACCCCGCCGCGAAGGTGGCCATCGTGCCCTGCGGCGGCCTGATCTCCCCCAAGGAGGACACCCCCGAAAACCGCGAGGCCGCCTATAAGGCCAGCTTCGACATGTCCGACGAACGCTGGGGCTTCCACTTCAACGCCTGCGTGGACGAGCTGTTCTTCCACGGCTACGGCGACAACGTCCCCGAGGGCGTCCGCCGCTTCCTCGCCACCGTGCCCGAGGAGGAATGGGCGCAGATGGAAAAGCCGGACTTTATCGGTCTGAACATCTATAACGGCGGCATGGTGGACGCCGACGGCAAATTCGTCACCCGCCACCGCGGCGCGCCTCTCACCGCCTGCAAGTGGCCCATCACCCCGGAGGTGCTCCATTACGGCCCCATCCACATGTACCGCCGCTACGGCGTGCCGATGTACATCTCCGAAAACGGCATCTCCTGCAATGATGTCATCGCCCTGGACGGCCAGGTCCACGACCCCAACCGCATCGACTTCCTCCACCGCTATCTCCTCGCCCTCTCCGAGGCCATCGCCGAGGGCGTGCCCATCCTGGGCTACATGCAGTGGAGCTTCCTGGATAACTTCGAATGGAATCAGGGCTACGACGAGCGCTTTGGCATCATCTACGTCGATTACCCCACCCTCCGCCGCATCCCCAAGGATTCCGCCAAATGGTACAAATCCGTCATCGAATCCAACGGCGCGTGTCTCTGATAAACCCCTTTCAGCCGCCCCTCGTGGGGCGGCTATTTGCATAATTATACATTGGATGACGTATATTTTTACAATTTCGGCATTGCTTTTTTTTTGCCGCGATACTATAATAACAGGTATTATGGTACTATGGAGGAATGGATGATGGATTTGAAGGGCAGGAGCTTTTTGAAGCTGTTGGATTTTACGCCGGAGGAGCTTTTGTATTTCATTGATCTGGCGGCGGAATTGAAGGCGAAGAAGAAGGCGGGGGAGGCTCATGCGCTGTGCGCGGGGAAGAACATCGCTTTGATATTTGAAAAGACCTCCACCCGGACGCGCTGCGCCTTTGAGGTGGCGGGGCACGATCTGGGGATGGGGGTGACCTATCTCGACCCCTCGGGCTCGCAGATCGGGAAGAAGGAATCCATCGCGGACACGGCGCGGGTGCTGGGGCGGATGTTTGACGGCATCGAGTACCGGGGCTACGGGCAGGAGATCGTGGAGGCGCTGGCGAAGTACGCCGGGGTGCCGGTTTGGAACGGGCTGACCAATGAGTTCCACCCCACGCAGATGCTGGCCGACGCGCTGACCATCCGGGAGCGGTTCGGGAAGCTGAAGGGCATCAAGCTGGTGTACATGGGCGACGCCCGCTACAATTCCGGGGACAGCCTGATGGTGCTGTGCGCGAAGCTGGGCATGGATTTCGTGGCCTGCGCGCCGAAGAAGTATTTCCCCAACGCGGAATTGGTTTCACAGTGCGAGGCTGTGGCGAAGGAGACGGGGGCGACGCTGCAATTCATCGAGGACCCCGCCGAGGCGGTGAAGGGCGCGCATGTCATCTACACGGATGTGTGGGTGTCCATGGGCGAGCCGGACGAGGTTTGGCAGGAGCGGATCGACGACCTGCTGCCCTACCGCGTGGACGGGGCGCTGATGGCGGGGGCGCGGCCCGACGCGGTGTTTATGCACTGCCTGCCGGCCTTCCACGACCTGGGCACCGGCATCGGGCGGCAAATTCATGAGAAGTACGGGCTGGACTGCATGGAGGTCACGGACGAGGTGTTTGAAGGACCTCAGTCCATCGTATTCGACGAGGCGGAAAACCGTATGCACACCATTAAGGCTGTGATGGCCGCCACACTGTGACGCCATGGGGGAATATTTATGAAGCGTTATTTGGTTTTGGAGGATGGCACCGTCTACGAGGGCAAGGCCTTTGGGGCGGATGTGGACAGCGTCGGTGAGTTGGTTTTCAATACGGGAGTGGTGGGTTACATCGAGACCCTGACCGACCCCAGCTATTACGGGCAGATCGTCATGCAGACCTTCCCGCTGATGGGCAATTACGGCATCATCGAGGCGGATTTCGAGGGCGAATGTCATGTGCGGGGCTATGTGGTCCGGGAGTGGTGCAGGCAGCCCAGCAATTTCCGGTGTGAATACGATTTGGATACCTTTTTGAAGCGGCGGGGCGTGCCGGGCATCTGCGGGGTGGATACCCGCGCCATCACGCAGCACATCAGGGAGCATGGCGTGATGAACGCCGTGATATGCTCTGAGGTGCCGGCTTCGCTGGATAAACTGAAAGATTATGCAGTGGTGGACGCGGTGAAGTCTGTGTCCACGGGCGTCACCGAAATCTTCCCGGCGCAGGGGGAGAAGAAGCACAATATCACACTCATCGACTACGGCGCGAAGCACAACATCGAGCGGGAGCTTCAGCGGCGGGGGTGTGAGGTGAAGGTGGTGCCCTATGACACGACTGCCGAGGCGGTGCTGGCGGAGCATCCCGACGGCGTGATGCTGTCCAACGGCCCCGGCGACCCGGCGGAGAATGTGGCCTGCGTGGCGGAATTGAAGAAGCTGCTGGGGAAGGTGCCCATCTTCGGCATCTGTCTGGGGCATCAGCTCCTGGCGCTGGCCGCGGGCGGGCGCACGGAGAAGCTGAAATACGGTCATCGCGGCGCGAATCAGCCCTGCAAGGATCTGACCACGGGGCATACTTACATCACCAGCCAGAACCACGGCTATGCGGTGGTGGCGGACAGCCTGCCTTCCTTCGGCAAGGTGCGGTTCGTCAACGCCAACGATCTGACCTGCGAGGGCGTGGAGTATCCCGAATACCGGGCCTTTACCGTGCAGTTCCACCCGGAAGCCTGCGCGGGGCCGATGGATACGTCGTTTTTGTTTGATAAATTCATGGACTTGATGAACGAACGGGGATGAATGGGGAATGGGAAATGGGGAATGGGGAATGAAATAGCTATTCACATTGCGTCGTTCCCAGGCTATTCATTCCCCATTCCAAATTCCCCATTTTCAGAAAGGAAATCAGATATGCCGCTGAATAAGGATATAAAGAAGGTATTGATGATCGGCTCCGGCCCCATCGTGATCGGGCAGGCGGCGGAGTTTGACTACGCGGGCGCCCAGGCCTGCCGGGTGCTGAAGGCGGCGGGGGTCAATGTGGTGCTGGTCAATTCCAACCCGGCCACCATCATGACGGACAAGGCGCTGGCGGATGAGATCTATCTGGAGCCGCTGACGGTGGAGACGGTCAAGCGCATCATCGAAAAGGAAAAGCCCGACAGTATGCTGGCGGGCCTGGGCGGTCAGACGGGCCTGACGCTGGCGATGCAGCTCAATAAGGAAGGGTTTTTAGCGGCGCACAATGTGCGACTCATCGGCGTGAATGTAGACGCCATCGACAAGGCCGAGGACCGGCAGCTCTTCAAGGACGCCATGGCCGAAATCGGCGAGCCGGTGATCCCTTCCGACATCGCGGAGGACGTGGAAAGTGCCATCGAAATCGCCGACCGCATCGGCTATCCGGTCATCATCCGCCCGGCCTTCACCCTCGGCGGCGGGGGCGGCGGCGTGGCCTATAATGCCGAGGAATTGCATGAGGTCGCCCGCATCGGGCTGGACGCCTCGCCCATCACCCAGGTATTGGTGGAGCGGTACATCGCCGGGTGGAAGGAAATCGAGTTTGAGGTCATGCGGGACGCCATCGGCAATGTCATCGCCATATGCAGCATGGAGAACGTGGACCCCGTGGGCATCCACACCGGCGACTCCATCGTCGTGGCTCCGGCGCTGACGCTGTCCAACAAGGAATATCAGATGCTGCGGTCGTCGGCGCTGAACATCATCGCGGCGCTGGGCATCGTGGGCGGCTGCAACGTGCAGTTCGCGCTGAACCCGGACAGCTTTGAATACGCGGTCATCGAGGTCAATCCGCGCGTGTCCCGCTCCTCGGCGCTGGCCTCCAAGGCCACGGGCTATCCCATCGCCAAGGTGACGACGCAAATCGCGCTGGGCTACACGCTGGACGAGATCAAAAACGAGGTCACCGGTAAGACCTGCGCCTGCTTCGAGCCGGCGGTGGACTACGTGGTGGTCAAGTTCCCCAAGTGGCCCTTCGACAAGTTCAACACCGCCTCCCGGAAGCTGGGAACCCAGATGAAGGCCACCGGCGAGGTCATGTCCATCGCGCCGTCCTTTGAAATGGCGCTGATGAAGGCCGTGCGCGGGGCGGAGATCAAGCTGGATACGCTGAACCGGCCCTATGACGGGGACGTGCCCGTGGTCGAGCGGCTCAAGGTGCCCGACGACAACAGGATTTTCACCATCTTTGAGGCGCTGAAAAAGGGCGTAAGCGTGGACGAGATTCACGATATCACGAAGATAGATAAGTGGTTTCTGTATAAAATACTGAACCTCGCCGAGTATGAAAAGCGCATTGCGGGCGGTTTGTCGGATGAGGATTATATCATCGGCAAGAAGCTGGGGTATCCCGACGCGGCGCTGAAAAGGTTGTCCGGACGGGTGGAGCTGCCGTCTGTCAGGACGACTTATAAGATGGTCGATACCTGCGCCGCCGAGTTTGACGCGGAGACGCCCTATTTCTACGCCACCTGCGACCAGGTCTGCGATTCCCGGAACTTCCCGAGGAGCGGCAAGCCGGTCATCATGGTGCTGGGGTCCGGGCCCATCCGAATCGGGCAGGGCATCGAGTTTGACTATTCAAGCGTGCATTGCGTTTGGACGCTGAAACAGCTGGGCTACGATGTGGTCATCGTTAACAACAACCCGGAGACCGTCTCTACCGATTACGACACCGCCGACCGGCTGTACTTCGAGCCGCTGTCCGCGGAGGATGTCATGTCTATTATAGAAGTGGAGAAGCCCGTGGGCGTGGTGGTGGCCTTCGGCGGGCAGACCGCTATTAAACTGACACAGGCGCTGGACAATGCCGGTATCAAGATTCTCGGCACCTCCGCCGAGGGCATTGACATCGCGGAGGACAGGGAGCGGTTCGACGCGCTGCTGGAGCGGTTCTCCATTCGCCGTCCCAAGGGCATGGCCGTGCGGACGATGGGGGAGGCGCTGGCGGCGGCAAACACGCTGGGCTATCCGGTATTGCTGCGGCCCTCCTATGTCATCGGCGGGCAGAATATGACCATCGCCCATCAAGACCATGATGTGACCGCCTACATGACGCGGATACTGGCCGGGGGCATTGAAAATCCCGTCCTCATCGACAAATACATGTCCGGCGTGGAGCTGGAGGTGGACGTCATCTCCGACGGCACGGACGTGCTCATCCCCGGCATCATGCAGCACATCGAGCGGGCGGGCGTCCATTCGGGCGACTCCATCGCGGTCTATCCGCCCTTCTCGCTGGACGATTCCATGATGGAGACTGTGGTGGAATCCTCGGAAAAGCTGGCGCTGGCGCTGGGGACGAAGGGGCTTGTGAATATACAGTACCTTGTGTATCACGGGGAGCTGTATGTCATCGAGGTCAATCCCCGTGCCTCCCGCACCATCCCCTATATCAGCAAGGTGACCAACGTGCCCATGGTGGACATCGCCAGCCGGGTGATGATCGGCGAAAGCCTGAAATCGCTGGGCTACGGCACGGGACTTTGCAAGACGCCGCCCTACTGGGCCGTGAAGGTGCCGGTTTTCTCCTTCGAGAAGCTCACCGACGCAAACAGCTACCTCTCCCCGGAGATGAAGTCTACCGGCGAGGTGCTGGGCATCGGCAAGGATTTGTCCGAGGCGCTGTTCAAGGGTCTCACCAGCGCGGGCACGCGGCTGCCCCATCCCGGCGAGGCGGCGGGGGTGCTGCTGTCCGTGGATGAATACGACTATCCCGAAATCATTGGCATCGCCCGCCGTTATGCCGACCTTGGTTGTGCATTATATGCCACCGAGGGCACGGCGGAGGTCATCGCCACGCTGGGCCTGCCCGTGACCACCGTCAAGGGTATCCGGGAGAGCGACCACTGCTTCGAGCTGCTGGAGAGCGGGAAGATCAATTATATCATCTACACCGGCGCATTGCTGGACAGCACCTTGGAGGACTACATCGCGCTGCACCGCAAGGCGCTGAGTCTCAACATCGCCTGCCTGACCTCGCTGGACACCGCCGGGGCGCTGGCGGACATCATCCTCAGCCGCTACAACCAGCGCAACACCGAGCTGGTGGACATCAACCACATGCGCGCCCACCGGCAGACCCTCCACTTCGCCAAGATGCAGGGCACGGGCAATGATTACATCGTCATCGACAATCTGGATGGGAGTGTGGAATGCCCCGAGAGCCTGTGTGTCAGATTGTGCGAACGCCACTACGGCGCGGACGCGGAGGGCATGGTGTTGATTGAAAAATCCGACATCGCCGACGCCCGGATGCGGCAGTACAACCGCGACGGCTCCGAGGGGGCCATGGGCGGCAACGCCATACGCTGTGTGGCGAAGTACCTCTACGACAAGGGCATTGTGGATAAACGGGACATCACCATCGAGACGGCCAGCGGCGTGAAGAAGCTGCATCTTTATACGCGGTATGGCAAGGTGTCCTCCGTGTCCGTGGACATGGGGAAGGCCAGCCTCGACCCGGCGGCGCTGCCCTGCACCATCGAAGGCGCGGCCATCGTCAACCGGCCCACGGCAATCGCCGACGGCACCTATGACATCACCTGTGTGTCCATGGGCAATCCCCACTGCGTCACCTTCGTGGAGCATGTGGAGGCCGTCGATATCGAGCATATCGGCCCGAAGTTTGAGAACGCGCCCATCTTCCCGAAGCGGGTGAACACCGAGTTCGTCCATGTGGTCAACCCCACTACCCTGCGTATGCGCTGCTTCGAGCGCGGCAGCGGAGAGACCATGGCCTGCGGCACCGGCGCCTGCGCCGCCGTGGTGGCCGCGGTGGAAAATGGGCACTGCGCCAGGAATGTGGACATCCAGGTCCAGGCCCTCGGCGGCAACCTGCTGGTCCGCTACACCGACGATGCCGTCATCCTCACCGGCAAGGCCGAGCTGGTGTATGAGGCGACGACGGAATATTGATGAAAAAAGTGGAGCTGCTGCTCATCACGGGCAGTAGCTCCATACTTCTCATCAGGGTTCAAGATTGTCCTCCTGAAAAAGGGGAGAATCGAAAAATTCATTGAGGCCGATGTCCAGTCCCTGGCAGATTTCGTGGAGGACGCGCAGTTTCATGGAATCATAGGTGCAATTGACGATGTTCCCGATGGTGGATTTCGGCAGGCCGCTTCGAATATAGAGCTGATACTGGGTCATGTCCTGCTGTGCCAACAGCTCGGTCAACCTGCGGCTCACGGCCTCGTTCAGCTTCATTTTCTCACCACACCATACACATCGTTACCGACATTATATGTCGTGGCGAAAAATAAATAGTCCATGTAGCTGTACTAATGGCAAAAATGGTGGTATAATGTCTCCATAGGAGGTGTCATTCAGTGAGCAAGGATTTGACTAAATATGTGGAAGTGGGGCTGAGAATCAGGCGGCAGCGGGAAAAGCTGGGCTGGACGCAGGAGGAATTTGCGGAGCGGGCGGACATCTCCATGTCCTTTGTGGGACACATCGAGCGGATGGAGAAGATGCCCTCATTGGATACGATGATAAGGATGAGCGATGTTCTTGGCGTCGGTCTGGACTATCTGGTATTCGGAACGAAAACGGTCAAATGTGACCAGCGGAACTGCGCGTTATACAGCGATCTGAACGCGCTCATGGAGGCATACCGGGGGAGACAGGAGACATGATCATGATTCGCAGAGCGACACCTGAGGATATTCCCGCCATCGCGGCGATATACGACGCCATCCATGATCTGGAGGAGGCGGGGGAGATGACCGTGGGGTGGCGGCGGGGCGTGTATCCCACGGCGGAGACGGCCCGAATCGCCATCGAGGCAGGGGATATGTATGTTTTGGAGGACGACGGGCGGGTGGCCGCGTCGGCGCGAATCAATGATCAGCAGATGCCCGCCTACGCGGAGGTGCCCTGGCAGTATGAAGCGCGGGGCGATCAGGTCCTGGTGCTGCACACGCTGACCGTCGCTCCCGCGCTGTCGGGCCGGGGGTATGCCCGGCAGTTTCTTCAGTTTTATGAGGACCTCGCCCGGCAGACTGGACGTCCCGTCCTCCGCATCGACACCAACGCCCGCAACGCCGCCGCCCGGGCCATGTACGCCCGCCACGGCTACATCGAGAGCGGGACCATCCCCTGCGAATTCAACGGCATTCCGGGGGTGGCGCTGGTGTGCATGGAGAAGAGGGTGGAAGGGTGATTGACGGAGCGATAAACGGGGATTTATCGAGATGTCGTTCGATTGCCCTCACGGGCACCAAACACGGGCCTGCCGGCCCCATCTCGCTGAAAACAGTTCACTGGACTGTTTTCCGGGCGCTCGATGCTCCTCAAGGGGAAGGCTTTTGGTTACCCGGCAGCCTAGCCCCTGCCTTCCCCTTGAGGGGAAGGTGCCCGTGAGGGCGGATGAGGTGGCTTACCCGCTCTCCCCAACAACTTCCAATTTATCAAGCATACCTGATTACCCCAGCATATCCAGCATCTGCGCCGGGTTATCCGCGGCCTTGACCTTGTCCATGGCGCGGACGATGACGCCGTTTTCGTCGATGAGGTAGGTGGTGCGGACCACGCCCATGGACACCTTGCCGTAATTCTTCTTTTCCTTCCAGCAGTCGTAGGCCATGATGACGGTCTTTTCCGTGTCGCTGAGGAGTGTGAAGGGCAGGCCGTAGTTCTGCTCGAACTTCTTGTGGGAGGCCACGCTGTCCTTGCTCACGCCCAGCACTACTGCGCCTTTCTCGGTGAACTGGGGGTAGCGCTCGGCAAAGCCGCAGGCCTGCTTCGTGCAGCCCGAGGTGTTGTCTTTGGGATAGAAGTAGAGTATGACCTTCTTTCCTCGATAGTCCGATAGCTTGTGCATTTCGCCGTTCTGATCCGGCAGTTCAAAATCCGGGGCCATGTCGCCAATGTTTAGCATGTCGCCCGCCTCCTTCGTCTGTGGTTGGAGATATTATAGCATTCACAGGGATGATTTTCAATTCCCCATTAAAAACCATATTTAGCCATAGAAAATTATTATAACCTACTATAAACACGGGATATTGGACATTTGTTTTTTTATATGGTATAATTATTCAGTATTTGTGTGGCTTTTGGGAATATTCAAGGGGAATCGTGAATGACCTTACAGCAATTGAATTATATCATCACCATATCGGAGACGGGCTCCATCAACAAGGCGGCGGAGCGGCTGTATGTTTCGCAGCCCTCGCTGACCAGCGCCATCAAGGAGCTGGAGCGGGAGCTGGGCATCGTGCTGTTCAACCGCAGCGGCAAGGGCGTGACGCTGACCGCCGACGGCATGGATTTCCTGCCCTATGCCCGGCAGGTGTACGGCCAGTATCTGGTGCTGATGGAGAAGTACGGCCGGGGCGGCGAGCGGCGGCAGAAGTTCGGCGTGTCCTGCCAGCACTATTCCTTCGCGGTGAAGGCCTTCGTGGAGATGGCCAAGGCCTACGACATGGCGAAATATGAGTTCGCCATCCGGGAGACGCGGACGCTGGACGTCATCCGCGACGTGGCCCAGCTCCACAGCGAGATCGGCATATTGTATTTAAGCGATTTCAACAGAAAGGCGATATTGAAGCTGCTGTCCTCCAACGGGCTGTCGTTCCATCATCTGATCAATTGCAACGCCTATGTGTATCTGTGGAAGGGGCATCCGCTGGCGGGCATGAAGTCCATCAGCCTGAAGGACCTGGAGCCCTATCCCTGCCTGTCCTTCGAGCAGGGCGACGCCAGCTCCTTTTACTTCGCCGAGGAGATACTGTCCACCAACGAATATCCCCGCAGCATCAAGACCTGCGACCGGGCCACCAACCTCAACCTGATGACCGGGCTCAACGGCTACACCCTCTGCTCCGGCATCATCTGCGAAGAACTGAATGGCTCCGAGTTCATCGCCATCCCCTATGAGGCCGACGGAGCCAATCCCAACAGCGTCATGGACCTGGGCTATATCGTCAAAAACAACGCCATCATCAGCAGCCTCGGACAGCGGTATCTGGAGGAGATACGGGCTTATCTGGGGGTCAGCGAGAATTGAATGGAGAATGGGATAAACAGTGATTTGTCGGGGCGTTTGTTCGAGGCCACCTCATCCGCCCTCACGGGCACCAAACACGGGCCTGCCGGCCCCATCTCGCTGAAAACAGTTCACTGGACTGTTTTCCGGGCGCTCGATGCTCCTC
>CACZXF010000042.1:40438-46808 GCA_902785105.1 uncultured Eubacteriales bacterium | reverse complement strand
GTTGGTCTGGCCAAAGGCCAGACTGCCACGGCTCAAATCGAAGATTTGAGGCGCGGCACCGAAGGGGCGGATGAGGTGGATTCCCGCGCTCCCCTACAAATTCCAATTTATCGCGCAGTTCTAATCCGTCCCCTATTTCGCTTTATCAACAGTTAACATCACAGGTGTTGTATATGCCGCGGTCATCGCTTATAGTTATAATGTGAAGTTGTCCCCATTTTGGGGATAAAATATGACAGGAGGCAATGTGAATATGAAGAAACTGGTTTGTCTGGCGCTGATTCTGGCGCTGGTGCTGGCCGCGCCGGCGGCGATGGCCGAGAAGGACAACTGGCTGCATCTGTTTTTGAAGGCGGACCCGGAGACGCTGGACGTGCAGATGACCACGGACAGCTACATGCTGCCGCTGAACTGCTTTGACCGCCTGGTGGAGACGGACACGGTGGACGGCGTGGCCCAGCTGGTGCCGGGTCTGGCGGATTCCTGGGAGGTCTCCGAGGACGGCCTGACCTACACCTTCCACCTCCACGAGGGCGTGACCTTCCAGAACGGCGACCCCTTCACGGCGGACGACGTGGTCTACACGGTCAACCGCATGATGGCCCCCGCCACCGCCGCCAAGAACACCGACATCTACGACAAGCTGGTGGGCGCGATGGACGTGCTGAACGGCGAGGCGGAGACGGTGGAGGGCGTGAAGGCGCTGGACGACCTGACGGTGGAATTTACGCTGGTGGAGCCCTACGCGCCCTTCCTGAGCGGCTGTCTGGCGACCCCTGCTGGCTCCATATTCAACCGCGAGAGCACCGAGGGCGTGGACGACTTCGGCGTGAACCCCAACGTGTGCTTTGGCACCGGCCCCTTCCAGGTGACGGAGTGGACGCTGGGCAGCCGGGTGACCATCAAGGCGAACCCCAACTACTTCAAGGGCGCCCCGGCCATCGACGGCATCACCTATGACATCGTGCCCGACGCCGACACCCAGCGCATGATGTTCGAGCGGGGCGACGTGGACGTCTTCAACTTCGACTACGCCGAGAGCCAGCTCCAGTGGTTCCTGGACAATGGCTATAAGGACCAGATCGTGGCGGGCCGCCGCGCGGGCACGGACTTCATCATGTTCAACACCGCCATCGAGCCGCTGAACGATGTCAACGTCCGCAAGGCCCTCCAGATGGCCGTGGACCGTCAGGCCATGCTGGACGCGCTTTACGGCGGCGAGGGCAGCCTGCTGAACGCCTTCATCCCCGCGGGCGTCATCAGCCACAACGACGCGGCCCCGGAGATCCCCTATGATCCTGAGCAGGCCAAGGCCATGCTGGCCGAGGCGGGCTATTCCAACGGCTTCGACATGGAGTTCGCCGTGGCCTCCGACGCGCCCACGGCGCTGAACGTCTGCACCATCGTGGCCAGCTACTTCCAGCAGATCGGCGTCAACGCCCAGATCAAGCAGATCGACGCCGCGTCCTACTACGACATCCGCCGGGACGGCGAGCTGCCCGCCTACTACGGCCTCTGGTCCGCGGACTTCAACGACCCCGACAACTTCCTCTACACCTTCTTCAGCCGGAAGAACACCGTGGGCCGCTCCGTCAATTACAACAACGACGAGATCATGGACCTGCTGGACGCCGCCCGTGTGATGGTGGACAACGACGAGCGCATGGCCGCCTATCAGAAGATCGACGACGCCGTGGTCCATCAGGACGCCGTCACACTGCCCCTCTACCAGCGCAACCACCTCTTCTGCCTCAATCCCCGCGTGCAGGGCTTCAAGGTGGCCTGGAACGGCTGGAATGATATGAGCTTCTATACCATTTCACTGGCAGACTGATATTGTGTCCTCGCGGGGGACGGCGATGTGCCGTTTCCCCGCGAGGGGGAATTGAAAATTGAGAATTGAAAATTGATGCGACCGCCGGGGTGTTGTGTGGCGATTCACGGAGAGGGCGGGCGGCGAAACGCCGCCCCTACAAGGGATAGTTTGTTATTTGAGCAAACTTTCCTTCCCACTCGTGATTGGTTCAGAAGAACACAGCCCTGAACTGCTTCGATGCCTGTAGGGGCGGCGTTTCGCCGCCCGCCCTTTGCGCGTTACCGCAGCCGCTGTTAATTTTCAATTCTGAATTTTCAATTATATATACCGGAGGCCCGCCATGCCGAAATACATCGCCAAGCGCGTACTGGTCACGATCCCGGTTTTGCTGGGGATCGTGCTTTTGATATTCTTCATGCTCCAGGTGGTGCCGGGGGACCCGGTGACGGTGATGATGAAGGAGCATCTGAAGGAGGACGTGGTTCAGAACCTGCGGCAGACCATGCACCTGGACGACCCGTTCTTCATCCGCTACCTGCGCTATGTGTGGGATCTGCTCCAAGGCGACCTGGGCATGAGCTGGAAGCTCAACCGCCCGGTGACGAACCTCATCGCCCAGGCCTTCCCCTACACCTGCCGGCTGGCCATCGCGGCGGCGCTGTTTTCGTGGATACTGGGCATTCCGGTGGGCATGATCTCGGCGGTGAAGAAGAACACGCTCATCGACCATCTGAGCATGGGCGTCTCGCTGTTCGGCGTGTCCATGCCGGTGTTCTGGGTGGCGCTGATATTGCAGAACGCATTTAAGAACGTGCTGCCGGTGTCCGGCGTCAAGAGCTGGCAGAGCTACATCCTGCCCACCATCGTGCTGGGCTGGTCCTCCGCGGGGCGCATCGCGCGGCTGACGCGGTCGAACTTATTGGAAGTATTACGGGAGGACTATATCCGCACCGCCCGCTCCAAGGGCCTTTCGCCTCTCCGGGTCATCACCGGCCACGCCATGAAGAACGCGCTGATACCGGTCATCACCGTGATGGCGATACAGCTCTCCTCGCTGCTCTCCGGCGCGGTCATCACCGAGTCGGTTTTCGCCATGCCCGGGGTGGGCTCCCTGGCGGTGACGGCCATCAACAACCGGGACATGCCCCTGTTGCAGGGCACGGTCATCTTCACGGCGCTGCTCATCATCGCCGGGAACCTGGTGGCCGACATACTCTATTCCCTGATCGACCCGCGCATCCGCGTGGAATAGGAGGCCGGCATGAGCAATAATAAGGACGCCCGGCTCTTCGACGCGGAGATCCAGCCCAACGACGGCCCCCTGGCCAGCATTCTCCACATGTTCCGCGTCAACCATGCGGCGCTGCTGGGCCTGATATTGATATTATTGATCATACTGATGGCGATTTTCGCCCCGTTCATCGCCCGATATGACCCGAACCAGTTGAATCTCATCGAAATGCGCAAGCCGCCCTCGCCCGCTCACTGGTTCGGCACGGACGACATGGGGCGGGACGTGTTCGCCCGCGTGGTCTATGGCAGCCGCACGTCGCTGCTCATCGGCTTCGTGCCCTCGCTGATCTCGCTGATACTGGGCACGGTCCTGGGATTGCTTGCGGGCTACGTCGGCGGCAGGGTGGACGACCTCATCATGCGGCTGGCCGACGTTGTGCTGGCCTTTCCGTCGCTGCTGCTGGCGATGGTGGTGATGTACACCCTGGGCAGCTCGATACTCAACATGTTCATCGCCCTGTCCATCATCAACTGGGCTGGCACGGCCCGCGTCGTCCGGGCGCAGACGCTGAGCATCAAGGAGACGGAGTTCGTCGAGGCCGCCCGCTCCATGGGCGTCTCCCGGCTGAGCATCGTGTTTAAGCACATACTCCCCAACTGCCTGCCCAATCTGATTGTATTATTCACGCTGGACATCCCCGGCGCCATCATGTGGGAATCGTCCATGAGCTTCCTCGGCGTCGGCGACCCCAATGCCGCCTCCTGGGGCCTCATGGTCAGCCAGGGCAAGAGCTACGCCTACATGTGCCCCTGGCTCATACTCGCCCCCGGCATCGCCATACTCGTCACCGTCATGGCCTTCAACTTCCTCGGCGACGGGCTGAGGGACGCGATGGACCCCTATCTAAAGAGTTGAAAAGTGGGGAGTTGGGAGTGGGGAGTTTAGGCGCAATCCCTTCGGAATACGTTAAACCCTGTAGGGGCGGCGTTGCGCCGCCCGCCCCGCACAACAAATCTGCATGGACCGAGCGGGCGGCGAAACGCCGCCCCTACAGGCCTGGTGCTGATAATTCAACCTGAACTCCCCACTTCCCACTCCCAACTCCCAACCACCCCCAAAGGAGCTTTCCCATGAACAACATCCTCGAAATCAGAGATTTGATCGTCTCCTTCGCCTCGGACGGGCGGAAGGAGCGGGCGGTCGCGGTCAATGGGGTCTCGCTGAGCGTGCCGAAGGGCGGCATCGTGGGGCTGGTGGGGGAATCGGGGTGCGGCAAATCGGTGACTTCGCTGTCGGTGATGGGCCTGCTGGCCGACAACGGGCGCGTGGATTCCGGGGAGATATTGCTGGACGGGGAGGACCTCTTGAAGCTGTCGGACCGCCAGCGCCGGGACATCCGGGGCAACCGGATTTCCATGATCTTCCAGGAGCCCATGACCAGCCTGAACCCGGTGCTGACCATCGGCCATCAGGTGACCGAGGCCATACGCCGCCACAGCGACATGGACAAGGCCGCCGCCAGGGCCCGCGCCATCGAGATGTTGGACAAGGTGGGCATCCCCGAGCCGGAAAAGCGGATGGGGAACTTCCCCCACCAGCTCTCCGGCGGTATGCGCCAGCGGGTGATGATCGGCATGGGCATGGCGATGGCCCCCGAGCTGCTCATCGCCGACGAGCCCACCACCGCGCTGGACGTCTCCATCGAGGCCCAGATATTGCGCCTCATGCGGGATCTGCAGCGGGCCGGGGGCACGTCGATTTTAATGATCACCCACAACCTCGGCGTGGTGGCCGAGCTGTGCGACGAGGTCTATGTGATGTATGCCGGGGAAGTGGTGGAGCACGCCGACGTCTACACCCTGTTCCGCGAATGCGCCCACCCCTACACCCGCGGCCTCATGGCCTCCCTGCCCCGCATGACCCCAAAGGGAAAGCGGCTCTACAACATCCCCGGCACCGTCCCCAACCTCCGCGCCATGCCCCAGGGCTGCCGCTTCGCGCCCCGGTGCGAATATGCCACGGAGCACTGCCACAGCGAAAAGCCCGCGCTCAAAGACATCGGCGGCGGGCATCTGTGCCGGTGCTTCAGAGGATAGAAAAGGAACGCAGATTTCAGCAACCAAGCAGCCCTGTAGGGGCGGCGTTTCGCCGCCCGCCCTGCGACGAAGCGCAAGGAGAACGGGGACGGGCGGCGCAACGCCGCCCCTACAGGGCCAGCAAGTCGAAGGGAGGTTTGGTTCCATGGCTGAATTGCTTCGCGCCGAGCGCCTGGTGAAGGAATTCCCGGTGAAGCGAGGGACGGTGCATGCCGTCTCCGGGGTGTCGTTCACCATCGCCAAGGGGGAGACCCTGGGGCTGGTGGGCGAATCCGGGTGCGGCAAGTCCACGCTGGGGCGGCTGCTGCTGAACCTGCTGGAGCCGACCTCCGGGGCGGTGTGGTTCAAGGGACAGGATCTGTCCGAGCTGAAGGGCCGCGAACAGCGGGAATTGCGCCGGGGGATGCAGATGATTTTCCAGGACCCCTACGCTTCGCTGGACCCGCGGATGTCGGTGGGAAGCCTCATCATGGAGCCGCTGAACGCCCACAGGGTGGGCAATCGCCGGGAGCGGGAGGAACAGGTCCGCGGGCTGATGGAGCAGGTGGGCATTCGCCCGGAGTTCTTCGGGCGCTATCCCCATCAGTTTTCCGGCGGCCAGCGGCAGCGCATCGGCATCGCCCGGGCGCTGGCGCTGAACCCGGAGCTGGTGATCTGTGACGAGCCGGTGAGCGCGCTGGACGTGTCCATACAGGCGCAGATATTGAACCTGCTGGCCGACTTGCAGAAGGCGCGGGGGCTGACCTACCTGTTCATCTCCCACGACCTCAACGTGGTGCGCTACCTCTCCGACCGGGTGATGGTGATGTTCCTGGGCCAGATCTGCGAGCTCTCGCCCACGGAAGCCCTCTACGAAAACCCCCGCCATCCCTATACCAAATTCCTGCTGGAGGCCGTGCCCCAGCCCGACCCCACGCTCCGGGACGCCGAGCGCGTCCTGCTGACCGGCGAGGTCGCCAGCCCATTGAATCCGCCCCCCGGCTGCCGCTTCCACTCCCGCTGCCCCTGGGCCGACGCAATCTGCCGGGAAAAACAGCCCGACCTCGTGGAAATGGCCCCCGGCCACCTCTGCGCCTGCCACCATCCGATGGTGGACAGGGAGATTTTTTGAGGGGAGATAGCAGGAAATGGGGATTTGTCGGGGCGTCGTTCGATGCCACCTCATCCGCCCTCACGGGCACTTGACAAGGGCCTGCCGGCCCCATCTCACTGAAAACAGTCCAC
>CACZXF010000042.1:0-40396 GCA_902785105.1 uncultured Eubacteriales bacterium | reverse complement strand
GCCAAAGGCCAGACTGCCACGGCTCAAATCGAAGATTTGAGGCGCGGCACCGAAGCGCCGGATGAGGTGAATCCCCGTCACCCCGCCAAATTCCAATTTGCACATAAGCCAACTACGCCATAAAAGGAGCTGCCGCCCATGACTTCCCTTCTGGACATCCTTCACAACCGAATACTGCTGACCGGCTGCGCGTCCTGGGTGGTTTCCCAGGGGCTGAAGCTGATCATCTACATGATCATCAACCGGCGGCTGGACTGGGAGCGGTTGTTTGGCGACGGCGGCATGCCCAGCAGCCATTCCGCCACGGTGACGGCGGTGGCGGCGTCCACGGGGATGATTGTGGGCTGGGACTCGCCGCTGTTCGCCGTGGCGGCCATCATGGCGCTGGTGGTGATGCACGACGCCATGGGCGTCCGCCAGGAGACCGGCAAGCAGGCGAAGGTCATCAACAGCATGCTGGAGCTCTTTGACTCCATGGGCCGCGGCGACCTGACCCCCGAAGAGACGCTCAAGGAATTCGTGGGCCACACCCGCCGCCAGGTGCTGGTCGGCGCCCTGCTTGGCGCGGCGGTGGCGGTGATTGCCAACCTTGCGCCGCCCGCCGGGTAGTACGATGCGTTTCGTTAAGGGCGGGCGCCGAAACGGCGCCCCTACAGGGGATAGTTTATCAGCACAACAAATTCCAATTTGTCGAACTATTCAAGCATCGTAATCGTCAAGGAAGGAATGCTCCTCCCCTCTGTACTTCCACCCCACCAGCGTATCGAGCTGGACGGTGTGGATGCTGTTGAATATGTTGACGGGGACCTTGGGGTTGGCCTCCGCGAGGGTTCTGATGAGGGTCTTGACGGACTGTCGTGCGGAATCCTCAGGGCGGCGGGCCATGGAGCAGGCGCACTGGAGGCAAGCGAGGGCGTAGGCGTCCCGCCAGGCGATGATGTCCGCCTCGCGGACCCGGTAGAGGGGGCGTATGACCTCCATGCCGGGGTAGTTTTTCGCGTGGAGCTTCGGCGGCATGGCCTGAATTTGACCGCCATAGAGCATGGCCATCAGCGTGGTCTCGATGACGTCATCGTAATGGTGGCCCAGCGCCAGCTTATTGCAGCCCAGCGCCTGCGCATGGCGGTAGAGACAGCCCCGGCGCATGCGGGCGCACATGAAGCAGGGATTGTCCGGGCGGATGGTCGCGGCCTCGAAAACGTCCGATTCGATCAGCGTATATTCGATGCCAAGTCGCGCAGCGGTGGCCTCCACGGTCTTGCGGTGCTCCGGCAGATAGCCGGGGTCCATCACCAGCCACTTCGCGTCAAAGGGCACCTTGGAGTGCTTTTGCAGCATCCGCATCAGCACCGCCAGCAGCAGCGAGTCCTTCCCGCCTGACACGCAGACCGCCACCCGGTCGCCGGGACAGATCAATTGATACTCCCGCACGGCGTTCACAAAGGGCCGCCAGATCGCCTTTCGACGCTCCGTCAGCAGGTCCCGCTCCATCGCTTCAATGTAGTTCAGCTCCCGCGCCATAGTGTGGTGCTCCCTTCGGTTTTATAAACAGGGATTTGTAGGGGAGTTGCCCGCTCTCCTGTAGGGGCGGCGTTGCGCCGCCCGCCCGTTAGATCGCGCTGTTTCGCAGGGGGGGGGCGGGCGCCGAAACGGCGCCCCTACAAGGTTGGTTTGACTGCTCGACAACTTCCAATTTGTCGTCCCGTCTCACGCCCCATCATAACATACCCGGTTCAGTTTTTCAATTCAAATCAAAGGAGAACGATAAAAATGTTCATTGCCGACGGTCATTGCGATACTTTATATGAAATTGGAATCTGCCACACCGCCCCGGAGAAATGCGTGGTCACGCGGGAGCGGCTGAAGGCGGGCGGCGTGGGGATACAGACCTTCGCGCTGTTCGCAGGGATACACGGCACTCAGGGCACGCCCTATCAGGACGGGCTGGACATGATCGCGGCCATCCCAAAGACCGGGGTGGAGATGCTGAACGGCGACCTGCCCGAAAATCCCCCGGAGACGCCCAAGGGCATCATCTCCTGCGAGGGCGGAGAGATGTTCGAGGGCTCCATGAACCGGTTTTATGAGTTTATGGAAAAGGTGCGCCTGCGGATGGTGGCGCTGACCTGGAATTTTGAGAATGAGATCGGCTATCCAGCCGTGGGCGGCGAAAACAAGGGCCTCAAGCCCTTCGGCTTCGAGCTGGTCCGCGCCATGGACGCCGCCGGGGTGCGGGCGGACGTGTCCCATCTGAATGAACGGGGCTTCTGGGACCTGATGGAGAAGGCGGAGCTTCCCCCCATCGCCAGCCATTCCGACTGCCGCTGGCTGTGCGACGTGCCCCGCAACCTGACGAAGGAGCAGGTCCGGGCCATCATCGACCGGAAGGGATTCATCGGCATCAATTTCTTTGCCAAGTTCCTCCGCGCCGACGGCGTCGCGACCATGGACGACGTGGTCCGCCACATCGACGCCATCTGCGAAATGGGCGGCGAGCATGTGCTGGGCTTCGGCTCCGACTTCGACGGCATCAGCGTCTGGCCCGAGGGCCTCGGCAATCCCGCCGACTTCCCGAACGTGCTGGAGGCCCTGCGCCGCCGGGGCTATCCCGAGCAGACTCTCCGGGACATCGCCGGGCTGAATATGTGGCGTGTTTTGAAAGAGGGAGAGAAAAAGTAAAAGACAGCAGGGGCGCCGAAACGGCGCCCCTGCTGTATTATAAAGGGTCATTCATCAAACGCCAGTACATTGATGCCCACGTCGGGGTCGTATTTGCGGTTCACGGCGCCGGGGAGGACGCGCACCAGGATCTCGCCGGTGACGCTGATGGTGGCGCACTTCAGATGGCCGCCCACGGCGTTGCCCCGGATGTCGCCTGCCGACAGGTGGAGGTGCAGGTGGGGCTTGCCCTCGTCGAGGGTGATGTTGCCGGTCAGCGAGGTGATCTCATAGGCCCCTGTGAAGGAATTGGTGAGATAGCGCTGGGCCCGGGGATCGTAGACGCCGAGGATGATCTGGTCCACCGCGCCGAGGCCGTTGACCTCCGCCAGGGCGATCTGCTCCCGCTCCGCCAGCGTCTGCAAGGCTTCGCAGATATCGTCTCCCTTGTCCAGCCGCACCACATAGGTATCGCCATATCGCCGGTAATCCATGTGCATCACTCCTTCTCCTTGCCCGAAGTTTTTCGGACGCTATACATCCATTATAATGTAAAATTAGTGCGTATACAATTAATGTAATATGTGAATTGTGTGACATTTTTTGGTTTTCGGGGAGCTTCCTGCACTCCTGTAGGGGCGGCGTTGCGCCGCCCGCCGGGTAGGACGATGCGTTTCGTTGAGGGCGGGCGCCGAAACGGCGCCCCTACAAGGTTGGTTGTCTCCCTGATAAATTCCATTTTGCCAAAATCTCGCCCCGGCACGTCATCCATGCCGGGGCTGGTTGTGTTTATTCGCTGTCCAGGCGGACGAGGCTGAGGGTAAAGAGGGGCTGGGCGGCGGTTTCGGTGACGCTGATGGCCTCGCTGGTGCGGAGGGAGACGGTGTCGCCCTCGTCGGCCTGGAAGATGGCCTGGCCGGTGTACTCGCTGGTGGTGTTGCCGGCCTCGGTGAGCACCTGGGTGGTGGCGGCGGCCTGGGCGGCATTGTCCACGTTCAGCGTGATGGTGGTGTCCAGCACGGCGGTCTCGGGCACGCGGACGGTGTAGGTCGCCAGATAGGTGCCCTCCCGCTCCACCTTCACAAGGCCGCTGTTGACGTCGAAGCTGTCGTCCTTGCAGGGGTTGTTGAACACCAGGGGGATGATGCCGTTGGGGCTGACCGCCATGGGCAGGTGGGCCAGGAACATGCCGCAGCAGGGGCCCTTCCAGCCGCAGCGCCTCCGACGGCGACGACGGCGGCAGTGATGATGGCCGTGGTCGCAGGGGTCGCAGGTGCAATCGTCGTCGTCATTATCGTCGTTGTCGCACTCCGCCCGGCACCACTCCCGGCACTTCCGGCAGCAGCGGCGATAGCAGCGGTCGTAATCGCAGCTCTGCTCGCAATCGTTGTCGTCGTTGTCGTCGCAGTTGCAGTTACAGTTGCAGTTGCAATTGCAGTTGCAATTGCAGTTGTTGTTATTGCTGCCGCCGTTGCCGTTGCAGCCGCACCAGCCATAGCAGCCGTCCACATTGGGGCAGGGGCCGGTGTAATAGGGGAAGTTCTCCCAGCAGCTCCGGGCCAGCTTCATGCAGCCGCAGCGGCGGTGTCCGCGTCCGTTGGAATTGCCATTATTGCACTTGCAGTTCTTCAAGAGAATCGCTCCTTTCATCGGGTTCACGGCATACTATGCGGAAAGCGATGAAAGGGGAACGGGGAGTTTGAGATGAGGGTAAACGGGGATTTGTCGGGAAAAGGGGGACGACTCCCTCAGTCACCTTCGGTGACAGCTCCCTCAGAGAGGGAGCCTTTTGGTTACCGGCGTTTTCCAAAAGCCTCCCTCTTAGAGGGAGGTGGCCCGCGAAGCGGGTCGGAGGGAGTCGTCTCCCCGACAAATTCCAATTTTTCAATGAGGCATCGACTATCTACTTGCACTCCCTCCAGTCCGCCCCCGTGGAGATCTCGGTCTTGAGGGGGACGGACAGGGCGGCGACGTTTTCCATGCAGTCGCGCAGGAGAGTCTTGACCGCCTCGGCCTCGGCCTCGGGGGCCTCGATGATGAGCTCGTCGTGGACCTGCATGATGAGCTTCGCCTGGTAGCTTCCATCCTTGAGGGCCTTTGCAACGCGGATCATCGCCAGCTTGATGATGTCGGCGGCGGTGCCCTGGATGGGGCTGTTCATGGCGCAGCGCTCACCGAAGGAGCGGAGGTTATAGTTGGAGCTTTGCAGCTCCGGCAGATAGCGCCGCCTTCCCATCAGCGTGGTGACGTAGCCCTGGGCGTAGCCCTTTTTCACCGCGCCGTCCATGTAGGCCTTCACGCCGGGATAGCGGTGGAAATAGCGGTCGATGAAGTCCTTGGCCTCCCAGCGGGAGACGCCGATGTTTTTCGCCAGCGTGAACTCCGATATGCCGTAGACGATACCGAAGTTCACCGCCTTGCAGGCCGAGCGCATCTGGGAGGTGACCTCCTCCAGCGGCACGCCGTAGACCTCCGAGGCCGTGCGGGCGTGGATGTCCTGGCCCTCCTGGAAGGCGTGGATCATCGTCGGGTCGCCGGAGATGTGGGCCAGCACCCGCAATTCTATCTGGCTGTAGTCCGCGTCCACCAGCACCCGGCCCGGCCCCGCGATGAACGCTCCGCGGATGGCCTTGCCCAACTCCGTGCGCACCGGGATGTTCTGCAAATTCGGCTCCGACGAGCTGATGCGGCCCGTGGCCGTGCCCACCGGGTCGAAGGACGTGTGGATGCGGCCCTGGCTGTCCCGCATGGGGATCAGCGCGTCGATGTAGGTGGATTGCAGCTTCTGGTATTTGCGGTATTCCAGTATCTTCTCGCAGATGGGGTAGTCCTCCGCCAGCTGCTCCAGCACCTCCGCGCGGGTGGAAATTTTCTTGGTCGGAGAGGGAATCCCCAGCGTGGTGAACAGCAGCTCGCCCAACTGCTTCGGGGAATTCAGATTGATGCGCACACCTGCCATCTCCGCGATCTCGTCGGTGAGGGCGGCGATCTGTTTTTTGAAGTCCGCGCCGAGGGATTGAAGGACCTCCGCGTCCACCAGCATCCCCTCGGACTCCATGTCCCGCAGCACGTAGGCCAGCGGCAGCTCGATCTCCCGGTAGACCTGCTCCACGCCGGTCTCCCCCATCTGTCCCTTCTGCAATTCCGCCAGCTTATGGACGGCGGTGGCGGGATGTTCGGCATAGCCGTCGATGCCCTCCTCGGAACAGAGGGCCTCCGCGTCGAAGCCGGGGCGCTGGGGATTCAGCGCGTAGGCGGCCAGCATGACGTCGATGATGTCGCCGCGGATTGCCTCGAGGGCGATGGGCAGCGACTTGATGTCGTGCAGCGCCTTGGGACATTCGCTGTTCAGCAGCGGCAGCGCGGCTTCCAGAGCTTCCTCCGGGGTGATGCCCGCCGAGAGCAGGTCGCCGCCCAGGGGCAGCTCCAGCCGCGCGGCGTCCGTGGCGATGGTCAGCGCCGTGCCGACGTGAAGCGCCGCCCACTTTGCGGTTTGCGCCAGCTCCGCGATGCGCTGGGACAGGGGTTCCCGCTCCATGAACTTTTCGATTTTCGGCAGCTTCTCGTCCACGGCCTTGACCTTCGCCGCGCCAACATTCGACGCGGGCAGCGCCTTCGCCACCTCGGTGAGCTTGCGGATGGCCGCGTTCATGCGCAGGGTCCGCAGGCGTGGGATGGCCTGGGTGATGTCGCCCAGCCGCCACTGGTCCGGGGTGAAGTCCACGGGGGCGTGGCGGTCGATCTTCGCCAGCCGGTAGCTCATCTCCGCGATGTCCCGGCCGTTTTCCAGCCGCTCCTTCAGCTTGCCCTTCTGGGTGGGAGCACTGTCCAGCACGCCCTCCAGCGAGCCGAACTGCTGGACCAGCTTCAGCGCCGTCTTTTCGCCGATGCCGGGGATGCCGGGGATGTTGTCGGAGGTGTCGCCCATCAGCGACTTCACGTCGATCATCTGCGCGGGCGTGACGCCGTAGGTCTCCTGGATATAGGCAGGCGTGACCCGCACCGCGTCGGTGACGCCGCGCCTGGTGTAGAGTATGGTGGTGTGGGGGCCGATGAGCTGGAAGGAATCCCGGTCGCCGGTGACCAGCAGGGCGTCGTCGCCGCTGTCCTCGCAGCAGAGGGAGACGGTGCCCAGTATGTCGTCGGCCTCGTAGCCCTCGCGCTCTATGATCGGTATGCCCATCTGCCCCAGCAGCTCCCGGATGATGGGGTCCTGGGCCCGCAGCTCGTCGGGCATGGGCTTGCGGGTGGCCTTGTAGCCCTCGTACATGTTGTGGCGGAAGGTGGGCGCGTGCAGATCGAAGGCCGCCGCCATGGCGTCCGGCCTTTCATCCTCGATCAGCTTCAGCACCATCATGATAAAATTGTGAATCGCGTTAGTCGGCGTGCCGTCCGGGGCCGTCATCACGCCCTGGACCGCGTAAAACGCCCGGTACATCAGGCTGTACCCGTCCAATAAAACAAGCTTCTGCCCCATGCGCTTCGCTCCTTTGGGTGGTATGGGGAAATTATAACATATTGAGGGGGAAAAGACAAATGGGGATTTATCGGGGAGATGCCTACTCTCCTGTAGGGGCGGCGTTGCGCCGCCCGCCGGGTATGACGATGCGTTTCGTTGGGGGCGGGCGCCGAAACGGCGCCCCTACAAGGTTGGTTTGACTCCCCGACAAATTCCAATTTATCGAGAACCCATATTAAAGCAACCTTTTCCCCCATTTTTACGTCTAAAACAAAGGCACAAGGAATCGGTTCATTCTCGCCGTTGCATCCCGGCGATTTATGGAGGTATATATGAAAAAGAGATTATTGGCCCTGCTGCTGGCGCTGACGCTGCTGCTGTCATCGCTGGGCGCGGCATGGGCGGAGGAAGAGGAACCGGCCATCGAGGAGGCCCCGGCCCCCGTGGAGGAGCGGCATGAGGAGCCCGCCCCCGCGGAGGAACGGCACGAGGAGGAGAAGCCCGCCGAGCCGGAACCGGAGAGGGAGCCTGAACCGGAGAGGGAACCCGAAGCCCAGCCGGAGCCCGAGCCCGTCCCCGCGGAGGAGGAGCGGCCCGAGCCCGCCGTCATCATCATTCCCTCGGAGGAAGGCCCCGCGGCCATCGACGTCGAAGAAGAAGCGCCCGCCGAAGAGGAACCCGAGGAGGACGCGCATGAGGCGCGGCCCCAGGCGGAACCGGAAGAGGACGTTCATGAGGAAATTGCGGAGGAGCAGGAGGCGCTGATGGCCGCCGCCGTCAAGCCTGAGGACTGCTCCCACCCCGCCACCCGGCGGATCATCGACCGCGAGGCGAAGAAGATCGAATACACCGATCTGAACGACGGCACCCATCTTGTCACCGGCAAGGCCGTGGCCCGGACCTACTGTCTGGAGTGCGGCAAGCTGCTGGAGAGCGCGGACAGCATCGTCGAGAACTGCACCTATGAGGCGCTGGACGAGGCCGGCAGCGTGTGCATCTACTGCCTCCACAACGAGGGCGACGACGGCAAACACACCCACAGCTTCACCGACGGCCCCCATTATTTCAAGGGCGACTATGTGGACACGGTGATCTCTCCCACACAGCCCGCCCTGTACCATGTGAACCGCTACGTCAAACTGATGGCCTACAAGTGCACTGAATGTGAGACCTACGGCGAAACCGCGAAGGTCGCGGGCGAATACATCGAGGAAAACGAGTATCATACCTGGGATGGCGACACCTGCGTCATCTGCGGCTACAAGCGCAACTGCAAGCACGACGGCGGCACCATCGACGAGGTGGTCAACGAATATCAGAGCTGCGAGTTCCACAGCGCCAGCGGCCATAATGACATCACCCGCACCTACATCCAGAAGCTCTGCGCGCTCTGCGGCGAGCCCATGGGCGAACCGGAGGTGGAGGAGACCGTCAATCTGATGCCCCACAGCTTCGGCGACGACGGCGTCTGCGTCTACTGCGGCTTCAAAAATATCTGCCCCCATTCCAACATGGAATACAGCTATTACGAGAACAGCGGCAGGTTCACCGCCGTGGACGCGCGTTGGCACACCGCCGTGGGTCAGGTCGGCATCAAGTCCGAATACTGCCCGGTCTGCGATTACCACAGGGATTACGCCCCCGGCGAGAGCAGCGTCGATGGCGTGACGCTGCCCCACAACTATGTGAACGGCGTCTGCACCGTCTGCGGCTACGCGCTGAGCTGTGAGCATCCCGAGTCCGAGCGGGTCTATTCCACAGCCCCGGCCAGCGCCGCCGAGGTCCGCGCCGCGGGCTATGAGAGCTGGATCGCCGGCTCCACCGACGGCGACACCCACGCGCTGCACTGCTACTACACGCCCTTCTGGGAGTGCGGCATCTGCGGCCACCGGGAGTATCTGGCCGTGGCGCAGGAGGAGCGCGTCGTCCAGGAGGACCACACCCTGGTGAACGGCATGTGCATCGTCAAGGGCTGCGGCTACATCTGCGACCACGCGGATGTGGACGGCGCGGTTCGCCTGGGCGAGGTCTACTATGAGGCGGTGGACGCCCAGGGCCACCAGCGCATGACGCCCACCGTGGTCACCGGCACCTGCAGGCACTGCGGCATGGCGCTGAAGAACTACGAGACGGACGCCGTGGCCGGTGCCTATGCGGCCCACACCTTCCGCAACGGCGTCTGCACCACCTGCGGCTACGGCTGTGAGCATCCCGACGAGGCCATTGTGGAGAAGGTCTCCGACGCCTACACCGATTATAAGAAGGTCAACGCCACCAACCACCGGGCGGTGCGCGTCCGGTCCTACAGGGTCATCTGCCAGAACTGTGGCATGGTGCTCATGGAGGACGAGGAGGAGCTGGACAGCCATCTGGAGCGCCACGAATGGCGCCGCGGCGTCTGCCAGCTCTGCGGGGCCTACGCCTCCTATTACTGGTCTGAGGAAGATGATTACGACGAGGACGAGGATGACGACGACGAGGATGAAGATGAGGACGACGACGAGGACGAGCAGGAGAAGGTCGTCTGGGACGGCTATGTGGACCTGCTGGGCAGCGACCGTCTGAACGGCGTTGCGGTCATCGACGGCCTGACGATGCTGGAGACCGCCAAGCGCGTGGGCGACTACATGCAGCACAGCGTGGACGCCGGTTACATGACTGTCTCCATCGTGAACATCGACCGGCTTGTTCATCCCCTCGGAGCTGGCGGCTCTCCAGGCGCTGCCGGTGCGGGACCAGCTTCTGGCGGGGCTTTACTTCATCGGCTTCCGCGATGTGGTGGTGGCCGGGCTGGCCAGCGATCCCACGCTGCTTGCCAATGAGACCCGGACCTTCATCGACACTGTCAACGCACGCCTCAGCGCCATGGACGACGCCGGGCGCCGGGCCATGAACAACACCATCCGCACCTGCTTCCCCATGGCCGACTTCCAGCTCCGCCCCGGCGTCACCACCGAGGTGTTCAACCTGGACCTCCGGGTGACCGAAAACAACGTCGTCACCTTCGAGCGCTACGGCTTCCAGCAGGCCGGCACCGACTGGGTGCTGATCAACATCGCCACCAAGGCGGGAAGATGAGTTTGAGAGCGCGGTAAATTGGAATTTATCGAGCTGAAAAGGCGCCCGCCTCTAACGAAACGCATCGTCCTGCCCGGCGGGCGGCGCAACGCCGCCCCTACAGGAGAGCGGGCAACTCCCCGACAAATCCCTGTTTATCAAATCCCTAAAAAATAACAGGCCGCGCCGTCTGCATTCAGACGGCGCGGCCTTGTTGGTTGTGTCATGGGATCTGCACGACCCGACCGGCCTCCCGGAGTTGCTGGCTCAACTGGGTGAAGGTATCCGGGAACACCGCGAAGGCGGCGAAGATGAGTATCACACAGATGACCTCCAGCAGTATGCCGGCGATGGCGAAATTGCGCTTGGCGCTGGATTTGGCGAATATCGCGGACAGTATCAGAAATATCAGGCTCACGCCGGGAATGGCGTAGAGTATCAGCGTGCCCATCCAATTCAATACCGAAGGCCCTTTCTTGCCGTTCTTAGCCATGTTGCCATGCTCCTTTCAAAAAGGGTACTCCCTACCAATTATTATCACATACTGATGTTATTATACATGCTCAGCCCGTTGACGTCAAACGAAACCCCTCGATTTTGAAAAAATGTCACGCTTTTGGCTAAAAAAGGGGCAGGTTTGGAGAATGTGATAAATTGGAATCTGTCAGGGAGTCAAACCAACCTTGTAGGGGCGCCGTTTCGGCGCCCGCCCCCAACGAAACGAATTGTCCTACCCGGCGGGCGGCGCAACGCCGCCCCTACAGGAGAGTGTGTATCTCCCCGAAAAATCCCTGTTTTATACTGACATTAAAATTCCCCGGAGCCGTTGGCTCCGGGGAATTCCGCATGGCGGATCACTCGATGATCCTGCGGCCGCAGACGAAGTTGCGGGAGTAATAATCCTTGTTGATGTCGGTGATGATGACGGCCTTGCCGGCGGAGGAGGCGTGGATGAACTCGCCGTCGCCGCGGTAGATGCCGGTGTGGCTGACGCTGCTGGAGGAATCGCTCTTGAAGCAGACCACGTCGCCGCGCTGCAGGTCGCTGATGCTGTCGATCCGGGTGTACTTGCTGTCGTTGGCCTGCTTGGAGGGGCTGTCGCCCAGCTTGATGCCCACCTGATAGTAGCACCAGTAAACCAGGCCGCTGCAATCGAAGCCGCTGGGATTGGAATCCTTGTAGCCGCCCTTGGACTTGTAGGGCTTGCCGAGCTGACTTTCGGCCAGGGCGATGACGCGCTCGATGGTCTCGTCGTACTCGTAATCGCCGCCGCTGGGCTCGTCGTCGCCGTAATCGTCATAGGACGGCGTGGAGGTGGAGCGGCGCTTGACGGTCAGCTTGGCGGTGGCCTTCTTGCCGTTGTAGGTGGTGGCGGTGATGGTGACGGTGCCGGGATAGATGCCGACGACGACGCCCTCGTCGTCCACCTCGGCGATGTCGGGATCGCTGCTGGTGAAGCTGACATACCCGCCCGCGCCGCTGGACACCTTGACCACGTACTGGCCGGCCTCGCCCACGTACACGGAGCCGCTGGCCGGGCTCAGGGAGATGGAGGTGGGAGCCTTGTAGACCGTCACCTTGCAGGTGGCCTTGAGGCCGTTGGCAGTCTGGGCGGTGATGGTGGCGCTGCCCGCCGCCACGGCGGTGACCACGCCGGCCGCGCTGACCTTCGCCACCTTGGTGTTGGAGGAGGACCAGCTCACGCCGGTGTTCGCGCCCTTGACGGCCTTCACCCTGGCCTTGAGCTGGACGATCTCGCCCGCGCCCAGGCTGGCGCTGGTCTGGCTCAGGGAGATGTCGGTGGCCTCGGCCACGACGGTGATGGTGCAGGTGTTGCTGGCGCTGACGCCATTGTGGGTGCTGACGCCCACCACGGCGGTGCCGGCTTCCTTGGCGGTGATCTCGCCGGTGGCGCTGTTCAGGCTGATGTACTGGGGACCCGCCAGGATGCGGAAGTTCAGATCGGCCACGGCTTCGCTGCCGTCCGCCGCCTGGACCTTGACGTCGGGGATGACGGTCTCGTCGGTGCCCAGCGTCATCTGGGTGGTGCTGAAGCTGGCCTTCGCCGGTACACTGGTGACGGTGACCGCGCAGGTGGCGGTCTTGCCGTTGTAGGTCTTTCCGGTGATGGTGGCCTTGCCCGCGCTCACGGTGGTGATCACGCCGTCATTGCTGACGGTGGCCACGGCGGGATTGCTGGAGGAGAAGCTCACGTCCGCGGCGCTGACGCCGGTGACATTTGCCGCCAACTGGAACTTCATGCCGCCGGCGCTGAGCTTCACGGCGGAGGGGCTCAGGGTGAGGCCGGTGGGCGCGGCGCTGACGGTGATCTTGCAGGTGTCCTTCAGGCCGCCGGAGGTCTTGGCGGTGATGGTGGCGGTGCCCTTCTTGAGGGCGGTGAGCGTGCCGGTGGCCGCGTCCACGGCCACGACCTTCTTATTGCTGCTGGACCAGGTCAGGCCCGTGGCGGGGCCGGTGGTGCCGTCCTGGAAGGTCAGCACGGCCTCCAGCGCCTCCAGCGTGTCCCCCACGCCCACGGTGAGCTTGGAGGGCAGGGACAGGGCCTTGGGCTTGGCGGTCACCGTCACCACGCAGGACTGGGCGGCGGTGATGCCGTTGTGGGTCCTGACGTTGACGTAGGCCGTGCCGCCGGAGACTGCGGTGACCGCGCCGGTGTCCGCGTCCAGCTTGATGCAGCCCGGATTGGGCGAATTGGATTCGATGTAATAGGTGAGATTGGTGCCGGCCACATTGCCGGAGGCGGTGAGCGGGGTGGCGCTGACGCTGCCCTTGTCGCCCATGCCCACGGAGATGGCGGTGTGGTCCATCACCACGCTGGCCGGCTCACCGGCCACGGTGACGGTGCACTTCGCGGTCTTGCCGTTGAAGGTGGTGGCGGTGATGACCGCGGTGCCCTCGCCCACGGAGGTGACGATGCCGTCGCTGTTCACCCGCGCGACGTTCGTGTTGCTGGAGGTGAAGCTCAGCCCGCCCAGGGCGCTGTTCTTGGAGAGGATTACACCCAGCTCCTGGCTCATGCCGCCCGCGCTGAGCTTCAGCGTTTCGGGGGAGAGGGAGATGCTGGTGGGCGCCTTCTTGACGGTGACCTTGCAGGTGTCCTTGAGACCGCCTGAGGTCTGGGCGGTGATCACGGCGGTGCCGGTCTTGAGGGCGGTCAGCGCGCCGGTGTCCTCGTCCACATAGACGATCTTCGGCTTGCTGGAGGTCCAGATGACCTCGCCGGCGGAGTCGCTGCCGTCGGAGGAGATCAGCGTGGCGGTGAGGCCCGTGTAGGTCTCACCGACAGCCAGCATGCCGGTGCTCTGGTTCAACTTGATGGCGACCGGCATGGCCACCACGGCCACATTGCAGGTGGCGGTCAGCCCGTTGGCAGTGGTGCCGCGCACCACGGCGGTGCCGGAGGCGGAGGCTTTGACCTTGCCGTCGGCGCTGACGCTGACGCAGCCCCTGGGGCTGGCGGAGACGAGGCTGTAGGTGACGCCGGTCTCGGCGGGATTGCCGGATCTGTCGTAGGCCTGAGCCTCAAGGGTAGCGGTCTGACCCGCGCCCACGTTCAGGGTGCTCTTTTCAAAGACGAGGCTGGCGGGCGCGCCGAGGACGGTCACCTCGCAGGAATCGCTGACGCCGTTGTAGGCAGTGGCGGTGATGACGGCGGTGCCGCTGCCCACGGAGGTCACCGTGCCGTAGGCGTCCACGGTGGCAACGCCGGGATCGCTGGAGGTGAAGTAGACCGTGCTGCACGCGGAGCCGCTGGAGAACTTGAGGCCGAGCCGGCTGCTGACGCCGCCGTAGCCCAGCTTCATGGAAGAGGGGCTGACGGTGATGGACGTGGGCCCCTTCTTGACCTTGACCTTGCAGGTGGCCTTCTTGCCATTTGGGGTGGTGGCGGTGATGGTGGCAGAGCCGGTCTTGATGCCGGTGAGCGCGCCGGTCACGGGGTCCACCTGGACCACCTTGGTCTTGCTGGAGGTCCAGGTGACCTCCGTGGAAGCGCCTTCCGGGCTGGCGATCACGAAAAGGCCGTTGAAGGTCTCCCCGACGCCGATGGTGCCCGAGGTGAAGTTTAATTTGATGCTGGTGGGCTGGGCCGCCGAGGCCAGTTCGGCCTCCACGGCTTCGGATTCAACGGCCTCGCTCTCCTCGAGCTCAATGACCTCCTCCGTCGCCTCATCAGGGGTTTCCCGCAGCGGCGCGGCGGATTCCTCCGCCGTTTCCTCATCTCCGAGCGTCAGACCCTCCGCCTCCGGGACGTATGCCTCCAGGGCCGATTCCTCCGCTCTGGCGGCCATCATGCCGGCCGGCGTGGATGAGAAGGTCATAACAAGCGCGAGCGCTGCGGTAAACCAACGTTTCATATAAAATCATGCCTCCGAATATGTTTCATTCTTCTACTGGCTTATTAATACACATCGGGATTATTTTACCACAATTAAGATTAAATATCAAGATTTTGTAACAAGTACCTGTGGCGAATCTGTGGCAACTCCCGATTTTTTCCGGAAATCTGATGAACAAAACTGGTATTTCCCTTCATATTTGACAGGGGGAAGGGGATTTGATATAATTCATTTGGAACAATGGGGAATGGGAAATGGGGAATGGGAAATGTATGATGAAATTCTTCGGATTTCTTTTATAAAAAATGAACTCCCGCGCGTGTTCTTTTTAATCAGACAAATCCGTAAGGATTTGCGCCACAATTTCCCATTGCCCATTTCCCATTCCCTATTCAAAAAGATTACACTCTCGTAACATTTTACTCCAACCAAAGCAACCTGACAATCATCAGGAGGTAAATTATGGCCAGGCAATACAGGAGGCCCACATTTTCCCGGGCCCGGCAGCGGCAGCAGCAACGCAGGCGGCTTTTGATGCTGGGGGGCGGCGCGCTGGGGCTGGTGATACTGATCGTGGCGGGGGTGCTGATCGCGTCGGGGCTACGGCAGAAGGATCAGCCGGTCTCGGCCCCGCTGGCAATGGACACCGCGCCGGTGCCGGAGCTGATGGCGGAGGTGGAGGGCGAGGAGGAGGCCCCCGGCTTCTCGGACGACGAGCTCTCCCAGCCCCTCATCACGGCAGAACCCACGCCGACGCCCACCATCGCGCCCACGCCCTTTACGCCGACGCCCACCCCTGACTTGAATACAGGCAGCAAGCGGGCGCTGTCCCGGCCCACACCCACGGCGGAGGGCTTCATTCCCGTGTTCAGCAAGGCGGAGACGGACGAGAACATCATCGCCATCACCGTGGACGACTGCTTCCAGGCGGAGAACCTGAAGAAGATCGTGCAGACCGCCATGGATGTGGGTGGCAAGCTGACCATATTCCCCATCGGCGAGAACGCCATCAAGGAGTCCCAGTCCGAGACCCTGCGCTACGCCTGGGAGAACGGCTTCGAGCTGGAAAACCACACCTACACCCACTCCGGCCTGTACAACAGCACCCCGGAGCGGCTGGCCGAGCAGGTCTACATGCAGCAGATGGCTTTGAGCAGCATACTGGGCGTGGAGTACCACTGCCACTTCCTGCGCCCCAAGGGCGGCGACGCCAGACGGGACCAGCGGATGCAGATGTACGCCCAGCAGCTGGGCTACTACGGCATCGCCCACTGGAGCTGCGCCGGCTCCACCAGCACGGACAAGGAGATCGCCGCCGCCCTCAAGCCCGGCGCCATCTACCTGTTCCACACCACCAACAACGACTGGGATAAATTGGAGCGCTTCATCCCCTGGGCGGTGCAGCAGGGCTACCAGCTCGTGACCCTCAACGAGATGTTCGACTATCCCGCCAACGAGACCAGCGAGCTGACCATGCCCGCCAAGGACTACCCCGTCCCCACGCTGGCCCCCTACACCCCGGTCTACACCACCATGAAAAAGACCACCTACTCCTGGTACGCCTACCTGCTCCAACAGAAGCTCATCGAGCTGGGCTACCTCACCGGAGAGCCCGACGGCGTCTATGGCCCCGGCTGCGCCGAAGCCGTCACCGCCTACCAGCGCGACCACAACCTGGAGCAGACCGGCGTCGCCGACCCGGAGCTGATCCAGACGCTGCTGCAAGGAGCGTATTGATGGACGGGGATTTGTAGGGAAGATGCGCACTCTCCTGTAGGGGCGGCGTTGCGCCGCCCGCCGGGTAGGACGGTGCGCTTCGTACAAGGCGGGCGCCGAAACAGCGCCCCTACAAGGTCGGCTTGACTCCCAGACAAATTCCAATCTGCCACCCCAACCAAAACAGAGGCCGCGGCCCATCCCCAGCGCCGCGGCCTCTGTTTTTTTACCGCTTCACCCTTGTTCGCTCCTCATGTTTTGTGTATAATGTTGTGTAATTTGAATAACGAGGTGTATTCCATGGATTTCAAGCAAGCGGTTGCCAGCGAGATCATGAACGCCATCGGCGCGGTCTACGGCGAGGTCGCCATCACGGCCCCGGAGATCGCCGCCGCGCTGGAAATTCCCCCGGACACGGCCATGGGCGACTATGCCTTCCCCTGCTTCAAGCTGGCCAAGCCCCTGCGCAAGAGCCCGATGATGATCGCGGACGCGCTGGCCGGGGCCATCAAGGCCGACTTTCTGAGCAGGGCCGAGGCGGTGAAGGGCTATCTGAATTTCTTCATCGACCGGGCCACCTACGCGGAGAAGGTCATCACCCAGGTGCTCACCGACGGCGAGCGCTACGGCGCGGACGACTCCGGCGCGGGGAAGACGGTGGTGCTGGACTACTCCTCCATCAACATCGCCAAGCGCTTCCACATCGGCCATCTGTCCACTACGATGATCGGCAATTCCCTCTATCGCCTGCACAAGTTCTTCGGCTGGAATGCCGTGGGCGTGAACCATCTGGGCGACTGGGGCACCCAGTTCGGCAAGATGATCGCCGCCTACAAGCGCTGGGGCGACCATGACACCGTGGCCGCCGGCGGCGTGGACGAGATGGTGAAGCTCTACGTCCGCTTCAACCAGGAGGCCAAGGACAATCCCGCCCTGGACGACGAGGGCCGCGCCTGGTTCAAGAAGATCGAGGACGGCGACCCGGAGGCGCTGGAGATCTTCAACTGGTTCAAGAGCGTGACCTTGAAGGACGCCGAGCGGGTCTACGACATGCTGGGCGTGAAGTTCGATTCCTACGCCGGTGAGAGCTTCTACAACGACAAGATGCAGCCCATCATCGACGACCTCAAGGCCAAGGGCCTGCTCATCGAGGACAAGGGCGCGCAGATCGTTGACCTCCAGGACTACGGTATGCCCCCCGCCCTCATTCTGAGGAGCGACGGCGCGACGCTCTACATCACCCGCGACCTGGCCGCGGCCAAGTACCGCAAGGATACCTATAATTTCGACAAGTCCCTCTATGTCGTGGCCTACCAGCAGGACCTCCACTTCCGCCAGCTCTTCAAGGTGCTGGAGCTGATGGGGTATGACTGGTATAAGCAGTGCGAGCACGTCGCCTTCGGCATGGTGTCCTTCGGCGGCGAGAGCCTGTCCACCCGGGAGGGCCGCGTGGTCTATCTGGACGAGCTGCTCACCCAGGCCATCGAAAAGGCGAGAGCCATCATTGAGGAAAAGAGCCCCGATTTGGAGGACAAGGACGAGGTGGCCCGCCAGGTGGGCATCGGCGCGGTGGTGTTCTTCGACCTGTACAACAACCGCATCAAGGACATCGACTTCACCTGGGAGCGCGCCCTCAATTTTGACGGCGAGACCGGCCCCTATGTGCAGTACACCCACGCCCGCGCCTGCTCCGTGCTGCGCAAGGCGGAGGGCATTGATGTTTCCGCCCCGGATTTCTCCGCCCTGTCCGATACCTTCAGCCAGGACGTGGTGCGCCTCATCGAGCAGTTCCCGGACATCTTAAAGTCCGCCGTCAACCGCTCCGAGCCGAGCATGGTCACCCGCTTCGCCGTGGACCTGGCCCAGGCGTTCAACAAGTTCTACTATGAGAACAAGGTCATGGTGGACGACCCCGCCATCCGCGCCGCCCGCCTCCAGCTCACCGACGCCGTGCGGCAGACCTTGAAGGTGGCGCTGTACCTCATCGGTGTCGAGGCCCCGACGAGGATGTAAAAAAGACTGACAAATTGGAATTTGTCGAGGCCGTTTCGGCGCCCGCCCCTAACGAAACGCATCGTCATACCCGGCGGGCGGCGCAACGCCGCCCCTACAGGAGAGTAGGCATCTCCCCGATAAATCCCCGTTTATCAACATACCTTCACACAAAAACAGCCCCAGGCCCATTGGCCCGGAGCTGTCTTTGTGTGGTCACTTATGCTTCGGAGAACATGTCCTTGCCGACGCCGCAGAGGGGACATTCGAAATCATCGGGCAGATCGGCGAACTTGGTGCCGGGGGCGATGCCGTTCTCGGGGCTGCCGAGCTCCTCGTCATATTCCCAGCCGCAGGCGTCACATACGAATTTTGCCATGTTCAAACCCTCCATATTTTTATTTGTAAAGGTATTATACATGATTTTACGTCCGTTGGCAATGGGGTATTGAAAATTTAGAATTGAAACTTGACGGGCACGGTTTGCAGCCCGATAAACCCCTTTTTTGGAGCTTTCAGCTGTAATAATTGAACCAATAGGCTTGCTTTTTCCCCCGATAAGGCGTATAATATGAGTGTTAACATAAAATTCACCCTTATATTCAATGTGCACTTAATGTGATGCAAAAAACGGAGGAAATGACATTGGTCACGACGCTTTTGATCATGGCCGCAGGCATTGGGAGTCGCTTTGGCGGCGGCATCAAGCAGCTGGCGGCGGTGGACGATTTCGGCCACATCATCATGGATTTTTCGATACACGACGCTATCGAGGCGGGCTTCGATAAGATCGTATTCATCATCCGGCGGGACATCGAGAAAGACTTCGTCGAGGTCATCGGCAGCCGGGTGGAGGCGGTCTGCGCGAAGCTGGGCGTGCAGGTGGCCTATGCCTTCCAGGCGCTTCAGGACATCCCCGGCGCGCTGCCGGAGGGCCGAACCAAGCCCTGGGGCACGGGCCAGGCGGTGCTGGCGGCGAAGACGCTGGTGGACGGCCCCTTCGCGGTGATCAACGCCGACGACTACTACGGCAAGCACGCCTTCAAGTCCATCCACGACTACCTCGTGGAAGGCCATGCCGACAACGCGCTGTGCATGGCGGGCTTTATTCTCAAAAACACCCTCTCCGAAAACGGCGGCGTTACCCGTGGGATATGCCAGGTGGACGGGGACGGCAATCTGACGGAGGTGGTAGAGACCCGCGACATCGTGAAGATCCCCGGCGGCGCGTCGGTGAACGGCCAGCCGGTGGATGGCGACGGCTATGTCTCCATGAACATGTGGGGCTTCCCTTCGGCATCGTTCATGGACACGCTGACGGAGAACTTCGCGCGCTTCTTCGCGGAGTCCGTGCCCGCCAACCCCATGAAGGCGGAATACCTGCTGCCGGTGCTGATCGACCGGCTGCTCAAGGAGGGCAAACTCTCCGTGAAGGTGCTGCCCACCCCGGATGTGTGGTACGGCGTCACCTACGCCGAGGACCGCGCCGCCGTGGCCCAGAGCATCGGCGCGCTGATCGAAAAGGGCGTGTACAGGGCGGAGCTGTACGGAGATTTATAGTAGAATTGAAAATTGAAAACGGGCAGCGGAAGCTGTGCAGCACACACATCTTCCGTTGCCCGTTTTTCTGTTTTTCTACATCACCACCTGGTTCCGCCCGCCGATCTTGCCGCGGTAGAGCTTCTGGTCGGCGCGTTCGAGGATCTCCTCCATGGGGGACATGTAATCGTATTCCTCCACGCCGATGGTGATGGTGATATTGAATTTGTTATCCCCGAATTCCAGGGGCATTTTTTTGACGGCAGAGCAGAGGTCGAACATCACGGCGGCGGCCTCGTCCAGGTTTTTATCGGGAAGGAAGAAGCAGAACTCCTCGCCGCCCCAGCGACAGACGGCGTAGACCTCCCCGGATCTTTCCCGGAACAGGTCGGCCAGCGATTTCAGCGTGTAGTCGCCGCAGTTGTGGCCGTAGGTGTCGTTGACCTTTTTGAAGAAGTCGATGTCTGCGATGGCCACGCTGAACCGCTCGTTGGGGGCGTTCTTCATGAAATTGTCCATGGTGTCCAGCATGGCGCGGCGGTTGGGGAGCTGGGTCAGCGGGTCGGTGCCGGCCTCCCTGCTGAGCTCCTGGTTGTCCAGCCGCAGCTTGCGCTCGGTGGCCTGTATGCTGGAGCTGAACAGTATGAACTGACAGGCGATCATGAAGAACATGGTCAGACTGTTGGTCATCTGGAAGATCACGCCGTCCGGCCCGCTCATGGGATAGACCGGGGCGTGGCTCAGGGACCAGGTGTAGAGCCCGATGCGGTAGCCGATGATGCCCACCAGCGTCAGCAGCTTTGCCCAGGGCGGACCGTAGACGTTGAAGAAGCACAGCATCAAAAGCGGTATCAGAAAGTGCTGAGCCCCGAAGCCCCAGTCAAAATTATGGGTATACCAGCCCACCCAGAACAGCGTGATGGCCGCGTAGCTCCAGACACACAGCCGAACATTCACCTTCCCGATGGAGGCCAGGCTCACCAGCGACGCCGCCAGCATGAACAGCGGCATGGCGATCCACTGCCCCGTCTTCCATCGAAACAGAAAATAGCACACCAGAAAATAGGCGATCATGAACGCCTGGGTCACCACCAGCGCCCGCTGATAGTATCCCGGCATCTCCCGCCCCGGCTTCGGCGTCTTCTGCTTTAAAAAATCAATGAAAAAGCCCATGGCATGGCCTGCCTTTTTTGTTATTTGGTCTGCCGGATAAACTGGGTCATGTTGAACCGGTGGATTATGGAAAATGCCTTTCGCCCCGACAAATCACCGTATATTGATGGAGCGAAAGCCTCCCCTTCGTCTCTGAAATGGGCAAACGACGTAAGCCGCGTTAACCCGGTTCTTATAAGTATATCATACTGACTTATAATTCACCATATGTTTTATGGGATTTAATATTAAATTAATATAATTGTGAAGAAAACTGCTCCCGTCATTGGCTTATGAGACAGAATTTATAGCCCACACAATTTTAATGATTTTTATAGACATTTTCCCTTGTTTGTGTTATACTTTTTAACATGGAAATTTAATGAAAAATTCAGATGAAAGCCATCAAATCGCCACAAAATTTTGTGTCGTTTCCGGGTCATTGGCGCAGGGAGGTGAAGCGGACCATCCATTTTTCCCAGGAGATCTGTCTATTTGAGCACATCTAAGAGAAGGATATGGAGGAATAAGCATGAAGTACAGAATAGTTGCCCTGATCATTGCGTGTCTGATGGTTCTGAGCACACTGGCCGGCGGACTGGCGGAGGACATCCCGGTCGTCGTGTGGGGAGCGCCCGCCGTAACGGAGGCCCCGGCGGAAGCGGAGGCCCCGGCGGAAGCGGAGGCCCCGGCGGAAGTAGAAGCCCCGGCGGAAGCGGTCGGCGCGGCGGTTGAGGACGCAGGCGCATTGAACACCTGGGAAAGCGGCGCGATCAGCGTGGTCCTGCCGGACGAGTGGGAATACATGGGACCGGCGGAGGGCCTGGAGGGCAGTGCCGCCTATGTATACAATAATGAAACCTTCGCGATCCTTGCCGAAGCGCAATGGCTGGACGAATCCTCAAGCTCCATTGATGATGTGACACTGGAGAGCTTAATGGGCATGATCATGAACGCCCTGTCGGAGCAATATCAACTGAATCCCAATTATACCCGTCAGAGCACGCCCAACGGGATCATCTGCCTGACGCTGGACGCGCAGAAGTACAACAAGGATATCATTGATCTTGGCGGCGACTATATGGGCATAGGCGTGATCTGCAAATATCCCACGCAGGCGCTCTTTATCTGTGGCTCGACGACCGAGGCTGACTGCGCGGAGGCCATGAACGCCATCGTCAAGGGCCTTGCCGCCAACGAAGCCTTTGAGCTGGAGCTGCCCGAACTGAACCTGGGTGAGCTGAAGCGCGGGGACAAGAGCGACGAGGTGAACAAGCTCCAGTCGCTGTTGATCGCCCACAACTATCTGAAGGACAAGGCCGACGGCGTGTTCGGCAATAACACGGAGAGGGCGGTCAAGACCGTTCAGGCGGATGCCGGACTCCCCCAGACCGGCGTGGTGGACGCACAGACGCTGAAGTATCTCCAGGGCAATTCCAGAAGCTTTGTCGCCGAATCGGACAGCGACATCATACTGCTGGGTGCGACCTATGAGGCCGAGACCGGCTTAATGGGCATCAAGATCAAAAACATGGGCCGCCAGACCATCACGGAAATCGGATACAATATCTATCAGTGCAACGAATCCAAGGGCGCGATTGGCGATTTCTACGGCAACCGCGACACAAAGCGCAAGTCGTATTACACCACCGTCACCACGGGTACCAATCTGATGTCCGGCCTGGACACCACGCGGCAGTACTTGCTGCTCAACGGCGCGCAGGTGGAATTTGGCGACGGCTCCATGCAGACCGTCACCTGGATGGATAACGGCGTCTATGCCCGCGTCACCCTGAATTCCTTCACCACGGCGGACGGGAAAAAGCACAGCACCAATCAAACAGTCTACGCCCGGATCCGCTGATCCCGACAGGCGGTTTGAAATATGACCGAAACGGCTCCCCTTGCCCGTCATACGCGGCAAGGGGAGCCGTTTATTCTGTTTTTTGAGGTAACTGTTCAGCCCTTTCGATAAACGGGGATTTATCAGGGAAATACCGCCTCTCCTGTAGGGGCCGCTGGGAGCGGTCCCACCGCCCGCCGGGTAGGACGATGCGTTTCGTTAGGGGCGGGCGCCGAAACGGCGCCCCTACAAGGTTGGTTTGACTCCCCTACAAATTCCAATTTATACCTCACAGCGGACCTGTTCACCGTCAATAGGCCCGCTCCTTGCCCATGAACACGCTGGCCAGGGTGCCGGGGCCGCAGTGGGAGCCGATGACGGGGCCGACGATCTGTATGCGGATGTCGCGCAGGTTGGGGATGCGCTCCCGGAGCATGCCGGCCAGCTCCTCGGCGTCCTCAGGGACGTCGCCGTGGAGTATGATGAGGGTCTGGTTTTCGGGATGCTCGATGTTTTCGGCGGTGCGCTCCACGATGGCCTTCAGCGTGCGGCGGCGTCCGCGCACCTTGTCCACGGCGTCCATCTTGCCGCCCCTGCCCAGGCAGATGATGGGCTTGATGTCCAGCATGGTGCCGAACACGGCGCTGGTGGGGGAGATGCGGCCGCCCCGGGCCAGGTATTTCAGGTCGCCCACGGTCATCCAGGTTTGGGCGCGCATCCGGTTGTCCATCACCCACTGGGCCACCTCGTCCATGGACTTGCCCTGGAGGTACAGGTCATGGGCGCCCAGCACCAGCAGCGTCATGGGGCCGGAGATGCTCAGCGTGTCCACGATGGTGAACTTGCGGCCCGGATACTTTTCCAGAAGCTGGAGCCGCGCCTCCCGGGCGTTTTCGAGGGTGGCGCTCATCTGGGAGGAGAAGGCGATGAAAAGCAGATCCCGCTGTTTCAGTATGGGCTCAAAATATTCGATATAGGCTTCCGTGGGCAGCAGCGAGGTGCTGGGGGTCGCGCCCTCCCGCATACGGCGGAAGAAGCGGCGCTCGACGCCCGTGCGGCCGTTGTCGTCCAGATACTCTTCGCCGTCCAGCGTGTAGGGCATCCGCACCACGGGAATCCTGCGCTCGTCGGCGATGGAATACAGCAGGTCGCTGTCCGAGTCGGTCATAAATACATAGCTCTGTTCCATTGTTCTGTCCCTTCCGTTCCGTTTTCCCTCTGGATATATTATACAACGAAACGCCGCCCGGCGCAAGCACGCGAGGCGGCGTAAGAATGGAAAATGGAAAATGAATAGCACCGCTGTTTGCGGACAAACCGATCATTGTCCATTCTCCAATTAACTTTCCTCTACCTCCTGCACCCCATGCACATTCCGTATATGCGCCAGCAGCATATCGCGGTTCAAGCGCCTGGAGGGGCGGAGGCTGAGGACGGCGGCGTAATTGGGGTGCTCATTGTCGCTGCGGCTGATCACGCGGAGGTCGGTGATGGCGACGCGCTGGTCCTTGCAGTAGCGCATCACCTGGTCCAGGGCGGGCTTGTGGCGATAGTGGAGGGTGATTCTAAATTCAGGGGTGGTCTTGATGTGGGTGGCGGCCTGGGCGATGATGGTCTCGGTGAACAGGATCAGCGCCGTGGCGACGATGCCGCCCTCATAGAACCCCGCGCCCAGCGCCAGGCCGATGACACCGCAGGCCCACAGCCCGGCGGCGGTGGTGAGGCCCTTGACGGTGCGGTTCCGGGTGACGATGATGGTGCCCGCGCCGATGAAGCCCAGACCGGACACCACCTGCGCGCCCAGGCGGGAGATGTCCGTGGGCAGGCCCATGTTCAGATAGAGATAGACGCCGGTCATGGAGGCCGTGGCCGCGCCGACGCACACCAGTATGTGGGTGCGGAAGCCGGCGGGACGGTTCTTGTAGGAGCGCTCGAAGCCGATGGCGGTGCCGCAGAGGAAGGCCAGTATCATCCTCAGGGCCACCGTGCCGAAGCTGATGGTGCGCAGCGCGTTGATACTCTCAAGCATGTCCGCGCCTCCTTTACGAAATCAGTTCCTGGATGGAATTCACGCAGGGCAGCTCCGCCACCGACGACAGTATGGCCGAGTGGGAGGCGTTCTCCTTGCCCAGCTTCAGCGTCATGATGGCCGAGGGCAGCTTGTCGTCCTGCCGCTCGCTGCGCTCCATCTCCATATCATAGAGCCGTGCGCCCTGGCTTTTGATGGTTTCGGTGATGGTCTCCAGATCCTTCGCGTCATCAAATTCCACATAGATGGTGATGTTGCGAAGCCGCCGCTTGAAGGCCAGCTCCAGCGGCTGCATGAACTCCATGGTGAAAACGATGATGATCATCGCCATGAAAACCACTTCATAGAACCCCGCGCCGCAGGCGATGCCCAGGCTGGCCGTGGCGAACAGGCCGATGGCCGAGGTCAGGCCCGACACCTGACGGTGGGCCGCCGCGATGATGGTGCCGGCGGCCAGGAAACCGATGCCCGAGCCCATCTGCGCCGAGAAGCGCGATATGTCGAACTTCAGCGACTGCACCTCCTGCGCCAAGGCCCAGGGCCCTTGCAGCATCTCGTATTCGTACATCGAAATCAGCATCGTCAGCGCCGCGCCGATGCAGGTCAGCATGTAGGTGCGCAGGCCCGCGTTGGCCTTCTTCTGCGCCCGTCCGTAGCCGATCATCGCGCCCACCGCCTGCGCCAGCAGCAGCCGGAAGATCACCGAACCCAGGTTGAATTGCCTCAACCCGTCCAGCATATGTCCATCCCCCTTTGAATGTTAATTTGGGAGTTGTTATCATATATTATTATAACATAACCCCCGCGTTGCCACAAGCACAAACTTCCACTATTTACGAAAGTGGAATGTTAGGTGTATAATAATTGAGAATCGAAAATGGAAAATTGAGTTGCGGCGCACATCCGGTGACCAATACAGCCGTAGGGGCGGCGTTTCGCCGCCCGCCGGGTACGACGTATCGCAACGCGCAGGGCGGGCGCCGAAACGGCGCCCCTACAGTGTTTGAGGCAGCCACTATCCATATTTCCTATATGAACAAAACACGGAGGAATCGCCATGAATATACAAATATTCGGCACAAAGAAGAGCCAGGACACGAAAAAGGCGGAGCGCTGGTTCAAGGAGCGGCGGATCAAGGTCCAATACATCGACTTAGGCGAAAAGGGCATCAGCCGGGGCGAGCTTAAAAGCGTGGCCCAGGCCTGCGGCGGGCTGGACAATATCATCGACGAGGGCTGCCGTGACCAGGACGCCCTTTCGCTGGTCAAATACATCGCCCCCGCCCAGCGGGAGGACGCCATTCTGGAGCACCCCCAGGTCCTCAAACTCCCCATCGTCCGAAACGGCAAAAAGGCCGCCGTCGGCTATTGCCCGGAGGTGTATGAGGGGTGGAAGGAGTGAAGGGGGCGGGTTTGTAAACAGGGATTTATCGGGGAGTTACCCTCTCTCCTGTAGGGGCGGCGTTGCGCCGCCCGCCGGGTAGGACAATGCGTTTCGTTGAGGGCGGGCGCCGAAACGGCGCCCCTACAGGGTTGGTTTGATTCCCCAACAAATTCCAATTTTCCCGACACCCCAACCCCGCCCCCGCCTTGCATAAAGTCATCGGATTTGTTATAATAGCTTTACGACAGATTATAAGGGAGGGTTTTTCACATGGCTGGATTGATGGACGAGCTGAACAAGGTGGTCAAGAACGTGCAGGACGGCGCGAAGGAGCTGCTGGATAAGACCGACATCGACGAGAAGATCGTCAGCGCGGCCAAGGACCTGAAGGACAGGGCCCAGGAAGCGCTGGACAAGACCGACATCGACGAGAAGCTTGCGGTTGCCGCCAAGGACTTGAAGGACAAGGCCCAGGAGACCTTCGAGAAGGTCCGCCCCGGCGTGGAGGAGACCCTCGCCAAGGCCGGCGCCGGCGCGAAGGATCTGATCGACAAGGCCAATGAGAAGCTGAACGGACCCCAGACCAAGGACGCCATGGATCACATCCGCGAAGAGGTGGACGCCCAGGTCAACAAGATCCGCGCCGCCGCCCACGGCACCGATCCCATCCACGATTTCTTCAACCCCAAGCCCGCAGCCGAGCCCGCTCCCGAGGCGGAACCCGTCGCCGAGCCGGAACCCGCGCCTGAGGCCGAACCCGTCACTGAGGAACCCGCCTACGACGAAGAGGAATCCGACGCGCTGGAATAAGCAAAGCGCCTGATTGTCGCCGGTAAACAGGGATTTGTCGAAGAGTGGAGAGTGAAGATAAGAGTGCCGGGTATCCATAAATCAATGAAATCCGGAGGATTTCCACCAAAACTCCACTCTTCACTCTCCACACTCCACTCTCTAACAAATCCCAATTTCCCCTCTTGACAATTGCCGTTAGTTAGAGTAAAATAACCCTTTGAAAGGGTGGCGATTACTTCATGGACGCGATGAAATACGGGGAGGCGCTCTGGACGATGCACCTCGAACACATGCGCGCCATGGATGAGATCGTGGACCGGGGCTGTGTGCGGGGGGAGAGCGGGGTGCTGCTCTACCTCTACCACGTGGGGCGGCCGCTGTATCCCGGCGAGCTGACGGAGAAATTGGGCTTGACAACGGGGCGAATCGCGAATATCCTTAAAGTGTTGGAAAAGGCAAGCCTGATCGTGCGCACCCCGGACGCCGATGACAAGCGGCGGGTGCAGGTGGCGCTGACCCCCGCGGGGGAAGCGGCGGCGCTCCAGCGAAACGCCGAGGCCGTGGCTTTCCACGCGCACATCGTCTCCCGGCTGAAACCCGAAGAGGCCCGGAGCTTCATGAACGCCATAGGGCGCATGACGGAGCTGATGGAAAGCGAGCTCCGTCCCGAGGCCGAATAGACAGGCGCACATAAGCGCCTTTTTACAGGGTTTATATCTTTCACCAAAAGCTTTCAAATTGAGATAATTATTCGGTCCTTTCCATGTAAACGGGGATTCGTGGGGGAGTTTCCCGCTTTCCTGTAGGGGCGGCGTTGCGCCGCCCGCCCATTAGAACGTACCGTCACGCAGGAGGGCGGGCGCCGAAACGGCGCCCCTACAGGGTCGGTTTGACTCCCTGAAAAATTCCAATTTGCCTGCTGGACTGAACGGTTACAAATTGAGCAAAAATCGGGAGGCACGACATGACATTGCGTGAGCTGACGCCCGGCCAGTCGGCGCGGGTGGAGACGGTAGGCGGCGAAGGCGCGCTGCGCCAGCACTTTTTGGACATGGGACTTATTCCGGGGGCGGAGGTCACGCTGGTGAAGTTCGCGCCCCAGGGCGACCCGATGCAGCTTCGCATCCACAGCTACGAGCTGACGCTGCGGCTGGCGGACGCGGAGAACATCTCCATCACCAAAATTGACGCCGTAACGGCTCCACCTGAGCGGGAGCGCAGACCGGTGCACCACATGGGCCTGGGCGAGGAGGGCATCTTCCACCCCAAAGGCAGCGGCAATCCCCTGCCGGAGGGTGAAATGCTGACCTTTGCCCTGGTGGGCAACCAGAACAGCGGCAAGACCACGCTTTTCAACCAGTTGACCGGCATGAACCAGCACGTGGGCAACTTCCCCGGCGTGACGGTGGACCGCAAGGACGGCGGCATCATCGGCCAGCCCCACACCATGCTCACGGACCTGCCCGGCATCTACTCCATGTCCCCCTACACCAGCGAGGAGCTGGTGAGCCGGGACTTCGTATTGAAGGACAAGCCGAAGGCCATCATAAACATCGTGGACGCCACGAACATCGAGCGCAACCTCTACCTGACCATGCAGCTTTTGGAGATGGGCGTGCCCATGGTGGTGGCGCTGAACATGATGGACGAGCTGCGCGGCAACGGCGGCGCGGTGGACATCAACCGCATGGAGGCCATGCTGGGCGTCCCCGTGGTGCCCATCTCCGCGGCGAAGAACGAGGGCGTCGAGGAATTGAAGAACCACGCCGTCCACATCGCCCGCTATCAGGAGGCCCCGGTCCGGCAGGACTTCTGCCAGAAGGACGACAACGGCGGCGCCATCCACCGCGCCATCCACGCCGTGGAGCACCTCATCGAGGACCACGCCCAGCGGGCCGGCCTCCCCGTGCGCTTCGCCGCCACCAAAATCATCGAGGGGGATAAGCCCATACTGGAACAGCTGGCGCTGGACCAGAATGAGAAGGAGCTGCTGGAGCATATCATCATACAGATGGAGAACGAGCGCCATCTGGACCGCGCCGCCGCCATGGCGGACATGCGCTTCACCTTCATACAGAACGTCTGCGACGCCTGCGTGGTGCGGCCACGGGAGAGCAAGGAGCACATCCGCTCGACGAAAATCGACAAGATACTGACCGGCCGCTACACCGCCCTGCCGATGTTCATCGGCATCATGCTGTTGGTGTTCCTGATGACCTTCCTGTGGATCGGCCCCTGGCTCCAGGACCTGATGGAGCAGGGCGTCGGCGCGCTGGCCGACCTGGCGGATGCCGCCATGACCAGCGCCGGGGTGAACGAGGTCATCCACCGGCTCATCATCGACGGCATATTCGAGGGCGTGGGCAGCGTGCTGAGCTTCCTGCCGGTCATCGTGGTGATGTTCCTGTTCCTGTCGCTGTTGGAGGACAGCGGCTATATCGCCCGGGTCGCCTTCTTCATGGACAAGCCCCTCAGAAAAATCGGCCTGTCCGGGCGGTCCATCGTGTCGCTGCTCATCGGCTTCGGCTGCACGGTGCCCGCGGTGATGTCCACCCGGACGCTGCCCAGCGACCGCGACCGCCGCATGACCATACTGCTGACCCCCTTCATGAGCTGCACGGCGAAGCTGCCCATCTACTGGTTCTTCGTCAACACCTTCTTCCCGAAGATGGGCTGGCTGGTCATCATAGAATTGTACCTGGCGGGCATCGTCGTCGGCATCGCGGCGGCGGCCATCTACAAGCGGACCATTTTCAAGGGCGAGCCGGTGCCGCTGGTGCTGGAGCTGCCCAACTACCGCCTGCCCCGCCCCCGCAACACCATGCAGCTATTGTGGGAAAAGGCGCGGGACTTCCTGCAAAGGGCCTTCTCGGTGATCCTGGTGGCCACCATCGTGGTGTGGTTCCTCTCCAACTTCGACCTGCGATTCAACCTGACCGAGCCGGAAAACAGCATTCTGGCGGCGGTGTCGGGCTGGCTGTGCGTGATATTGAAGCCCCTGGGGCTGGGCGACTGGCGGGTGGCCACGTCGCTGATCTCCGGGTTCATGGCGAAGGAATCCGTGGTCTCCGTGATGCGGATGCTCTATGGCGGCGAGAGTGGCGTGGTCAGCCTGATGACCCCGCTGGCCGCCGCGTGTATGCTGGTGTTCAGCCTGCTCTATACGCCCTGCGTGGCCGCCGTGGCCTCCGTCAAGCGCGAGCTGGGCGCCCGCTGGGCCGTGAGCGTGGTCGTGTGGCAGTGCGCCGTCGCCTGGATCGCCGCCCTGGCGGTAAGGCTGATCGGGATGCTGCTGCACATCGGGTAAGCGGCGCAAGACAGGAATGTATTTGAGTTGGGAGTGGGAAGTGGGAAGTGGGGAGTTGGGGACGAAACCTTCCGGCTTCCCGACAACCCTGTAGGGGCGGCGTTTCGCCGCCCGCCCTGTACAACATTTCGCATAGACATTTGCATCGCTGGGAGTGGAACCTGTGTCACTTCCAACTTCCCACTCTACACTTCCAACTCCAAATAACGAGGTATCTATGAAGCTCATCGACATCATACTGATCGCCGCCCTGGCCATCATCGTGTTCTTCGCGGTACGGCACACCGTGAGGACGCGGCGCTCGGGGGGCTGTGGCTGCGGCTGCGCCGGATGCACCAAAAGCGCGGCCTGTAAGGGACGGACGCCCAGCGGCAAGCCGTCCGAACACTGAGGGGACTGCGGGACAGGAGAACTGGCAGTTTGGTCGATAAACAGGGAATTATCAGGGAGTTGCCCGCTCTCCTGTAGGGGGGCGTTGCGCCGCCCGCCCGGTAGAACGTACCGTTTCGCAGGGGGCGGGCGCCGAAACGGCGCCCCTACAAGGTTGGTTCGTCTCTCCGACAACTTCCAATTTATCACATAGACTGAACATTATTTCCCTTTCGCCGCGCAACAACACAAAGGGGGAGAATGACTTTTGGCAAGACCAACGACGAACCAGTCCATTGAGGACTATCTGGAGGCCATACTGGTCATCCAGCAGCAGAACGGCCACTGTCGATCGGTGGACGTGGCCAACCGCCTGGGCTTCACCAAGGCCAGCGTTTCCGTGGCGGTGGCGAACCTTTCCCGAATGGATTACCTGCACAAGCTGGCGGACGGCAATCTGGTGCTGACCGAATCCGGTCGCGCATACGCCGCCTCCGTGCTGGACAAGCACCGGCTCATCACCAGCGCCCTCATCCGCATCGGCGTCCCCGAGGACACTGCCGAGGCCGACGCCTGCAAGATCGAACACGACATTAGCGAACAGACCTTTTCGAAGCTCAGGGAGTGGTATGCGAAGTACGATGAGACCTGAGACTTTGGTGCGGAAATAAGTGGAGATTTATCGAAGTGTTACCCGCTCTCCTGTAGGGGCGGCGTTTCGCCGCCCGCCCGACAGAACACGCCATCTCGCAGGGGCGGGCGCCGAAACGGCGCCCCTACAAGGTTGGTTTGACTTCCCGATAAATCCCAACTTATAAAAGCACCCCTTCACCCCACACAGTTTCAGGGCCGCAAGTCCAATCGGACTTGCGGCCCTGTAGCATTACCACCATATCACCGTATTCTCCAGATCCTCAGACGGCAGTTGCAGCTCGTCGGGGTCGGGGGTGGGGGTGGGGGTGGCGATGGGGTTGGGGTTGACGGGGGCGTCGGCGGCGAAGAGCTTTTCCAATGTGGGGATGTCCCCCGCGCCGGTGGCGGGGAGACCCACGGCGACCTGGAACAGCCTGAGGGCGTCGGAGGTGTTCTCGCCGAACACGCCGTCGGCCTTGCTGCCCACCAGGTAGCCCAGCCGGCCCAACTGCTCCTGCATGCGCACCACGCCCCAGGAGGTCTCGCCGGGGTGGATCTCATAGATCATGTCGTCGTCGTAGTCGAATTCCGGCATGGTCTCGGAGAGCAGGGAGCCCTCCACCTGATAGTAGTTGTTGGCGTCGAAGCCGAACAGCTCGTTCATGGTGACCATGTGGTAATCGTGGGCGTTGGCGGTGTTCAGCAGTGCCTCCATCAGCTCCAAGTCCTGCTTGGTGGTCTTGAAGAGATAGATGCCGCCGGGGGTCAGCAGGCTCTCAAACTTCTCGGCGGGGGTGTCGCTGCCGGAGACGGTCCAGTGGGCCACGCCCAGGTAGCCCTCCTGCTTCAGATAGGCGTGGGTGCGGGGGTCGTTCTCGCCGAGGCCGCCGTACATCCGCAGAAAGTGGGGCTCGTACTTCACGCCCAGCACGTAGTCCAGCGCGGCGCTCTGCTTCCAGATCTCCTGGACCATCATGTTCACCGGACCCTGGAACAGCTTCGCCATGGCGGAGAAGCAGCGGTTCTCGATCTCGTAGCCCAATTGGAACAGGCACTTTTGCAGCACCTGCTGCATGCCGTTTTTGAGGATGTTTTCGCCGGTGGGGAACAGCGTCAGCTTGGCGTTGTACTTCTGGGCCAGCGCGATGAACTGCTCCATGATGGTCGCGCCGGAGCACTCGTCCAGCGTGATGGCGATGATCTTCTGCTTGGTAAACGCCTTCTTATAGATGGGCAGCAGGTTGTCGCCCATGGCGGCGGGCCTGAGCGCGGCCTGCGAGTCCAGATTGTCCAGCGTCGGCGCGGGGGTGTCCGTGGGCGCGGGGGTCGGGGTCACTTCCTCCGTGGGGCCGGGCAGGTATTCGTCCTTATAGGTGTCTGCCTTTAAGACAACATCTGCCTCCGGCAGGTCGTCTGCCCGGACGTAGTTCCCCGTGGCCGCCGGGACTTCCTCCACCTCCGGGGGCCGCCGCAGCTCCCTGTACACGATGACGCACACCAGTGCCGCCGCCGCGATGGCCAGCAGCGCGGTCAGCACCGTCAAAAATCCCATGCTTCGCCGCCGCCTGCGAACGTCTTTGCTGGGCATAGCATCACCTCGTTTTGATTTTGGTAGAAGTTACGGACTCCCTCAGTCACGCTCCGCGTGACAGCTCCCTCTGGGAGGGAGCCTTTTGGGGGACCGTCTTAAGGCTCCCTCCCAGAGGGAGCTGTCAGCGAAGCTGACTGAGGGAGTCGTCATCCTCCGCGGGCCTCTGCTGTTCCGTATACCGATGAATGGTAAACGAGAACGCCGTTCCCTTGCCCTTTTCGCTTTCGACCCAGATGTCCTCGTCCATGCGCTTCAAAAGCTCCCTGGCGATGGAGAGGCCGAGGCCGCTGCCCTTGCCGCTGTGGGCCTTATCGACTTTATAGAAGCGGTCGAATACATAGGGCAGGTCGTTTTCCTCGATGCCGATGCCGGTATCGCGGACGGTGACGACCACCTTTTCCACATCCCATGTGGCGGACACGGCCACCCAGCCCTCCTCGGTGTACTTGATGGCGTTGTCCAGTAGTATGATGAGCATCTGCTCCACCCGGTCGGCGTTGGCGTAGACCGGCGGGCAGGCGCTGAAATCGGTGTCGATCCTGAGTTCAAGCTTATGTTCCCTGGCGATGGCGGTGTAGCGGTCGCAGACGTCGTAGACCAGGTCGTCCAGCGCCATCCTCGACTTCTCGATGGACAGCGTGCCGGACTGGAGCCTCGACAGCTCCAATTGGTCGTTGATGAGCCGCGACAGGCGCATGATCTCCCGGAGGATGATGTCATAATAGCGCTGCCGGTCGGCCTCCTCGGTGACCATGCCCTCCTTGAGGGGTTCGATCAGCGCCCGCATGGCGGTCAGCGGCGTGCGCAGCTCGTGGTTGACGTTGGAGACGTAGTCCCGCCGGGTCTTCTCCAAGCGCTCCATCTGCGTGATGTCTGAGAACAGGCCCACGGCGCCGGCGATGACGTCGATCTCGTCCACGATGGGTGTCACCGTCATCCGCAGTATCATGTCCCTCGATTCAAAGTTCCGGGTGAGGGACTCGCCGCTGGCGATGACCTTGTCGAAGTCCGCCCAGATGGTCTCGTCGGGGATGGTCTTCATCCGCGCGTCGGCGAAGTGCTGGCCGGACTTGGCACGGGGCACGAGCCGCCCCAGCGCGGGGTTGGTGTGGGTGACCCGGCCCTCGGCGTTGACGGCCACGATGCCCTCGGACAAACCGTTCAGCATGTTGCGCAGTCGGTTGCGCTCCACGATGAGTGTGTACATGTTGCGGCTCAACTGGTCGGACAGGTGGTTCAGCGCCCTTCCCAGCTCGCCCAGCTCGCCCTCGGCCTTTTCGTCGGCGCGGGTCTCCAGATGGCCGTCGGCCATGGCCACGGCGTCATCCCGCAGGCGGGCGATGCTCTCCGACTGGGCCTGCATCAGCGCCTCCAGCCGCTTCTGATGGCTCAGCACCAGACGCGCGGCGATGAAGCCCAGCAGCGCGGCAAGCCCTCCCACGGGCAGAAAGCCCAGCCACGACGGCATTTTCAGCGGCGCGGCCACGGCGATCTTGCCCAGGTATTCCCGGTCCTCGCCTCCGCCCAGGTCGGCGTCGGCGCAGTACCAGTGTTTGCCCTCGTCCTTATAATAGCCGGGCTGGGGGGCGGGCAGGTCGCCGGTGAGGCATTCCATGTCCCCGTCGCCGTCGGCATACCAGACCATGGAGCCGGTGGACGCGAGGGCCGCGGCGGCGTCCTTCAGCCGCGCGGCGTCGCTCATCTTATCCGTCAGCTCCACGAGATAAGCCAATTGGCCTGTGATTTGATTCTTTGCGGCGGCGCGGGACTGTATCCACGTTGCAATGCCATAGCCGCACAAACTGACGGCAACCGTGACAGCCATCACGGTTGCCGTGAAGAGAGCCGCGCGCCGTATCAGCACACTGCTCTTTTTCATGCGTTGACCTCAAACCTGTAGCCCACGCCGTAGACCGTCTTGAGCGCCCAGGGCACGTTCTCCTGGGGCAGCTTCTGACGGATGCGCTTGATGTGGGCGTCCACGGTGCGGGTGTCCCCGAAGTAATCATAGCCCCAGACCCTGGAGAGGATCTGCTCCCGGGAGAAGACCTGGCCGACGTTGCTGGTCAGCATGTGCAGGATCTCGACCTCCTTGGGCGTGCAGGGGATGACCTTGCCGGCCACCTTGACCTGATAGTTTTCAAGGGAGATCTCCAGCTGCGGCAGGCGGATGATGGAGCTGTCCTCCTCGCCCTGCTTTTCGGAGAAGCGCCTGAGCACCGCCTTGATGCGGGCCAGCACCTCCCGGGGGGAGAAGGGCTTTACGATATAGTCGTCCGCGCCCAGCTCAAGGCCCAGTATGCGGTCGATCTCCTCGCCCTTGGCCGTCAGCATGATGATGGGCAGCGAGCTGGTCTGCCGGATCTGGCGGCAGACGTCGATGCCGGAGACCTTGGGCATCATCAGGTCCAGCACCATCATATCGGGGTGCAGGCTCTCCACCATCTCCAGCGCCTGCTGTCCGTCATAGGCGCTCTGATGCTCGTAGCCTTCGGAACCCAGATACAGACCCAGCGACTCATGCACCACCGGATCGTCGTCCGCAATGAGGATAAGCGGATACATAGACATATATTAATCACCCCGAATATCACATTTATACCTTCATTATACCGAATTCCGCTGTATTCTTCAACCATTCTCTGAAATAAGCCCAGATTTATTCACAATCGGGGCAATTTTGACGGGAAATGGGGTCGGGGATTTGAGAGTGGAGAGTGAAGAGTGGAGTTTTGATGGAAATCCTTTGGATTTCATAGATTTTATGGGGTTTCTGCACTGATAACTCCACTCTCCACTCTTCACTCTCCACTCTTCGATAAATCTCCCCATATCTCACCCAAAATCCCTCAATCCTCCCCATTTACAGGGATTATCTTGAATTTTAACCTATGACCCGTTATAATGAAAGGCAATGGCGATGAGGGAGAGAGTAGCGCGTTTTCGCGTCCAAAGAGAGCCGGGGCAGGTGGGAGCCGGCGGCGGCGGGGCGCGTGAAGATGGCTCCTGAGCTTCGGGCGTGAACCGCGTAATTGCGCTGAGCGTCCGGCGTACTGGCCGCGTTAAGGCATTTAAGGCGCGGGGGTCTGCCCCTGCGTGAATAGGGTTGGTACCGCGCAGCCGCGCCCCTGGTTTGGGGGACGGCTGCTTTTTGGATTGGAGGGAAGACAATGGCAAAACCGACTTTTTATCTCACCACGCCCATCTACTATCCCAGCGGCAACATGCACATCGGCCACACCTACACCACGGTGGCGGCGGACACCATGATCCGCTTCAAGAAGCAGACCGGCTATGACACCTACTTCCTCACCGGCACCGACGAGCACGGCCAGAAGATCGAGCGCAAGGCCGCCGAGGCCGGGGTGACGCCCCAGCAGTTCGTGGACAAGATCGTCGCCGAGACCAAGGAGCTGTGGAAGCTGATGAACATCGAATACGACGATTTCATCCGCACCACCGAGGACCGCCACATGAAGATCGTCCAGAAGATCTTCAAGCAGTTCTACGATCAGGGCGACATCTACAAGAGCGAATACGAGGGCCTGTACTGCACGCCCTGCGAGTCCTTCTGGACGCCCACCCAGGTGAAGGACGGCAAGTGCCCCGACTGCGGCCGCCCCGTGGAGCCCATGAAGGAGGAGAGCTATTTCTTCCGGATGAGCAAGTATCAGGACTGGATGATCAAGTACATCGAGGACCATCCCGATTTCATCCAGCCGCCGTCGAGAGCCAATGAGATGCTGAACAACTTCCTGCGCCCCGGCCTCCAAGACCTGTGCGTCAGCCGCACTTCGTTCAAGTGGGGCGTGCCGGTGGATTTCGACCCCGGCCATGTGGTCTACGTCTGGATCGACGCGCTTTCCAATTATATCACCGCGCTGGGCTACGGCACGGACCACGACGAGAAGTTCAAGAAATACTGGCCCGCCGACGTCCATCTGGTGGGCAAGGAGATCGTGCGCTTCCACACCATCTACTGGCCCATCATGCTCCACGCGCTGGGCCTGCCGCTGCCCAAGCAGGTGTTCGGCCACGGCTGGCTGCTCTTCGGCGCGGACAAGATGTCCAAGTCCAAGGGCAACATCGTCTATCCCGGCCCCATCGTCGAGCGCTACGGCGTGGATGCCCTGCGCTACTACCTCATGCGCGAAATGCCCTTCGGCGCGGACGGCAACTACACCAACGAGGCCATGCTCACCCGCATGAACGCCGACCTGGTGAACGACCTGGGCAACCTGGTCAGCCGCACCGTGGCGATGATCGAGAAGTATTTCGGTGGTGTGGTCCCCGCGCCTAACGCCTATGAGGAACCCGACAGGGCGCTGATTGAGCGCTTCGAGGCCCTCCCCGGCATCGTGGAGGAGCAGATGAACAGGCTGCAATTCTCCGTGGCGCTGGCGGAGATCTGGAAGCTCATCGGCGAGTGCAACAAGTACATCGACATCACCCAGCCCTGGGTGCTGGGCAAGTCCGAGGAGGGCACCCCCCGGCTCCAGACCGTCATGTACGTACTGGCCGAGTGCATCCGCGCCATCGGCGTGTATATCTATCCCACCATGCCCTCCACCCCCGAGCGCATCTACGCGCAGTTGGGCGTGGAAGATGATTCCCTCAAGACCTGGGAGTCCATCCGGAAGTTCGGCCAGCTCAAACCCGGCACCGTGGTGAAGAAGGGCGAGGCCCTGTTCCCCCGGGTGGACATCAAGAAGGAGCTGGAGGCCATGGCCGGCGAGACCGACAAGGCCGCCAAGAAGGAAGCCAAGGCCGAAAAGAAGCAGGAGAAGAAGGCCGAAAAGAAGGCGGAGCCAAAGCCCGAGAACAACGGCCTCGCCACCTTCGACGACTTCATGAAGGTCAAGTTCATCGCCGCGAAGGTCATCGCCTGCGAGAAGGTGGAGAAGTCCGAAAAGCTCCTGAAGGAGACCCTGGACATCGGCAACGGCCAGACCAAGACCGTCTGCTCCGGCATCGCCAAGTTCTACACCCCCGAGGAGATGGTGGGCAAAACCGTGGTGCTGGTGAACAACTTCGCCCCCCGCAAGATGGCCGGCCAGGTCTCCGAGGGCATGCTCCTCTGCGCCGAGGACCCCGACGGCTCCGTCCGCCTGCTGACCGTGGATGGCGACGTGGCGCCGGGCAGCGCGATAGGGTAATTATGAGTGGGGAGTTGGAAGTGGGGAGTGGGGTGTTATCCCCGTTCCAACCGATACAACTCCCAACTCCAAACTCAACTTCCTTCCCCGACTTCCCCCTCGACCCACACAAAGGACCCTTTGCTCAGGAGGCATCACTATGAGCAACTTACTGGCTATCTTCGTCATCGCGGCCATCGGCTATGCCATCGGCGCGATCAAGATCAAGGGCATCGAGCTGGGCACCGCGGGCGTGCTGCTGGTGGCGCTGGTATTCGGCCATTTCGGCGTCAAGATCGACGCCATCGTGCGCAACTTTGGACTGGTCTGTTTCGTGGGCTCGGTGGGCTTCATCGCCGGCCCGAAGTTCTTCCGTGACTTCAAGCACAACGCCACCAAGTACATCCTGCTGGGCTTCGTCATCATATTCAGCGGCGCGGCGGTCTGTACGCTGATCGTGAAGCTGGCGGGCATCCGTCCGGAGTTGGGCGTGGGCCTGATGACCGGCGCGCTGACCTCCACCCCCGGCCTGGCCGCGGCGCAGGAGGCGGCGGGCGAGATGTCCGATCTGGCAACCACGGGCTATGCCATCGCCTATCCCTTCGGCGTGGTGGGCGTGGTGCTGTTCGTGCAGCTCGTCCCCAAGCTGATGCATGTGGACCTGGACGCCGAGCGCAAGCGCTTCGAGGCGGCCAACACCGTGGAGCTGAAGGCCTATGAGGGCAAGCTGATCCATCTGGACGAGTTCGGCCTCTTCCCCCTGACCTCCTGCATCGCCCTGGGCATACTGCTGGGCAACGTGAAGATCCCCCTGCCCGGCGGCGCGGAGTTCTCCCTGGGCACCACCGGCGGCCCGCTGATCGTGGGCCTGCTGTTCGGCCACTTCGCCCACATCGGCCCGCTGGACATCTCCGTCCCCGTGCCGATCCTCAAGACCCTCCGCGAGCTGGGCCTGATGCTGTTCCTCATCGGCGCGGGTGTCTCCGGCGGCGCGGGCTTCGTGGAGACCCTTCAGCGGGAGGGCCCCATGCTCTTCGTCTACGGCGCGCTGATGACCCTCGTGCCCATGTTCGTGGGTTACTTCATCGCCTCCAAGCTGATGAAGCTGAGCCTGTTCAACAACCTGGGCTCCATCACCGGCGGCATGACCTCCACCCCCGCCCTCGGCACCCTGATCTCCGTCGCCGGCACCGACGACGTGGCTTCCGCCTACGCCGCTACCTACCCGATAGCGCTGGTGAGCGTGGTGCTGTGCAGCCAGTTTATCGTGCTGCTGCTGAGGTAAATTGTAATTTGTTTTGGTGAGTTTCAAATGGGAAATGCCAAATGGGAAATGGAAACGGTCGCTGCCGCCCTGTAATTACAGGCGTTCCCGGGTAACTCAATTTTACATTGCCCATTTCCCATTTGAAATTTCTCCCCAACAAATCCCTGTATATCTGCCTACTCCCTAATTCCACTCAAAGAGGTTTCTTGAAGATGCACTTTGACATACGCGAAGCATTGACCCAGGAGCAGCAGATGTCGGAGGCGTTCATACTGAACATGTTGCTGGCGGCCAGCGGCGGATATCAGGACGCCTACACCTATATGGTGCGGGGCCACGTCTACGCCAACGCGCAGACGGGCAACGTGGTGATGATGAGCACCCACCTGCTGACGGGCGAGTTTTCCGAAGGCTGGCGCTATTTCTTCCCGCTGCTGGCCTTCGCGCTGGGCGTGTTCATCTGTGAACACATCCACATGTATACGGAGATCCAACATGAAAAGCTCCACTGGCGGCAGATCGTGGTGGCCGTTCAGGCGGCCCTGCTGCTGGCGGTGGGCTTTATGGGGCAGGGGCTGAACCTGCTGGCCAACTGCATCGTATCGCTGACCTGCGCCATGCAGGTGCAGGCCTTCCGCACGATCCACGGCTACGCCTACGCTAGCACCATGTGCATCGGCAACATCCGCAGCACCATGGACGCCCTGGCCCACTACACCCGGAGCCACGACCCGGCCTACCTCCAGCGCGCCGGGTATTACTTCGGCGTCATCGTCGCCTTCGCCATCGGCGCGGGCATCGGCGGCAATCTCTGCCCCCGGTGGGGCGAGCGCTCCATCTGGGTCTGCTGCGTCCTGCTGGCTGTCTCCTTCTGGCTCATGGGCTGGAAGGGCCGCAGCCGCCTCAAGTCCATCTTCAAAAAATACGGCTGGTGATTCGCCGCCGCCATACCATGGCAGTCATTGAGAAGAGACTCGATGACTGCCGTTTTGTTTGGTCTGGGTGATAAATTGAAGTTTGTCGGGGAGATGAATTGAAAATTGACAATTGACAATTGAAAATTAATAGCGACTCCCGCTACCTTGTAGGGGCGCCGTTTCGGCGCCCGCCCTCAA
>CACZXF010000041.1 GCA_902785105.1 uncultured Eubacteriales bacterium | reverse complement strand
GAAACGGCGCCCCTACAAGGTAGCATTTGTCGCTATTAATTTTCAATTTTCAATTATCAATTTTCAATTCGTCTCCCCGACAAATTCCAATTTATCGCTATGACGAATCAAGAAGGGAGGCACAGCTATTGCTGACATTTCAGGACTTTGAGGGGGACGCGGATCGGGCAGGGTTCATCGGGCGGGCGATTAACGCCCACATGAGCGGCGAAGAGTATCAGACGGCGGTGGCAGCGGATTTGTATGACCGGCAGAAGAACGCCACCATCAACGGGTATGTCTCGATGATACGGGACCGGACGCGCAATCCCATGGTGGACATCACGGCGGCGAACAACCGCATCGCTTCGAACTTCTTCCACCGGCTGAACACCCAGCGGTGCGCCTATCTGCTGGGGAACGGGGTGACATTCTCCGACCCGGAGACGAAGGGGAAGCTGGGGGCGCGGTTCGACACCGATCTGAGCGCCTGGGCCTACAAGGCGCTGATCCACGGGGTGGCCTTCGGGTTTTGGAACCTGGACCGGCTGTATGTGTTCCCGCTGACGGAGTTCGTGCCGCTGTGGGACGAGGAGACCGGCGTACTCCGGGCGGGCATCCGCTTCTGGCGGCTCCAGGAGGACAAGCCCATGACCGCGGTGGTGTACACCGAGACGGGGTATGCCACTTACCGCAAGGCAGGCGGCGCGGAGGGCTTTCTGTTGGTGGAGGGCGAGCAGCCCTATGTGGTCAGCGTGGAGCACACCGAGGCCGGGGGAGACGAGATCACGCCGGGGGAGAGCTACGGGGCGCTGCCCATCATCCCCCTGTGGGGCAGCAGCCTGCGGCAGTCCACGCTGGTGGGGATGCGGGAGAAGATCGACAGCTTTGATCTGATACAGTCCGGGTTCGCCAATGATCTGACGGACTGCGCCCAGATCTACTGGCTGATCCAGAACTGCGGCGGCATGAGCGATTCGGACTTGCAGGAGTTTTTAGACAACCTGCGGCTGTATCACGTGGCCAAGGTGGACACGCAGTCCTTCGACGGGGACGCGCGTTCGGCGCTCTCGCCCTACGTGCAGGACATTCCCTATCAGGGGCGGCAAGCCTATCTGAACGGTATACGGGCGTCCATCTACGAGGACTTCGGCGCGCTGGACGTCCACGCCCTGGCGGCGGGGTCCACCAATGACCACATCGACGCCGCCTACCAGCCGCTGGACGAGGAGGCGGACCAGTTCGAGATACAGGTGATCGACGCGCTGCAAAATCTGCTTGGGTTGCTGGGCATCGAGGATGTGCCGCTGTTCAAGCGCAACCGGGTCTCCAATCTGAAGGAGCAGATCGAGGCCGTCATGCTGGAGAAGGACGTGCTGGACCGGGCCACGCTGCTGGCGCTGCTGCCGAACATCACCGTGGACATGCGGGAGGCCATTTTGAATGGGGATCGAGTGGACTGACAACCTGGCCGAGGTCCGGGAAGCGCTGGACACGGCGAAGGCCGGGGCGCTGGAGGCCATGGGACAGGCGTGGGTCCGGGCGGCGCGGAGCCGTGGGAGCGTGTTTGAACAGTGGGGGGAGGAACTGCGGGAGAGCGTGGTCCATCAGGTGGAGGGCGACACCGTGGTGGTGGGCTCCGGGCTGGACATCGCCGCCTACGCCGAGCTTGGTACCGGCCCCCACTACACCCCGCCCCCGGAATGGATGGAGAACCATGTGCCCAAAGGGACGAAGGTGCCGCCCGGGGCTGAGCATTGGATCTATTTCGATGAGAAGGACGGCACCTTTAAGGTAGGAACTTATAAGGAGCCTACGCCCTTCATACGGCCTGCGCTGGAGGAAAACCGGGAGGCTTACAGGGGGATTATGGAGGATGTGCTTAAGGGGGGATAAATTGGAATTTGTCGGGGGAAGAGGGTAAGCCACCTCATCCGCCCTCACGGGCACCTTCCCCTCAAGGGGAAGGCAGGGGCTGCGCTACTGGAACCCCAAAAGCCTTCCCCTTGAGGGGAAGGTGGCGCGGAGTTGGTCTGGCCAAAGGCCAGACTGCCACGGCTCAAATCGAAGATTTGAGGCGCGGCACCGAAGCGCCGGATGAGGTGGACTACGAACGACATCCCGATTAATCCCTGTGTATCACTCCCCCAAAAATGACCCAACGCGCTTCTAAAGCGCTGGATGATAGAAAGGAGAGACAATCATGAATTTGACCAGGGAATTTCTGATGGAGCTGGGGCTGACGGAGGAGCAGATCGAGGCGATACTTGCGGCCCACAGCGCGGACATGGCTTCGCTGCCGGAGTATGCCGGGTCGCTGGCGGACCGCTTCGAGGCCCTTCAGCAGGAATTTGACGACTACCGCGCGGAGAACGAGCGCCGCGACGAGGAACAGCGCCTGCGCGACGCCTACCGGGCCCTGCTGGCGCGGCAGAACATCGACCCCCGCCGGTTGGACGTGATCCTGCGGGCTACCCGCTTCGACGGCATGGCGCTGGACGACAGTGGCCGCCTGGCGGACGAGGACCGGCTGGCCCAGGCCATCCGCAGGGATTGGGCGGACTTCATCGTCACCCGCCGTCCCCGCGGCGCCTGTGTGCCCCTGCCGCCCTATGGCGGACGCCCGGTGCGCACCAAGGACGAGATTTTGTCCATCCAGGACACCGCCGAGCGTCAGAGGGCCATCGCTGAGAACCACGAACTGTTCGGGTTCTGATTCAATCGACATCTATTGAAAGGAGACACACTATGAACGAGCTTTTCAACATGAATCTCCAGCTCTTCGCGGCGGAGAGCAACGTCACCACCTCCAATCAGATGAGCAAGGCGCGCGAGGTGGACTTCGTGAACCAGTTCAGCCACGTCAGCCTGCGGAAGCTGATGGAGGCGCTGGGCGTGGTGCGGAAGGTGCCGATGATGGAGGGCACCACCATGTACGTCTACAAGACCACCGGCACGCTGACCAACGGCTCCGTGGCCGAGGGCGACATCATCCCCCTGAGCCAGTACCAGCGCACCCGGCAGGCGGTGGGCGAGCTGACGCTGAAGAAGTGGCGCAAGGCGGTGACCGCCGAGGCCATCAAGAAGTCGGGCTACGACGAGGCGCTGCGGGAGACCGACGCCAAGATGCTGGCCGACATCCAGAAGGGCATCCGCAGCGGTTTCTTTTCCTTCCTGACCCAGTTGGGCGGCGATGCCATCGACGCCGACACCCTCCAGGAGGCACTGGCGAAGCTCTGGGGCAAGCTCCAGGTGCTGTTTGAGGACGACGCGGTGGAGCCGGTGTTCTTCCTGAACCCGCTGACCGTGGCGGACTATCTGGCCACCGCCAACATCACCATCCAGAATGCCTTCGGCATGAACTATGTGACGGAATTCATGGGCCTGGGCACCGTGGTCATGTCCAGTCAGGTGCCCTCGGGCAAGGTGTTCGCCACGGCCAAGGACAACCTGGTGCTGCTGTACCTGTCCATGAACGGCGACGTGGCCAGCGCCTTCAACCTCACCACCGATGAGACCGGTTTCATCGGTATGCACACCAGCCAGACCGACAACCGCGCCCAGATCGAGACGCTGGTGATGAACGGCATTCAGTTCCTGGTCGAATACGTCGATGGCGTGGTCAAGGCGGAGATCACCGGCTGAGTCGGAAGGGAGCTTCAAACGGGTTTCCGTTTGAAGCTCCTGTAAAGGGGGGATTTGCTTGCTCGATCAGATTTGCGGGCATATTCACAATTACTTTGCCGCGGCGGAGGACGTGCGGCGGGGAAGCTATTCCATTGAAAGCGGGAGCATTGAACTGCCGTTCGTGCGGGAGGGGCAGTATTTCCGGATCGTCGGGAGCGCGCTGAACGACGGGGTGTATCCGTATCCGGCTGTGGGATTGAAGGACGAGGCGTTTACCGGGGAGATATGGCCCATGCGCGTGCCGGTGGACGTCATTAAACTGGCGGAGGAGATCGAGGGCTGGCAGAGCCGCTGTGGCGCGGCGGCGGCAGGACCCTTCCAGTCGGAGAGCTTCGGCGGTTACAGTTACACCAAGGCCAGCGCGGCGGGGTGGCAGAACGCCTTCCGGAGCCGGTTGGATCGGTATCGGAAGCTGGCGTGAACAGGAGGGATGATTTTGAGCTTATTGGAGGAGGCCATGACGGGCTGCGTGCGGCTGGTGGCGACGGAGGGCGCGTCGGACGGCATGGGCGGCGCGGTGGTCGGCTGGCGGGAGGGCGGGCGCTTCATGGCGGCGTTTGCCCGGGTGGAATCGAAGGCGGCCCGGCGGGGCGAACGGGATGTGGTGAGCGACCGCTATGATGTGACCGTGAGCCGGGACGTGGCGCTGGACTTTCACGACGTGTTTCGGCGGATCTCCGACGGGGCGGTGTTCCGCGTTGTGGACAGCGGGGTGGACCATCAGACCCCGGCGTCGGCGTCGCTGGCGCTCAAACAGGTCCGGGCGGAAAGGTGGGCGCTGCCGTCATGAGGGCGACGCACATACTGAAGGCGCTGCACGGCTTTTTCAGCCGGTTCGCGGACGCCTGGGCCGAGGGGTGCGCCCCGGACGACGCGCAGTTTCCCTACATTACCTATCCGCTCACCGTGCCGGGGGAGCTGGAGACGGTGACGTTCTACGCCCGGATATGGTATCGCTCCCGTCAGTATGAGGCAGTGGCCGCGCTGGCGGACGCCATCGACGCCGCCATCGGCCCCGGCTGCAGGGTGCCCACGGAGGGCGGCGGCGCGATCTGGATCTACAAGGGGGACAGGTTCATGCAGACAGCGCCTGTGGAGAAGGACCCTGATTTGAAGTGTGTATACCTGAGTCTCGCGCTGGCGGCAAATGTGCGTTAGCTAAGGTCGATAAATTGGAATTTGTTTTGGTGAGTTTCAAATGGGAAATGCCAAATGGGAAATGAAAATAGCCGCTACCGCCCTGTAATGACAGGCGTTCTCGGGTAACTCAATTTCCCATTGCCCATTTGAAATTTCTCCCCGACAAATCCCTGTTTATCGACAGAACAAGACTGAAAAACAAGCAGAGGTGATTATATGAACGGACAGTATACGCGGTTTCCTACTGACCTAGCGGACATCGTTCAGATGAACGCGGGCATCGTGGTGGATGGCTTTACGCCGGAGACGGGCGAGCTGGGGCGGATCATGGGAGCCACGGGGAGCGGCATTACCTTCAATGCCAATCCCACCTTTGAGGATTTCGGCGCGGACATCGACAACGTGCCGGCCAATTCCTGGCAGTTGAAGCGGCTGGTGAGCTACGACCCCGTGGCCTCGGGCACCTTCCGCACCATGACCGCCGCCCTGGCGCGGCAGCTCGTCGCGGCGGGGGAATACGGGGCTGCGGACGAGACGCACATCATCCCCGGCCATGCGCTCAAGGCGTCGGACTTCAAGGACGTCTGGCTCATCGGGGATTACTCTAATTCAACCACCCCCGGCGCGGGGTTCATCGCCATCCATTTGAAACACGCGCTGAACACGGTAGGCTTCAAATGGAAGAGCAACAAGGACGGCAAGGGCGAGTTTGAATTTGAGTATCACGCCCACTACGACCTGGACGCGCCGGACGAAGCGCCCTTTGAGGTCTACGTTCGCGGCGCGAACGTCTGAGAAATGGGAGGCAGTGATGAAGAATTTGGCGAACTGTACGCCCCGGGAATTTCTGCGGCAGACCTGCCGCATCCGCGGGGCGGCGGCGGAATGGCTGAGGCTGACGGGAATAATGGAGATCATGCGGCGGCCGGCAGAGGGGGAATTTTCCGGCGAGGCGGAGCGGCGGGCGGCGCAGGTGCGGGCGAATGTCCCGGCCATGGCTGACGCGGCGCTGGCCCATCCGGACGAGACGGCGGAACTGCTGGGACTGCTGGGCTTTATCGAGCCTGAGGAGCTGGACGCGCATCCCATGAGCGAACTGCTGGGCAATCTGAAGGCGCTGCTGGACAGCCCGGAGGTGGTGGATTTTTTTATCTCATTGGCGCGGCTGGGCCTGACGCGTTCTTCCGGGCCTGCCAGTCGATAAGCCTTGAGCTGCTGGAACTGCACGGGCGGGGCTACGTCGCCGCCCACTGCCGGGAGGCGCTGCGGGCTGAGGCGGCGGAAAAGCTGTATCGGACCTACGTCACCGACGCGCTGATGCTGCTGACGGAGAACACCGCCCGCTTTGCAGGAGGCCGCTACCAGACCCGCCGCTGGATCGACGCCGCCCGCCCCGGGGATGAGCGAACCGGCGACGAGATTGCTATGGAGCTGATACGGCGGGCGGGTCTTAGGCTGGGTGAGAATGAATAATAGGATTTCGTCAATTGACAGAAGGGAGGAGGTTGAGCGCTATGGATCTATTTGCCCTTGCGGCGCGGCTGACGCTGGACGCCAGTGGGTATGAGGAAGGGCTGGCCGCGGCGGAGGCCGGGTTTTCGGGGTTCGCGGCGCGGCTGACGGAGGGACTGTCCACGGCGGAACAGTTGAGCACAGCGGCGATGGAGGCAGCGGGTGGCTGTCAGGGCGTAGGCGAAGCGGCGGGCGGGGCGGCTTCGGCACTGCTGGAAGGGTTTCTGCCCGCTGTGAACGCGGCCATGGAGGGGCTGGCTCAGTGGATCCCCACACTGTCGGAGACCGGCGCGTCCATACTGCGGGGCCTGGGCGGCGGCATGGCGGAGGCAACGGAGGAGGCCATCGCGCCCGCACAGCAGGCGGGTAATGCCATCGGCGAGGCGTTGAGCGCGCCCGCGCAGTCGGCGGGCGGCTGGGGCGCCGATTTGATGGCGAACTTCATCGATGGGCTGAACGGGGGTATCCCCGCTCTGCGGGATACCGTGGCGGGCATCGCCGGGACGGTGCACAGCTATCTCCATTTCTCCGAGCCGGACGTGGGGCCGCTGAAGGATTTTTCGACCTACGCCCCGGATATGATGGCACTGTTCGCCCAGGGGATTCGTGACAACGCCGGGCTGGTGACGGACCAGATCGACCGGGCCTTTGACTTCGCGCCGGGAATCGCCCAGGCGGCGGGCCCGGCTGCCGCGGCGCCGGTGGCGGCGGGGGAGCGGGAGCGGCCCATCAACGTCATCTTCGAGCTGGACGGCGCGCAGAAGTGGATCTACCGGCTGAACAAGGCCGAGGAGCAGCGGGTGGGGTTGAAACTCTCGACGGGAGGCGATTACTGATGTTTGCGGTTGACGGCAGGATGTGGCCCTGGCCCTGCGCCATCGAGCGGGAGGCGGCGGTCAGGCCCTCGGAGATCTCGGGGATGCTGCTGGATAAAAACTATTTCAACGATGTTACCGGCACCTACATGCAGTACACCGTGACCGTGACGGTGCCGCCCGCCCAGCGGGACTATTACAGCGCGCTCTATGAAACGCTGACCGCGCCCGTGGACGGCCACCGTTTCCGCCTGCCCTACAATCAGGGCTTCTTGGAGGTGACCGGGCGGGTGGAAAGCGTCAAGGATGACCATGTGCGGCTGCCGGGGGGCGGGCTGTTCTGGAAGGGCTGCAAATTCACGATACTCGCCAACCATCCCAGCCGGTCTGTGACACTGGGGGAGGCCATCGCCCGCGGACGCGCCCCGGTGCCGCAGATCGCCAGCCCTGAGGAGGGGGACACCTTCACCTGGTTCGAGGGGCGATGGTCCCGGACGGCGGGGTACCCTGACGGGGATGATATCGCTTATTGATGGGCTGTTGTCGATAAATGGGGATTTGTCGGGGTGTTTGTTCGAGAGGAGCATCGAGCGCCCGGAAAACAGTCCAGTGGACTGTTTTCAGTGAGATGGGGCCGGCAGGCCCTTGTCAGGTGCCCCGAAGGGGCGGATGAGGTGAACCCCCGTCTCCCCGCCAAATTTCAATTTATCAGGCAGAGCAAACGGATGAGGAGAACTGACCATGTATATTAGCATACCTGCCTCGGGCATCGAGCCCTATCGGCGCATCAAGGCGCTGAAGTTTGCCCCGGAGGCAGATCTGACGCTGGCCACGGTGCCGGTGAATGAATTTCAGGCGGACATCATCACGGCGGACAGCATCGACGTCGGCAGCGCGGCACGGCTCTACGACGACATGAACGCGCTGTGGGCGGATTACATCGTCACGCGGGCCGAGCGGCTGGATAAGCAGACCGTCCGGGTGACGGCCCGGTCGCCGCTGGCGCTGCTGGAGCGGTGGACGCTGCCGGCGGAGATGTTCGAGGGCGTGACGGTGCCGGATTTTGTGGACGGCATGTTCAACGTCATCCCGGCCTCGGGGTACCTGTACAACGTGGACATCGAGCTGGACGGCTATTTCGACGACGTCACCGTCACCGGCTTCTGCCCGGCGCAGACGGCCCGGGAGCGGCTGCAATGGCTGTGCCTGACCGTTGGCGCACTGGTCAAACAGTGCTTCACGTCGGCCCTTCGGCTGATACCGGCACCGGACGTGGACGCGGCGGCCTACTATGCGAAGGGGACGCTGATTCCCATACAGGATACCTTCTGGAAGCCCTCGGTGACCACGCGGCAGCTCACGCGGGCCGTGGCGGTGACCGGCTATCAGGGGTTCACCGACGTGGACCCCGGAGAAACGGAGTTCCAGTGGGAGAGCAGCGTGGACGAGCAGGGCGTGCGATGGTGGTACATGCCGGTGGACTGGACCTTCGTGAATGATAAAGAACCGGAGGTGCCGGGCAAGGAGATCCGCATCGACGGGGTGATGCTCATCGGTGGAGAGGCGGCCCGTCGGGTGCTGGGCTGGCTGTCCGCCGCGTACTTCCGGATCGGGGAGATTCGGATGGACGTGGTGAACAACGGGCGGTATTATCCCGGCCAGAAGGTGCGGGTCTATGGGGACGAGGGGACCATCTACACCGGCTACATACAGTCCTGCGAGTTCTCCTTCGGCTTGCAGGCCCGGGCGCGGCTGATCGTCAGCTCCGATCTGACGGTCGTGCCTTCGGGGACGCTGACCATCAGCTATCGGTACGGGGATATTCCCATCGGGAAGACGGAGCTGACCCTGCCGGAGGGCGAGCGCTACGACGTGGCGAACCCGGTGATTGCGTGGAACGAGGGGCGGCGCTATGTGGAATACGTGCCCACAAGGCCCCGCGTCAGCGGGACAGGGGACGCCGTGGTGCAGTATGTGCCCCATGAACCGGCGCGGATCGAGATCGTCACGCCGCCGAAGCGGCTGCAATACACCGATGGGGACGCGCTGGACTACGATGGGCTGGCGGTCCGGGCCTACGATAAGGACGGCAATCCCTGGACCCAGGGCGGGCAGTTCCCGGAGGGATATATTCCTATGAACTGCCTGACGCTGCCGGAGCGGAAGGCCGACATCGGGAAGGCACGGATGGACAAGCGCGTCTCCGATCTGAACATACGGCCCTCAATACCGCCGGTGGAGGTTGGAAGCTATTGCTGCCGCATCATCGACCCGGTGGCCCATCACTACCGCCCGGATTACCGGTACAAATCGGAATACCGCATCACCGGCGGGCTGCTGACCACGAACGTCCATAAGAACGCGGACGGCACCTTCCACGGCTTCTTCCGCTACATCCTGGCGGCGGACAGCCCGGAGGCGTCCATCGAGTACACGGAGACAAGGGTCAACGGCGAGATCGCGGAGCAGGTGGTCTATCATCCCCGGTACAGCTACACCTATAAGAAAAAGACGGTGTGGTATTCCTCCGGGGGCGAGGCCATCGCCTATGACGACAACATCTACATCGGCCCCGTGACGGACCACGTCTCGCCCATGAGCAGCGGCGACCCGGCGGGGCCCACGGCCTGGACCATGATCTACGGCGACGTCATCAAGGGCACCGAGGGCATCCCGGTGCGCTGGGAGGTCCCGGGCACGGATGTGGTTTTCGAGGCGGCCTTCGACATCACCGTAAGACCCGGAGGACTGACACCGGAGGAGGTGACACCATGAGCAATCGAAAGGTTCTGGTCACTGAGACAAATCTTGAGGACATCGCCACGGCGATACGTGCCAGGCGCAAGGTGAGCGACAGCTACTATCCCCGCGAGATGGCGGAGGCCATCATGGGCATTGAGGGGGATGAGCCGGAGTTGGAGGCCATCAGCATCGTCGCCAATGGCACCTACAGACCGTCGGGGGGCGTGGACGGGTTCAACGTGGTCTTTGCCGAGGTGCCTACGCTGGAGGCAGTGATCACCGAGGACGCCATCGTGCTGACCGGCGATGGGGCTTCCGTCTCGGATGACGCTGTCGTCATCGGCAATGGAGAGTACATCCACAAGCGCGTCACCGAAAACGGAACGTATCAGGCGGCGGACGACGGCGTGAGCGGCTACAGCGGCGTCACGGTGGACGTGGCGAAGAATGTGAGAGAGAAGGTCATCACCGTAAGTGGCGACTATGACGCCGCCGTGGACGGCCTGGACGGCTACAGCCGGGTGTCGGTGCGCGTGGGCAATGTGATATGGAGCGCGGAGGCCATCGTGGACGGGGAATATCCCTTCGCGGCGGTGGAGAGCGCGTTGAACCTGGGCGACATGACCTTTTCCACCGAGGCGGAAGAAGCCACACTGCCGCGGGCGGAGGTCGAGGCGGCGTTTGCCTTAAACACTTTGATTTGGACAGCAGAGGCGCGGGAGGAGGAATAACATGCTGACAAAGACCTTTAAGAACTTCATGATGCTGATGCTGGAGCGCAGCAGCGCGGACCCCAGGGGGCTGATCGCGGCGACCGGCACCAACGGAACGACCTATTACCTGATGAACCGCTTTGACAACACGAGCTGCTTCCCCTATTCGATAAACTACGGCTGGCGCTCCAATGTCAGCGATTACGGCATTATACTGGGCACGGGCACCACCGCGCCCACCGAGGACGACACCACCCTGGAAAACATCATTTCCGGCGGTCTGAGCGTGACGGTGACCCAGCGCAGCGGCGTGAACAGCGGCGTCCCCTTTGTGGAGTACAACCTCGCCATCAACAACACCGGCAGCGCGTCGGTCACGATCTCCGAGGTCGGCTACATACAGAGACTGCAAGCGGCCACGGCCAGCGGCGGCACCAGCGGCAGCTATTATCCCTTCCTGCTGGACCGCACGGTGCTGACACGGCCCGTCACCGTCCCGGCAGGCGGCACGAGTGTCATACGCTACACCCTGACCACGAGGGAGGCGGAGGCGTAAATGGAGCGGTCGAAATTCAATGTCAACGGGACCGAGGTGGACGTCGTTGACGCGGGGGCGGTGAGATTCGACCGCGCCCAGGCGCTGACCGACGCGCAGAAGCAGCGGGCGCGGGAGAACATCGGCGCGAACGACATCGACGCCTATACGAAGGCGGAGACCGACGCGCGGCTGAACAACAAGGCGGACAAGACCACCACCGTCAACGGCAAGCCTCTGAGCGGTAATGTGGTGCTGGGGGATGGCGACATCTCCTATAACCGGCAGGACCCGGACACGGGCGAGTGGGCGCTGAGCACGGTGGGCGAGGCGCTGGATGATCTGGCTCAGCCTTTTGACGGCGCAGGAACGACGGCGCGAACCTTCAGCGGCGCTGTGATCACCGCCGAGCACACCGCCGCCGGTGAAATAGCCGATTTCACGCTGTATGGCAGGTCCGTACAAAACGGTACGCCCAGTCCGGACAATCCCATGCCGATTCAGACGGCAGGAAGCGATGGAAGCGTTGTTGTAAGAAACAATAGCCAAACCATTGCTATACCCACCCCCAACGGCCTGCCCGGAATCCCAGTCGAGAGCGGCGGCAACTATACGGACGAAAGCGGTCAGCAGTGGATATGCGATACGATCGACAAGACAGCGGGAACGTATGTTAAGAGGATAAACAAATGTACCATTAATGATTTATCCTGGTGGATTAATAATGGATACATTGCGGCTGGGCCAGATAATCTTATAAGCGTGTCAAAATCAGGTGCACCGTGTATATGTGAATCATATGAAAATTACTATGATGGTACAGAAAAGACTTTTACTGATATGCCTAATAGATCGATCGCTGTTTCTTTGATAAATTATTCTTCCACGCCAAGAATCCTCATAAGAGATGATGGGTATAGTAATATAGAAACATTCTACTCGGAGATGGGGAACAATCATATAATATACCCTGTTAATAGTCCTATTACATTTGAGTTGACTCCAGCCCAACTCTCCGCATTGAACCGCCTGCAAGCCTTTGAGGGCAGCACAACACTTTACACTACAGACGATATTCACCCGGAAATGTCTGTCAGTCTTGGCATTGGTGTTGATGGACAATCGGGCATGGTGCCTGTACCGGCGTATGAGGGGCAATATCTTGGCTCGGACGGAGAATGGCACGCGCCCGACATAATACCTGTCGAGGGCAGCGACAAGCTTATAACGTCAGGAGCGGTTTATGACGTGCTGACGGACAATTTCGATTCGCTTCTGTCCAGATTGCTCAATGCTGACAATTACACTTCCATGATGAAGCTGTGGTTCAGCATGAATGACGCGGCGGCTTTGACGGATTTCAGTTCGCTTTGTGACAGGTGGTATGCCATTACAAGGACGGGTTGGACGGGCGGCACGCGGTTCTATCACTGGCCCGGCAGCGGTTCCGGTGAAGGGACCAAGGTGGGCGATAATGCGGGCATGGTCGCCCAAACTTCTACAAATGATACGGCAGGCCGGGACGATTATCAGGCCGTGCCGCTTTTCCATTGTCTGGACTGCAACTGGTTTTTGGATGAAAACGGCGTGCCCCACATCACCGCCATCGAGGGCGTATGCGGCAATTTTGAGCGCTATAACCCCGATAAGCTGGTGGGCGTGATTCAGATGACCGGCTGGCACAGATACGTGGATGACGCGGAGAACGATGTGTTTACCCACATGTACACGGATGAGATCGGCGCATCGGGCTATCATCCGCTGCCGGAGGCGGTAAACCCTGACGGCACGGTTCGGACGTGGGTGGTTCACGCGAAGTATGCCAGCGGCGACGATTACGGCTGCTATTCGGGCGTTCATCCGTGGACCTATACGGCCAGTCACAACAGCACGATCACAGCCTTCCACGGCAAGTGGGGCAGTCAGTACGGCGGCAAGACCTCTGCGGACGACGCTTTCCTGAAACTGATGTTCTACCTGAAATACGCCAACCTCTCCGCTGACGGCGTATTGCAGGGCTGTGTGAATTATAATTATCAGTATGCCGTGGCCGTGCAGGAGACTGGTGTGGAGCGCGTCATCCTCACGGCGGCTCAGGCGGCGAACATCAAGATCGGCTCCACCGTCATGGTCGGCAATCCCACTGCGTTCAGTGGAGCCAATCTGAACATTGACCGTAACCAAGCCGGTATGAGAGCCAAGGTTGACCGCAAGAAAGTCACACGCAAAGAAACTATCGCCGGTGGCAATGTAGCAATCTATATCGACAACGGCGGCGTCACATTCGATACCACGGCGAACACGATTACGAATCCTGGTGACAGCCCGACCTATATCAGCACGTCTCCGTGGTACACCGGCACTTGCGATAATGTCAAGGGTGTTGATGGCAGCCCGACAACGCCTGGAACCGACGCGGAACCCTGCATCCTCCAGGGCATCGAATACGCGCTCGGAGCCTACGAGGTTGTCAGTGATTGCATCATGAAATACTACCAGGACAGCAACAGTAAATACCACCTCACCGTTTATGTCTGCCGTGAGGCGAGCAAGTATGCCACGTCGCTCAACGCCAATTACAGCCTCGTCGATTACGAGGTGGATTGCCCCGGCTCATCCTCGTGGCAGTACATTTCCGAGCATGGCTACGACATCACCCACCCGGATGTGTGGTTCCCGCACCTGATCGGGTGTACGTCCTCTCAGCGCACGAAGGACGCCATCTACATCCTGGCTACGTCCACCAGCGCCTATGAGTGGCTGCCGCTCGGCCACATGACCGTCGGCGTCGGCTATGCTGGTCTGTCTCTCGTCCAAGCGAACTCCGGCCTTGGCTTCGCCTGGTGGAACATCCTCGCCCGGCTTTCTCCAACAGGCAATAGAGGAACCTATAACGGAGGTGGAAATTGATGCACACTGTATACTATACCGGCGAATTTAAGCCCGTGGAGCGCTCAGCCCGCCCTCTCGATGGAGTAGTGGACGTGTGGCTGCGCTGCAATCCCCGGGAGGCGGAGGACGGCGCGAAATTGGCCGACGAGCTTCATCTGACCTTCCACATCGACGCTGTGCCGACCCAGGAGGAGCTGGAAGCGAATATCGACGCATATTTTGAAGCCGACGCGACCCCGGAGCCGACCCTTCAGGACGCCATTGACGCCATCAATATGCTGGCGGAGCTGATGCTGGGAGGTGAATGAGCGATGGTCGAGTTTTACGTACGTCTGGTGAAATCAGGCAAAAAGACCCTGGCGCAGGTGCCCGCCAAGTGGCGCGAGGCCGTGCGGGCGGCGCTGGAGCGGGAGGTGTGACATGGCGGAAGACTGTGATCGATACATCTTTTCCACGGATATCCACTATATCGCCAATTCCGGCAGCGATGAGAACAGGCGCTACAGCGGCGGCAGGGCCGGCGACCAGACGGGGCAGGAGTGGATATTAAAGAAGTGGTACAGCCGCCCGTGGACGGTGGTGCTGCGCTTTCCCGATCAGGCCGTGGCGCGGACCATCGCGAGGCTGTCCGTCGAGGCGGCGCTCAATGACAAAATCGGCTATGACCAGTCCCAGCGCGATACCTACTGGCGGGAGCTTCAGAAGGTCAACTACGCGCCGTCGAAAATTGTGACACACTGCGAGTCGGACTGCACCGCCGGCGTCAGCGCCAACGTCCGGGCGGCGGGATGCCTGCACGGTATCCGGACGCTGCAAACCCTGCCGCTGTGCACGAGCCGGAACATGCGGGAGCATTTCGTCCGGGCGGGGTTCGTGGCGCTGACGGCCTCCAGGTACCTGACTGGGAGCAGTCATCTGCTCCCCGGCGATATACTGCTCTGCGAGGGGCACCACGCGGCGGCGAACGTCACCTGCGGCGTGGCCGCGCTGGCGGAGTGGCATCCTGAAGAAGTGGGAAACATCCCCGATATAGATAAAATTCAGCCGCCCTTCGCGCAGGCTTTGGCCAGCGTCCATGTGCGCAAAGGCCCGGACACAAGCTATGACAGCATGGGCACGCTCTCACCCGGTACCCGCCTGCACTGGTTCGGTTACACCGCGCCCAACGGCTGGCTGCTGGTGGAGTATAAGCGGGCCACGGGCTGGGTGTCGGGCAAATACGCCCGCGCCGAGGAAGCATAGGGAAAGGAGGTGAAGCACATGTGGAACCGCATTATTAAAGCCGCGAGTCTGGCGGCGGGAGCTGTCGCCGGGCTGTACGGCCAGTGGTCGGCGGCGCTGAATATACTGCTGATCATGATGGCGGTGGACTACCTGACCGGCATCCTGCTGGCCGTCACCGGCAAATCCCCCAAGACCGAGGGCGGCGGCCTGTCCAGCAAGGTGGGCTTCGACGGCATTGCCCGGAAGGGCTTTATCATGCTGATCGTGCTGGTGGCGACCCAGCTTGACCGGGCCGTCGGCAATCAGTCCATGGTCTTTCAGACGGCGACGGTGTTCTATTACATCGCCAACGAGGGTCTTTCGATTTTGGAAAACGCCGACCTGATGGGCGTCCCCTTCCCGGCCCTCATCCGCGAGCGGCTGGAGGGCATGCGGGACAGGCCCGAGGAATAAAGAGCGGGATTGTTCGGTAAATTGAAATTTGGCGGGGAGACGGGGGTTCACCTCCTTTTAGGCTCGCCGTTCCCAGCCCCTGCCTTCCCCTTGAGGGGAAGGTGCCCGTGAGGGCGGATGAGGTGGCCTCGAACAAACACCCCGACAAATCCCTATTTATCGACCAAATCCTTTTCCCTGTCAAATTAATGGCAAGAAATATTTGGCAGATTGTCGCCGGTTTGTCGAAGGGGTCCGGTATGATATTGGAAGCGAAGCATACCGGAGGGGAATTTCATGGCAAGGCTATTCAGGGTTATTGCGCTGCTGCTGGCGATGCTGCTGACGGGCGGCGCGTTATCGGAGGACATCTATTACGGCTCATGGCCGGCGGAGGACGTCTATCTGACCCAGACGGTGAAGCACACCTGCACGCTCATCGCCTGCACCATGATGCTGCGCAACTGCGCCTGCCAGGCGGATACCGCCTACACCCAAGTGACGGATGCCGCTGTGGAGCGCAAGGGCTGGTCGAAGCAGTACGGCCTGAGCCACAGCTTCACCGTGCAGGGCATGGAGGTGGCCTGCTCCGACGCCATCCGCAGCGCCCCGGACAAGAAGCAGTATCTCATCGACTGCCTGAAGCGGCACCCCGAGGGCGTGGTGATCTACGATACCGGCGCGCCCCACGCCATCTGGCTCTTCGGCTACGACGCCGGCGGCGACATTTTCTGGTGTGCCGATACCATCAAGAGCCGCGGCGGTCACGAAATGCCCCTCGTCGCCACCAGCATACAGGGCAGGACCCAGCAGGACAAGGTCAACACCATCGACAAGATATGGTATGTGGCGGTCAAGGGTGAGAGGTCATCTCATCCGCCCTCACGGGCACCTTCCCCTCAAGGGGAAGGCAAGGGGCTGGGTTACCGGTACCCAAAAGCCTTCCCCTTGAGGGGAAGGTGGCGCGAAGCGCCGGATGAGGTGAACCCCCGTCTCCCCGACAAATCCCAATTTGTCAATGAATCCCAAGCCATAAAAGGGAGCTGAAATCATGAGTCCGGAGATACTTGAACGAGCCTGTAGGATCATCGGCGATCTGACGCCCATGAGCGGCAACTGCGGGACGCTGTGCGGCGCGGCCTGCTGTGGGACGGACGAGGACGGTCAGGGCGGCGTCCATCTTTTCCCCGGCGAGGCGGAGCGGCTGCGGAACTGCGAATGGGTTTCCTCCATCCTGCGGGATGACCTCGCTCCCGTCATGACCTGCGAGGGCTGCTGCGACCGGGATGAGCGCCCGCTGGGCTGCCGCATCTTCCCCCTGACCCCTGTGCGCGGCAAAAACGGCAGGTGGACCGTGCGCCTGGACGCCCGGGCCCGAGCCATGTGCCCGCTGACGGCCAGCGGCATCGGTGGGCTGAATCCCGATTTCGTCAAAGCTGTCCGCGACGCCCTGCGCGAGATCGCCAGCGACCCGGAGGGTGACGCCTTTTTGGAAAAATGGCACGCTCTTGAGGAGGAATACAGAAAACCGCTATGGTAAATCAAAAGGCCATGCCCGCCGGCATGGCCCTTATCGTTCGGTGATGTCGATAGATGGGGATTTGTGGGGGAGATACTTCACCCCGACAAATCCCCGTTTACCGGAAACCTCGCTGCATCACGGCTTCAACTGTTCGGACCGCTGGGCGATCTTGACCAGGCTGAAGAACTCCTCGCGATAGTCGTCGCCGAGGCCGGTCTGCTTGAGCAGGTCCAGCACGGAGGCGTAATCGCTGGTTCCGGCGTATTCGCTGCGATTGAGCAGCATACCGAATTCGGCCACAGCGGCGGCGAAGCGGAAGTCCTCCGAGGGGGTCTCTGCGATGTTGGCCTCACCCACGGCGCGAGTCTCCAGCTTGCTCTCATCGCCGCCGGGCTCCTTGTAGCGTATGGACAGGGTCAGCCATTCGTCGCCCTGGGCGGCCTCGGTGAGCGCGCCGGTCTGGTATTTCAGACTGCCCTCCGCGGGAGCCTCGCCGGCGGGGAGCAGTTCATAGAGCACCGTGACCGTGGCCCCCGCGCCGACCTCGCCGGCGTCCTTCTTGTCGTTCTCGAAGTCCTCGTCCGCCAGGGCGCGGTTCTCGTAGCCCACCTGACGCCAGGCGGAGATTTTGGCGGGGTTGAACTCGATCTGAAACTTCACGTCGTCCGCCACGGCGTAGAGCGACTGGGTCAGCTCCTCCACCAGCACCTTCCGGGCCTCGAGTATGGAATCGATGTAATAGTAGTTGCCGTTGCCGTCGTCGGCCAGGGTCTCCATCTTGGTGTCCTTGTAGTTGCCGTCACCGAAGCCCAGAACGGAGAGGTAGACGCCCGTCTCCTTCTTCTTCGACACGTAATCGTGCAGGTCGCTCTCGCTGGTGATGCCCACGTTCAGATCGCCATCGGAGCACATGATGACCCGGTTGTTTCCCTTGGGACGGTAGTATTTCATCGCCAGCTCGTAGGCCTGCTCCAGGCCTCGCTGGCCGTCGGTGTAGCCCTGGGCCTGAAGGCCGTCCAGCGCGGCCAGTATCTTCCCCCGGTCCGCCTCAGGATTCGCGCCTTCTATGATGATCTCCTCGCCGTCGGAATAGGTGCAGACGGACAGCGTGTCCTTCGCCGTGAGCTGCTCCGTCAGCAACGTCAGCGCCTGCTTCACCAGGTCCAGCTTGTTCGTGTCCCTCATGGAGCCGGAGACGTCGATCAGGAACACCAGATTCGAGCCCTCGTCCAGCTTCTCCGGCGCGTCCGCTGCCCGCACGCCCAGCGTCAGCAGCTTGGCTTCGGGATTCCACGGGCAGTCGCCGAGCTGCGCCGTCACGCCGAAGCGGCTGCCGTCCTCGGGCGCGGCGTAGTCGTAGCGGAAGTAATTCAGCATCTCCTCCACCCGCACCGCGCCGGTGGGGATGTCCTCGGGGGCATAGCCCTGGTTCAGCATCCGCCGCAGGTTGCAGTAGGAGGCGGTGTCCACGTCCGCCGAGAAGGTGCTCAGCGGGCTGGTGGCCACGCTGCGGAAGCCGTTCTCCGTCACGCTGGCGTATTCCTCGGTGTTGAATTCCGGCATAGAAACGAAGCTGTTCATCGAAGCACCGGCCATCATGGCGGGCGCGTATGCCTCGTATTCGACCATGCCGTCCGCCTCCACCGGCTCGCTGTAGAGCTCGTAATCGTCCTCCACCGTGATGGCGGTAGTGTTACGCTTCTGCATCCCCGCGTCCCGTATCGCCTCCAAAATCGGCATGAGCTGGCACCCGCACAGCACCGCCCCGACCAGAACCAACGAAATTAGCAGCATAAACCGCTTCTTCATGTCTCTTCCCTCCCTGTGTGGCATGATTGATAAATTGGAATTTATCGGGGAGACGAATTGAAAATTGATAATTGAAAATTGAAAATTAATAGCGACAAATGCTACCCGTATTACCCGGCGGGCGGCGCAACGCCGCCCCTACAACAACACTGGTTGGTGGGTTTGCAAGCTGGTAACTCAATTTTCAATTTTCCATTTTCAATTTACCCCGACAAATCTCTGTTTATTGCTCTGTCAACAGATGTTAATTTGACGTTTATTACCAGAAGGTAGTTCCCATGTCAGCTTGTTTTTTTATCCGGGCTGTGCTATCATGGCAAAGCGAAAAACATCTGCTTCGGAGGGATACAAATGTCTACATTCAAAAATATCGAGGAGGCCCGGGCCTACTTTGAGGGCGACAAATTCGCCACTGAAAACGGCATGACGCTGGACGAGATCGGCGAATCGTCGTCGGTATGCAGCATGACACTGACCGGGCGGCACAAGAACGCCAACGGCGGCATCATGGGCGGCGCGATCTTCACGCTGGCGGACTTTGCCTTCGCCGTGGCGGTGAACAACGTCCACCGTCCCACCGTAGCCCAGCAGGTCAGCATCAACTACCTCACCGCCCCCAAGGGCAGCCGTCTCATCGCCCGCGCCCATCAGCGCAAAGACGGCCGCACCACCTGCGTCTACATCGTCGATGTCACCGACGACACCGGAAGGGATGTGGCCCAGTTCGTGGGGACGGGGTATAAGCTCTGAACAGGCATCAATGGAAGGGTTTCAAACTGAGCCAATTTCCCATTGCCCATTTGAAATTCCGGAAAGGAGGCTTCCCCCATGCCCTGGTACTACATCGTGGCGCTGATCTGCGTCATCATCGGACCCTTTGACGCGCTGTATTTGCACATCAGGAACCAGAAGCGGAAGGAGGAGCGGAAGCGCAGGGAGAAGGAGGAGAAATCTAATTAACCTCATTCCCCCCGTGCTGTCAAAATGATACCCAAAAGAAATGGTATAATGTGCTTTGAATCCAAACCATTGAAAGAACGAGGTTCCAAGATATGAACAGAAAAGAGATCGCCGAGATCCGCCGCCGCTTCAACATGGACAAGAACGCCATCAGCTGCGTGCGGGGCTGCTATGTCAATGAAAAGCGGGAGATCGTCTCCACCTTCAACAAGCCGCTGATGTCCTTCCCCCAGGAGGAGGCGGAGAAATACCTGTCGCTGTTCAAGCGGACGCTGGCGGGCGTGCCGGGCCGCAACCTGATCGACGTGGAATTTCGCCCGGACCAGGTGATGGACGGCGAGGCCCACGGCCTGCTGATGGGCCTGAAGAACACCGCCCTCACCGTGGACCGCGGCGTGGAGACCCTCTGCCAGAAGATCATCGACGGGCTGGAGATCGAGGGCAACTATCTGATTTTGATGATGCACGACGCCTACGACGTGCCCTTCAAGCACACCGACGAGAACAAGTCCGACGTCATCTCCGAGGAAGTGTTCAATTACATCCTCGTTTGCGTCTGCCCGGTGAAGCTGACCAAGCCGGCGCTGAGCTACTTCGCGGACGACAATGCCTTCCACAGCCTGGACCCCGATCTGGTGGTGGCCGCGCCCGAGCTGGGCTTCATGTTCCCCACCTTCGACGACCGGGCGACCAACATCTATTCCGCACTGTACTTCACGAAGGACGCGGCCAACATCCATGAGGACTTCATCGACGCCGTGTTCAACGCCGACGCGCCCATGCCCGCCGAGACCCAGCGGGAGACCTTCCAGAGCATCCTGGAGGACGCGCTGGACGAGGACCTGAGCTTCGACGTGGTGCAGACCGTCCACGACACCCTCCGCGAGCGCCTGGAGGAAAACGACAAGGACAAGACCGCCGAGCCCCTGGAGATCAGCCGCCGCGAGGTGGTCTCCATGCTGGAATCCTGCGGCGTGCCCGAGGAAAAGGTCCAGGCCTTCCAGGACAAGTATGTGGAGGAGTTCGGCGAAGCCGTCTCCATCCCCGCCCGCAACGTGGTGGAGCCCAAGAAGTTCGAGGTCCGCACCCCCGACGTCACCGTCCAGGTCAACCCTGAGCGCAGCGACCTCGTGGAGACCCGCGTCATCGACGGCGTGAAGTATATCCTCATCCGCGCCGAGGAGGGCGTGGAGGTCAATGGGGTAAACATCAATATATAAGAATGGACGTAACGGTTTAGTCCGGCCCGAAAAATGTAGGGGCGCCGTTTCGGCGCCCGCCCTCAACGAAACGCATCGTCCTACCCGGCGGGCGGCGCAACGCCGCCCCTACAAGAGATTGGGCATCTCCCCGACAAATCCCTGTTTATGAGACTGAACCATTGCAAATGGACAATTTAAAATGAATGGCTGGGAACGGGAGTCGTCTTGAGGGGACACGGGCGCACCGGCAGGTTGGAAGGAGCGCTCTTATGTCTGGAAAGCGAAAGCTCAGCTTTGACATCATACGAACCGTCGCGGTTTTCATGGTGGTGCTGGGTCATGCTGCCATTTTTATGGTGTCGTATGTTGATCCGGAAATTCAGGACGCGGCCTTCCACGTCAGGAATCTGTTCAACGGGCTGGGACGCGCCGCTACGCCCATGTTTATGATGTTGAGCGGGGCGCTGTTTCTGGACGAAGGGCGCGATTTTGACACAAGGCGCTTCTATCGAAAATCGCTGCTGGATATGCTGCGCCTGCTCGTGTTCTGGGGCATTTTCTACGCGATATGCAGCGCCGTGCTGACGCCCTTGATTCAGGGAGGGGCGGTGGACATGTCCCTGTTCTGGGATTGCCTGCTGTTGAAGAATGAGCAATATCCCCATCTGTGGTACATGTGCACGCTGGTCGTCGTTTACCTGGCGATCCCTGTGCTGCGGCTGTATGTGAAGGCGGAAAACAGGCGCTATATACTTGGAGTGATCATGATCTCCACAGTCGCGCAGTTTTTGACGCAGACGGCAGAAGTGTTTACAGTGGGTAAGCATTACAGTATCATCGGTTTCGTAGATAAATTCTGCCCGGAATACTTCACCGGCTATGTGCCGTACCTGCTGATTGGGTGGTACCTGACCGCCTTTCCACCGCAGGGAAAGGTGCGAATCACGCTGATCGGCGCGGGCGCTGCGGCGGTGGCGATCATCGTCCTGGGGGTGCCCCTCTGGATTCGTGACATACCCGATATCTGGAATTACATCTCCGACATGAACACACTGCCCGCCATGGTCTACGGGGTGGGCCTGTTTACGCTGATCTCATCCCTCGCCGGGGAGAGGGAGACGCGCAGCAAGGCGCTGCTGACGCTTTCGCGCACTGCCTTCGGCGTGTATATCCTCCATATGTTTTTTCTGAGGATCATTCTGTGGGTGATGCCCTTTGCCGCGTTTCACGAGCAGCATCCCCTCCTGTATGTGATTGCGCTGTTCGTATTGGACTATGCTCTCAGCCTGGGCACGGCGCTGCTGATGTCGAAAGTCAGGGGCGTGCGCGCGCTGGTCCGGGGGTGAACACTGGCGCAGAGGGCAATACCGCACAGTGTACAGACCGCCTCCAAAGTGGTAAAATTTCATTCTCAATTTGTCATACAAAGCCCATAAAAACCCCTCCACGAAATTATTGCGGGTATTGTAATTATTCATGAAGTATGTTAAAATAGGGGTGAGTGTTGCGAGAGTGTTTGTCAAGTCATGGCACTTTGGCCGGATTTGCACCTTTACAGCGACAGCAGACGACATGAATCATGCAGGAGGTAGATCCCCATGGAAAAGACCATTCGACTGACGACAGCCCAGGCGATTGTCAAGTTTCTCGATCAGCAGTATGTCTCCCGCGACGGCGTGGAGACCAAGTTTGTAGAGGCGTTCTTCACCCTCTTCGGCCACGGCATCGCCGTGGGCCTGGGCGAGGCGCTGGACACCAACCCCGGCAGCATCAAGGTGATGCAGGGCCGCAACGAGCAGGGCATGTGCCACTGTGCCATTGCTTACGCCAAGCAGAACGACCGCAAGAAGATCATCCCCTGCGCGTCCTCCATCGGCCCCGGCGCGGCCAACATGGTCACCGCCTGCGGCACCGCCACCGTCAACAATATCCCGCTGCTGGTGTTCCCCTCCGACAGCTTCGCCTCCCGCCAGCCCGACCCGGTGCTGCAGCAGATCGAGCAGCCCAGCTCCCTGGCCACCACCACCAACGACGCCTTCAAGCCCGTGGTGAAGTACTGGGACCGCATCGTCCGCCCCGAGCAGCTCATGAGCGCCCTGATCAACGCCATGCGCGTGCTGACCGATCCCGCCGACACCGGCGCGGTCTGCATCGCCCTGCCCCAGGACGTTGAAGGCGAGGCCTTTGACTATCCCGAGTCCTTCTTCGCCAAGCGCGTCCATCGCATCACCCGCCCCGTGGCCGTCCAGGAGGAGCTTGACGACGTGGCCGAGGTCATCCGCCATGCCCGCAAGCCCATCGTCATCGTCGGCGGCGGCGTGCGCTATTCCGAGGCCGGCGAGGCCGTGGAGCAGTTCTGCGAGAAGTTCCAGATCCCCTTCGGCGAGAGCCAGGGCGGCAAGAGCGCCTGCAAGTCCAGCCATCCCATGTGCCTGGGCGGCATCGGCGTTACCGGCACCTCCGCCTCCAACAAGATCGCGGCTGAGGCCGACTGCGTCATCGGCATCGGCACCCGCATGACCGACTTCACCACCTCCTCCAAGTGGCTGTTCCGCAACCACGAGGTGAAGTTCGCCGCCATCAACATCTCCCGCTTCCACGCCTACAAGTTCGACGCCGTGAAGGCCGTGGGCGACGCCCGCGAGACCGTCAAGGCCCTGACCGCCATTCTGGAGAAGGCCGGCTACACCTCCGCCTACAACGGAGAGATCGAAGCCGCCAAGAAGGAATGGGACGAGGAGCTGGCCCGCCTGGGCGGCCTGGTCTGCGACGGCGAGGACTTCGAGCCCACCATCAAGGCCCGCGACCCCCGCACCGTGCCCGAGTTCTACAGGATGTACGGCACCTCCCTCACCCAGTCCGCGGCGCTGGCCGCGCTGCGCGAGGTCATGGCCCCCGAGGACATCATCGTCTGCGCCGGCGGCTCCCTGCCCAGCGACCTGCAGCGCGTGTGGAAGACCGACAAGCGCGGCGGCTACCATGTGGAATACGGCTATTCCTGCATGGGCTATGAGATCGGCGCGTCCATGGGCGTCAAGATGGCCGACCCTGACTGCGAGGAGTACACCGTCGTCGGCGACTCCGGCTTCCAGATGCTGTCCTCTGAGCTGGGCACCATCATGCAGGAGCGGGTCAAGACCAACATCCTCGTGTTCGACAACTGCGGCTTTGGCTGCATCAACAATCTCGAAATGACCCACGGCATTGGCTCTCTCGCCACCGAGTTCCGCTATACCGACGGCAAGAAGCCCACCGGCGACCTCATCCACACCAACTACGCTCTCATCGGCGAGGCCTTCGGCATGAAGTCCTATACCTGCAAGTCCGTGGAGGAATTGAAGGCCGCCCTCGAGGACTCCCGGAAGCAGACCGTCGCCTGCCTGTTCGACCTGAAGGTCCTCCCCAAGACCATGACCGACGGCTACGGCGCATGGTGGAACGTGGGCATGGCCGCCACCTCCGAAAAGGAGAGCGTCCGCGAAGCCTACAGGGACGTCATCGAGCACAGGGAGCAGGCCAGGAAGTATTGATCCTCCGCTCCAGTTTCGACAGTTCTCCCGCCCGTCAAATCGGGCGGGAGGTTTTTATCACAATGCACATCGTCAAATTGGGATTTATCAAGGAGTCGAACTATCCCTGTAGGGGCGCCGTTTCGGCGCCCGCCCCCCTGTGAAACGTTGCGTTCTATCGGGCGGGCGGCGCAACGCCGCCCCTACAGGAGAGCGGGTAACTCCCCGATAAATCCCCGTTCACCATCGCCCCGCCCCGCGTGAAACTCAACGCTTCCCGTCTTGACAAGCTGCCGGGCAGCATGGTATACTATATTCATTATGAAAGACTGCTTTTGCGGTTATGAGAAACGGAGAGATATAAGCATGAAGAGGATTCAGACCATCAACACCCGCGATCTCAACAAGAGCACCGTGACCGGCGGCTGCGGCGAATGCCAGACCTCCTGCCAGTCCGCCTGCAAGACCTCCTGCGGCGTGGCGAACCAGAAGTGCGAAAACAAGAACAAGTAAGACATTCTTATGAAAATGCCGCCCGCAAAGGCGGCGTTTTTTATGCGGGAGAGAGATACATGGTTCACCAGTATAAACTGAACGGCTACAACATCGTGCTGGACATGGCCTCGGGCGCGGTCCACGCGGTGGACGAGGTGGCCTATGACATCATCGCGCTGTATTTAGACCACGACGCCGGGGAAATCATCAGAATCATCACCGAAAAATATCCTGATGTGACCGAGGTCGACGTCCGGGAATGTCTGGACGACGTGGCGGTGCTGAAGGCCGACGGCAAGCTGTTCTCCGAGGACAAATATGAAAACCTGGCCTTCGACTTCAAGGCGCGGCCCGTGGTGGTGAAGGCGCTGTGCCTGCATGTGGCCCACACCTGCAATCTGAATTGTTCGTATTGCTTTGCCAGCCAGGGCAAGTACCACGGCGACCGGGCGCTGATGTCCTTCGAGGTGGGCAAACAGGCGCTGGACTTCCTCATCCAATATTCCGGCACCCGGCGCAACCTGGAGGTGGACTTCTTCGGCGGCGAGCCGCTGATGAACTGGGACGTCTGCAAGCGCCTGGTGGCCTACGCGAGGGAGCAGGAGAAGATTCACAACAAGAACTTCCGCTTTACGCTGACCACCAACGGTATGCTCATCGACGACGACGTCATCGACTTCGCCAATAAAGAGATGAGCAACGTGGTGCTGAGCCTGGATGGAAGAAAAGAAATCCACGACGCCCTCCGCGTGGACTATGCCGGCCACGGCAGCTATGACCGCATCGTGCCGAAGTTCAAAAAGCTGGTGGAGGCCCGGGGCGGCAAGAACTACTACATGCGCGGCACCTACACCCGCAACAATCTGGACTTCACCAACGACGTGTTCCACATGGCGGACCTGGGCTTCACGGAGACCAGCATGGAGCCGGTGGTGTGTCCCCCCGGCGACCCCGGCGCGCTGAAATCAGAAGATTTGCCCGTGCTGTTCGAGCAGTATGAAATCCTCGCCAAAGAGATGATGAAGCGGAAGAAGGAGGGACGGCCCTTTACCTTCTACCACTACATGATCGACCTGACCGGCGGCCCCTGCATCTACAAGCGCATCAGCGGCTGCGGCAGCGGCACCGAGTACATGGCCGTGACGCCCTGGGGCGACCTCTATCCCTGCCATCAGTTCGTGGGCGACCCGAAGTACCTGATGGGCAACGTCTGGGACGGCGTGACCAACAAGGCCGTGCAGGATGAATTCAAGCTGGTCAACGCCTACGCCCGCCCCGAGTGCAAGGACTGCTGGGCCAAGCTCTACTGCTCCGGCGGCTGCGCCGCCAACGCCTACCACGCCACCGGCTCCATCCGAGGCGTCTACGAGTTCGGCTGCGAGCTGTTCAAGAAGCGCATGGAGTGCGCCATCATGATGCAGGTGGCCGAGAGCCTCGAAACCGGCCAGCCCGTGGGCGGCGAGGGCTGCGGCTCCGATTGCGCGGGCTGCCTGAGCGAAATGCAGCAATAGACCGGGAAAAGGGAACCTTATGAATACGCCCATCTATGATTTTGTCACTCAATATCTCGCCGGTCACACTTCCCGGCTCCACATGCCCGGCCACAAGGGCGCGGGGCCGCTGGGGTGTGAGGGGCGGGACATCACGGAGATCGCCGGGGCCGACGCGCTGTACGAGGCCGACGGCATCATCGCGGAGAGCGAAAAAAACGCCTCGCTGCTGTTCGGCAGCGGGGCGACGTTCTATGCCGCGGAAGGCTCCAGCCAGTGCCTGCGGGCGATGCTTTACCTTGCGATGGTGAACCGGCAGGATACCGGGGCGCGCCCCGTGGCGCTGGCGGCGCGCAATGCTCACAAGTCATTGCTGTACGCCGCGGCGCTGTGCGATTTCGACGTGGAATGGCTGTGGCCCGAGCGCAGTACGTCCTCGGTCTGCACCTGCCCGGTGACGGCGGGGGAATTGAGGCGGCGGCTGGAGGAACTGGAAACCCCGCCTTTCTGCGTGCTGCTGACCTCCCCGGACTATCTGGGCGGGATGCAGGACATCGAAGGGCTTGCGGCGGTCTGTCATGCCTGTAATGTTTCCCTGCTGGTGGACAATGCCCACGGGGCCTATCTGAAATTCCTCACTCAATCGCGCCATCCGTTGGATCTGGGCGCGGACATGTGCTGTGATTCTGCCCACAAGACCCTCCCGGCGCTGACCGGCGGGGCCTATCTGCACATCTCCAAAGGTGCGATGCGCTATGCCGAAGGCGCGAAGGACGCGCTGTCGCTGTTCGGCTCCACCAGCCCGTCCTATCTGATTTTGCAGTCCCTCGATCTGTGCAACGCCCGCCTTGCCGGGGACTTCCCGGAAAAGCTGGCACGGACCGCGGAAAAACTGGACGCGCTGAAGGGCAGACTGTCCGCCCTTGGCCTTCACATTCTCCCCTCCGAGCCGATGAAGCTGACCCTCTCCGGGGACGGCCTTGCCATCGCCGACGCGCTGCGCCGGGGCGGGGTGGAATGTGAGTACGCCGACGGGGATTATGTGGTGCTGATGTTCTCCCCGGAGAACAGGGAAGTGGATTTTGCACGGGTTGAAGCAGTATTAAAACACTGTGCCCGCTTCACTTATCCCGCTGAACCGCTCATGCTGCCCAGGCCATCCCGGGCGATGTCCCTGCGGCAGGCGATATTCGCGCCTTCGGAGGTCGTGCCGATCGAAAAAGCCGTCGGGCGGGTGTGCGCCGCGCCGACGGTGGCCTGTCCTCCCGCCATACCCATCGCTGTCAGCGGCGAGCGCATCGGTCGGGAAGTAGCTGCATTGTTCAGACGTTACGGTATTGAAACCGTCCGGGTCCTGCGGGACTAATGCCTGTTGAGCTGGCGCACGATGGCCTCATAGGTCTCGGGGGAGATGTCGTGCTCCACCTTGCAGGCGTCCTCCTGGGCGGTCTCCGGGTCCACGCCAATGCGGATGAGGATCTCCGTCAGGGCCTTGTGACGGTCGTAGATGCGGCGGGCGATCTCTATGCCCTTGTCCGTCAGGGAGATGTAATTGTCCTTGTCCATATTGATGTAGCCGTTCTCCCGCAGATGCTTCATCGCCACGCTGACGGAGGGCTTGCTCACCGAAAGCCCCGTGGCGATGTCCACCGAGCGCACGTAGCCCTTCTCCTCGTCCAGCCTCAGGATCATCTCCAGGTAGTCCTCAGCCGATTTATGTATATTCATGCCATTCAGTTCCTTTCACTTGACTAACTCCATATTAGCATATCCTAACACATTTTTCAAGTGAAAATTTATATGCGGCTGTTCTGTGTGTGCGATAAGTTAGAATTTGTCGGGGGTAAGCGGGAATCCACCTCATCCGGCGCTTCGCGCCACCTTCCCCTCAAGGGGCTTTTGGGGCCACCGTTCTTAACTCCTTGCCTTCCCCTTGAGGGGAAGGTGCCCGTGAGGGCGGATGAGGTGGGTTACGAATGACATCTCGACAAATCCTTATTTATCAGTCTACCATCCCGGCCCTGCCTCTACGCAGCGCAGGTTGTCAAATGAACGGACACGTGATAATCTCAGAGCACAGGAGGTGAACCGACATGAACAATTATGTGACCGGGGCGATGATTCGCAGGCTCCGGGAGGGGAAGGGGATGACCCAGGAGGCGCTGGCGGAGCGCGTCCACGTCAGCGCCAAGGCGGTGAGCAAATGGGAGACAGGCCGGGGCTTTCCGGACATCAGCCTGCTGGAGCCGCTGGCCGGGGCGCTGGGGCTTTCGGTGATCGAGCTGCTGTCGGGCGAGGCCGTTCAGAACCGGAACCGGTGCGCCAACATGGCCCGGTGCGGCTTCTACGTCTGTCCGGTCTGCGGCAATGTGATCCACGCCATCGGCGAGGCCCTGGTGAGCTGCTGCGGCGTCACGCTGCCGCCTCTCGAGGTGGAATCGGAGGACCCGGAACACTGCATTCGCGTGGAGGTCGTCGAGGATGAGTATTACGTCACCCTCGATCATCCCATGATGAAGGAGCACTATATCTCCTTCCTCGCGGCGGTGTCCGATCAGGGGATACAGCTCGTCAAGCTCTACCCCGAGGGCAGCGCCGGGACCCGCTTCAAGATCGACCGCGTCAAGCGGCTCTACGCCTGCTGCAACCGCCATGGGCTGTATCAGTGGAAAAGAACGTAAAGAAATGCGGCGCTGCTTTTGCAGCGCCGCATGAATTATCCCAGATCCTCCAGCCGTATCTTGGAATCCTTCCGCGCTTGGCGGTAGATGCAGAAGCGGCTGCCGATGGTCTGGACGGGGTCTGCGTGGACCCGCTCGCACAGGGCGTCGCAGGCCTCGCGGGTGGAGGCGAAGGGGGCGTTCTTCTGGACGGTCACTTTGATCAGTTCACGGGCCTCCAGCGCGTCCCAGCACTGCTTCACCAGGTTGTCCGTGATGCCGTCCTTGCCGATGTGAAGCACCGGCTCCATCGTATTGCACATGGACCGCAGGGCGGCCCGCTGTTTGGTGGTCATAATATATCCTCCAAGTGTATTATTCAACAAAGTCGAATTCCATCTCCCCGATCACTACGCTGTCGCCTTCGTGGGCGCCGTGTTCGCGGAGGGCGTCGATGACGCCGAGGCGGCGGAGGGAGCGGTGGAACCAGTTGAGGGACTCCTCGTTGTCAAAGTTGACGGACTCGATGAGGCGGTCCATCTCGCGCCCGGAGACGAAGTAGATGCCGCCCTGGGTGTCGATGGTGAAGGGCTCGCCGGCGTTGGGGTCCAGCTCGAAGAGCTCCTCCTCGGTGAAGGGTTCGGCGGGCGGGCACTGGGAGAGCATTTCCGTCGTCGCGTACATCAGGGGATTGAAGTTGTCCCGCGTGGCGGCGGACACGGCGTAGACCGGTATGCCGGTGCCCTCCAGCTTGACCTTCAATCTTTCGAGATTCTCCTGCGCGCCGGGCAGATCCATCTTGTTGGCCACGGCGATCATCGGCCGCTTGGCCAGGTCGCCGTAGGCCTCCAGCTCCTTCATGATGGCGTCGAAATCCTCCAGCGGGTCGCGGCCCTCGGAGCCGGAGATGTCCACCACATGCAGCAGCATCCGCGTGCGCTCCACATGCCGCAGGAAAGCGTGACCCAGGCCGACGCCCTCCGCCGCGCCTTCGACGAGGCCGGGGATGTCCGCCAGCACGAAGCTGTCATCGCCCTGCTTGACGATGCCCAAATTGGGCTGTAACGTCGTAAAGTGATAGTTGGCGATCTTGGGCCGCGCCGCGGTCACCACGGAGAGTATGGTGGATTTGCCCACGTTGGGGAAGCCCACGAGGCCCACGTCTGCGATGGATTTCAGCTCCAGTTGAAGCTCGATGACCTCCCGCTTTTCGCCGGGGCGGGCGAACTGGGGGGCCTGCCGGGTGGGTGTGGCGAAGTGCTGGTTGCCGAAGCCGCCCTTGCCGCCCTTCACGAGAACCTTGCGCTCGCCGGGGGCATAGAGGTCCAGCAGCAGCTTGCCCGTGGCCTTTTCGCGCACCACCGTTCCCGGCGGCACCTCGATGACCACCGGCTCGCCGGACTTGCCGGAACGGCGGTTCGCCATGCCGTCCGCGCCGTTTTCGGCGGTGAATTTGCGCTTATAGCGGAAGTCCATCAGCGTGTGCATGCGCTCGGTGGCCTCGAAGATCACGTCGCCGCCGCGCCCGCCGTCGCCGCCGTCCGGGCCGCCGGCCTGGACGAATTTCTCGCGGTGAAAGGAGACGCAGCCGTTCCCGCCGTCCCCGGCCTTCACGGTGATGGTTACGATGTCTACAAACAATGCCATATAATATATCTCCGAAAGTATTTATTCCATGTGCTTCTCGCACAGCCCGTCGTTCAGTGGGCAGCGCTCACATTCGGGCTTTCTGGCGTGGCAGCAGCGGCGACCGTGCCAGATGATGAGGTGATGACCCAGGGACCAGATGTCCCGGGGCAGTATCTCCCGAAGCTGGGCCTCCACCTTCTCCGGGGTGTTGGCGTCGGCCAGGCCGATGCGGCGGGAGACGCGGAAGACGTGGGTATCCACGGGAATCTGATCGTCCCCAAAGGCGGCCAGCAGCACCACGCCGGCGGTCTTCTGTCCCACGCCGGGCAGCTTCATCAGTTCGGCACGGGTGTTGGGCACCACGCCATTGTACTGCTCTACCAGGGCGTGGCTTGCGGCGATGATGTTCTTCGCCTTGTTGTGGTAAAGGCCGCACTCCCTGATCATCGGCTCCAGTTCTTCCGGCGTCAGCTTCGACATGGCGAAGGCGTCCGGGTACTGGGGGAACAGCCGCGCCGTCACCATGTTGACCCGCTTGTCCGTGCACTGAGCCGACAGTATGGTGGCGATCAGCGTCTCATAGGGGTTGGCAAAATGCAGCTCCGGCCTTGCCTCCGGGTACAGCTTCTGAAGCTCCGCCATCACCAGTTCCGCCCGCGCCGCGTCCATGGGAAAAGCCCCCTTTTTGTAGCTTGGTAATTTTGATAGCCGCCCGCCGGGTAGGACGATGCGTTTCGTTGGGGGCGGGCGCCGAAACGGCGCCCCTACAAGGTTGGTTTGACTCCCCGACAAATTCCAATTTATCGAGTATAACTCTATTATAATCTCCCCTCATATCCCCGGTCAAGCGGCAAACGGCCAAGGGAAGGTTAATTTGCGTTCCACGGGAGCTTGAGTGAATCGTTGCTTGTCAATAGGCGCGTTTACATGTTATAATGTCTGGGCAGAGCAATGACCCGTTGATTGCCCGCGAAAAAAGGAAAATGATGCAGTAAAAGAGGTACATACGGATGGAAACAGGCAACAGGGGCAGGCTGATCGTCATCGAAGGGCTGGACGGCTCGGGAAAGGGCACCCAGGCCCGATTGCTGGCGGAGAGGCTGGCCGAAGGGGGAAGGTCCGTGCGGGAGGTATCCTTCCCGGACTATAAGAGCGAATCCTCGGCGCTGGTGAAGCTGTACCTTTCGGGGGAATTCGGCAGCGCGCCTTCGGACGTGAACGCCTACGCGGCGTCCAGCTTCTACGCGGTGGACCGCTATGCCAGCTACAAGCGGAGCTGGGGAAAATTCTACGAGGCGGGCGGCATCGTCATCGCCGACCGCTACACCACCTCCAATGCCATCCATCAGTGCTCCAAGCTGCCGGAGGCGGAGTGGGACGGCTTTCTCAAATGGCTGTTTGAATATGAATACGAGCTGCTGGGCATTCCCGCGCCGGACGCGGTCGTCTACCTGCGCGTCCCGCCGGAGGTGTCCCAGAGGCTGATGAGCGGCCGCTATCACGGCGACGAGGGAAAGAAGGACATCCACGAGCGCAACCAGGCCTATCTGGCCCGAAGCCGTCAGGCGGCGGACTACTGCGCCAAAAAGCTGGGCTGGCGGACCGTGGAGTGTACCCGTGGCGGCGAAATGCGGTCCATAGAGGATATCCAGTGCGAAATCGAAGGTATGCTGGACGGCATACTGTGAAAAAAGGTGCGATAGAAATGACATATGATTATCTGATCATCGGCGCGGGGCTCTACGGCGCGGTATTCGCCCGTGAGGCCATGGACGCGGGCAAGTCCGTATTAGTGGTGGAAAAGCGGCCCCACATCGCCGGCAATGTGTACACCGAGGACATCGAGGGCATCCATGTGCATCGCTATGGCGCGCACATCTTCCACACCAACGACGCGGCGGTGTGGCAGTACGTCAACCGCTTCGCCACGTTCAACCGCTTCACCAACAGCCCGGTGGCGAATTATAAGGGCGAACTGTACAGCCTGCCCTTCAACATGTACACCTTCAACAAGATGTGGGGCGTGGTGACCCCGGAGCAGGCCGCGGCGAAGATCGCGGAGCAGCGGAAGGAGATCACCGGCGAACCGAAAAACCTGGAGGAGCAGGCCATATCACTGGTGGGCCGGGACATCTACGAAAAGCTCATCAAGGGCTACACCGAGAAGCAGTGGGGCCGCGACTGCCGCGACCTGCCCGCCTTCATCATCAAGCGCCTGCCCGTGCGGCTGACCTTTGACAACAACTACTTCAACGCCCTCTATCAGGGCATCCCCGTGGGCGGCTACACGAAGCTGGTGGAGAATCTGCTCAAGGGCGCGGAGGTCCGGCTGAACTGCGACTATTTCAGCCACAAGGCCGAGCTGGACGCCATGGCCAGGCAGGTCATCTACACCGGCCCCGTCGACGCCTATTTCAACTACAGTCTGGGCACGCTGGAATACCGTTCCGTCCGCTTTGAGACGGAGCTTATGGACATCCCCAACTTCCAGGGCAATGCCGCCGTGAACTACACCGACCGGGAAACGCCCTGGACGCGCATCATCGAGCACAAGTGGTTCGAGTTCGGAAAGGACGCCCAGGGCAACGACCTGCCCAAGACGGTCATCAGCCGGGAGTACAGCTCCGAATGGAAGCCGGGGGACGAGCCCTATTATCCCGTCAACGACGCGAAGAATGGCGCGCTCTACCAGCAGTACAAGGCCCTGGCCGACCGGGAGGAAAAGGTCGTCTTTGGCGGACGGCTGGGTGAATACAAGTATTACGACATGGACCAGGTCATCGCCGCCGCGCTGGCGCGCAGCAGGGAGGAAATGGCGCGGTAGGTTTCAGAAAGTAAATTGGAATTTGTCGGGGTGACGGGGGTTCACCTCATCCGGCGCTTCGCGCCACCTTCCCCTCAAGGGGAAGGCTTTTGGGCCCGCGTTTCCCAGCCCCTGCCTTCCCCTTGAGGGGAAGGTGCCCGTGAGGGCGGATGAGGTGGCTTCGTACAAACACCCCTACAAATCCCTGTTTATCTCGTCACATCGTCTCTCTCGTCAATCCCCCTCTCCGCAATCCTCGGTGTAGACCCAATAGCCGCAGTCGCTGCCATCGCCGGGGCTGACCCAGACGCAGCCGGTCAGGCCCTCGGGCGGCTGGGGCGCGTAGGCACCGGGCATGGCGCAGCGCACGGACGTGACCTGGCCGTCCGTCGTCCGCACGCCCACCAGGCACCAGCCCAGCCCCGAGGCGGCGGGCAGGGGTGTCTGTATGTAGGTGTAGCCGTCCTCCAGCGGCAGGGCACAGGGCGCTTCGGGCAGCAGGATGGGGGCTTCTTCTTTTGGCACTTCGGGAGCGGATTCCGCTGGCACGGTGACCACAGTTACCACCTCCGGGGGCTTGTTCCGCATGCGGGTGTAGATCTTCGTCCGGGCGGGTTCGGGCTCCGGTTCAGGCTCCGGCGCGGGTTCGGGTTCCGGCTCCGGCGTCGGCTCCGGGACCGGGCAGACCTCTGGCTCCGGGGCTGCTTCGGGCTGAGGCGCGGGGGCTTCCGGTTCGGGCTCCGGTTCCTGGGGTGCGGGGATGTCCGCGGCGGGGGTCTGGGGCCGGTAGAGAGCGCAGACCGCCTCCCGCACGGCGGCGGCGTCCATGGGATAGGAGCCCTCCACATTGCCCGTCAACACCAGCCTGCACTCCCCGTTCTCCACCTGCGCGACGGCCAGAAGCTGATAGGCCTCCAGCGGCCGTCCGCCGATATTACGCGGGTCAAAGGCATAGGCCAGCGTCAGTTGTCCCCGGGCGTCCCGCTTCAACGCGCCCAGCGGCGCGGCATAGTATTCCCCGCTTCGCTGGCCCACCAGAGCGGCGTTCAGACCCTCCCCCTGGGCGGTCACGATGAAATAGAGGCTGCCGGTCATCGTCCGCCGCTCCAGCCGGGCGTGGCCGGAATAGCCCGTCTGCATCGGGCGCAGCATGATAAAGGCCCGTCGATATTCATTCTTGCTCATTACACAACGCCTCCTTGCGAAAATTACGGCTTCGCTTTCATACTATGCGGACATTCGCAAACATTTCGCGCAAATTCGTAAATAATTACGGCAACTTGGGTCGAAGGCTTGCAAGATAAGCGAATTACAGTTATAATGGATGCGTATATTTATGCCCGGCAGTTTCCGGGCCTGAATGAGAGGATGTTACGCAATGAGTAACAAGAGGGATAACAGCCCGTCTCTGGATTATTTCGAGCTGCGCAAGCGGCATGAAGCATATAAAAATCGCGAGCGGCAGGCGGCAAACAATCAGGCGCAGCAAGCCGAGGCCCCGCGCCCCGTCAGGCAGCCCGCGGCGCCGGCGGAGCCCGTCGAGGAAACGGTGCTGAAGTCCGAAACGGTCTACGACGAGGCGGAGCCTCAGGAGGCTGCCGCTCCCGAGTCCGGGGAATACGTCGAGGACGGCGAGTATACCGAGGAGGAAGGCGCCGTCGACGAGGGCGGTTATGCCGAGGACGGCGAGTATGCCGACGAGGGCGACTATGTCGAAGAGGGCGACTACGCCGAAGAAGGCGTGTATGCCGACGAGGGCGAGTATACCGACGATGGCGACTACGCCGACGAAGGCGATTATGCTGACGAGGATGACTACGCCGACGAGGATGAAGGCGAGGCGGAGCCCGAAGCGAATCCCAATCCGAACCCCTTAGACCCCTTCATAAAGGCTTTCCGCGGCATTAAGACCCGCCTGTCCCGCAAGAAGAAGGGCCAGGAAGAGGAATACGAAGAGGACGAGGTCTACGACGACGAGGAATACGCGGACGACGAGGAATACGCGGATGACGGCGAGGAATACGCGGAGGATGACGCGAACGAAGCCGAGGCCGAGCCCGCTGCCGACGAGACCGACGCTGAGGAAGCCGAAGAAGCCGACGCCCCTGACAATGCGGGCATAGAGGACCTGGAGGACACCGGCTGGAACCATCATCGCAAAGCTGCCCAGGCTCAGGCCGAAGCGGCGAACGACGAAGAAGCCGCCGATGAGGATGAAGAAGATTACGACGATGAGGAATACGACGATGAGGACGAGGAAGAGGACGGCCAGCAGCTCAGCGGCTTCCAGCGCTTCCTGAGAAAATTCGTGGTGCCCATCGACGAGGACGAAGCGGAAGAGGACGACGAGGAGTACGACGAAGAGGAGTACGACGAGGACGAATCCGACGGGGACGACGAGGATGCCCCGGAGGAAGATGAGGAAGAAGAAAAGCCCCGTCGCCGCCTGTTCGGATGGAAAAAATCCGCCAAAGCTGACGAGGAAGAGTACGAGGACGACTGGTCCGAGGATGAGGAGGACGAGGCGGCGGAGGATGTCGCGGAGGACCTTCCCGAGGACGACAATGTCTATCAGGCCCCGGCAGCGCTGCCGGCGGCGGCCCAAGATCTTGAAGGAGGACTGGACATGGCAGACCTGAATAAAATCAACCCCGAGCTGACCCGTGAGCTGGCCGCGGATCTGGAGACCGCGGGCATGTCCCGCCGCGAGCGCCGTGAGCGCGCCGCGCGACTGGCCGCCGAGCAGGCCGCCCGCGAGGCCGCCGAAGCCGCGGAGAATGTCGCCGACACGGCGGAGGAAGCGGTCGAAGAGGCCGGGGAAGCCGTGAAGTCCGTATTCGAGGACAAGCCCCTGGAAGCCGACGTGATCGAAGACGTGTCCAGCGGCATCGTGAACGTTGAGGAAGCCGCGGAGGAGGACTTCTCCCTGATGGACGAGCCCACCCGCGAATACAATCCCATCTCCAAATCCAAGGCGAAAAAGGCCCTCGTGGAGGACAAGGACGACGAGGATGAGGACGACGAAGACGACGAGGACGAGGAAGAAGAGGAAAAGCCCCGCCGCGGTCTGTTCGGATTCGGCCGGAAAAAGCGCGATGAGGATGACGAAGACGAGGATGAGGACGACGAAGACGACGAAGACGACGACGAGGATGAGGACGACGAAGAGGAAGAAAAGCGTCCCCGCCGCGGCCTGTTCGGACGCCGTTCCAAAAAATACGACGAAGACGACGATGATGACGATGAGGACGACGAAGACGATGATGACGACGAGGAGGAGGAAGAGCCCTCCCGCCGCAAGGGTCGCAAGAGCCGCCGCGATGATGACGACGATTACGACGACTTCGACGACTTCGATGACGACGACGACGATGATGATGACGATGAGGAATCCGGCATCGGTCACGCGCTGCTGGGCATCGCCAAGAGCATCCTCGGCATCATACTCTTCCTGCTGGTGATCGTCATCATACTGAACATACTGGATGGCTTCAACGTGGTCAATCTGGACGGCGTCGCCCAGCGTATGCCCACCCGGCTGGTCTCCGTGCTGCTGCCCAGCCAGAGCTTCAAGCATCGCGGCGAGAGCGCCACCCGCACCGTCAGCGGTGTGGATTCCTTCAATGCCGCCGGCAGTCAGGCTGAACCCGCCGCCGAGATCCCTGCCGCAGAAGGCTTTGGCGAGGAAGAGGGCTTTGACCAGGGCGAGTTTGAGGACAACGGCTTTGAAGAAGGCGGCTTCGAGGACGACGGCTTTGAGAAGCCCGCCGCCGCAGAAGCCCCCGCCGCAGAAGCGGCTCCCGCAGAGGCAGCCCCCGCGCAGACTTCCGTCGGCTGATTTCACAGAAAGACAAATGTAGGGACGGCATTCGCCGTCCCTACATTTATCTTATGCTTTTTGGTACTGATACCGGGGTGTGTTCCCAAAATTGAAGCCTTATGCCTTTGCCCCGCGTCCCAGGGCGAAGGCTTTTTTGTTCAGCTCCAGGAACTTCGGGGGCACGGTCTCGTCGATGGCCTTGAGCCAGGCCCCCTCGGGGATGTCCATGAGCTTCGACAGCACGCCGATGAGCACCACGTTGACCGCCTTGGGGGAGCCGGCCTGGGTGGCCAGGGCCAGGGCGTCCACGGCCTGCACGTCGGCCATGGCGGAGAGCTTTTCGACGATGTTCTCCGGGTAACTCATCGCGCCGGTGATGACGGGCATCGGCCAGGTCTTCTGGGTGTTGGTGATGAGCTTGCCGCCCTTCTTCAGATAGGAGATCCAGCGGGCGGATTCCAGAATTTCAAAGGACAGGATGTAGTCCGCTTCGCCCTGATCGACGATGGGGGAATACACTTTATCACCATAGCGCACATAGGTGACCACGCTGCCGCCGCGCTGGGACATGCCGTGGACCTCGGAGAGCTTCACGTCGTAGCCCGCGCCGATCAGCACGTTGCCCAGCAGCTTGGAGGCCAGCAGCGTGCCCTGGCCGCCCACGCCGACGATCATGATGGAAGTGGTTTTCATTTCGCGGCACCTCCTTCAAAGGCTCCGAATTTGCACATCTGCTCGCACAGGCCGCAACCCACGCAGATGGTGGCGTCGATGCTGGCCTTCTTGTCCGCAAAACGGATGGCCGGGCAGCCGATCTTCATGCAGCTCTTGCAGCCCTTGCACTTGTCCGGGTTGATGGACAGGGGCGGGTTGTGCTTGACGTACTTGAGCAGCGCGCAGGGCCTTCGCACGATGATGACGCTGGGCGCCTCGGCGGCGATCTCCTCCTTGATAGCGGCTTCGGTGGCGGCCATGTCTTGGGGGTCCACCACGCGCACGCGCTCAACGCCGACTGAGCGGCAGAAGTCCTCAATGCGGATGGGATAGGTGGGCTCGTTTTTCAGCGTCAGCCCGGTGGTGGGGTTCTGCTGGTGGCCGGTCATGCCGGTGATGGAGTTGTCCAGCACCAGCACGGTGGCGATGCTCTTGTTGTACACCATGTTGACGATGCCGGTCATGCCGGAGTGCATGAAGGTGGAATCGCCGATGACCGCCACGGTCTTTGCCGCCGCGTCGCCGCCCAGCATCTTGGTATAGCCGTGGGCCATGCCGATGGACGCGCCCATGCACAGCACGGAGTCCACCGCGTTCAGCGGCGCGCCGCTGCCCAGGGTGTAGCAGCCGATGTCGCCCAGCACCGTCAGCTTGAGCTTCGACAGTACCGTGAACAGCCCGCGATGGGGACAGCCGGGACACATCACCGGGGGACGTCCGGGAACGGCTTCATCATAGGTGTCAAAGTCTGGCAGCGCCTCGCCCAGCTTCTGACGGAGCTTGTTCTGGGAAAGCTCGCCCAGATAGCCGAAGATATCCTTGCCGCCGTCCACGCGGATGCCATGGGCGCGCATGTGGCTCTCGATGACGCCATCCAGCTCTTCGACGACGATCAGCTTCTGCACCTTCGCAGCGAAGTCCGCCAGACGCTTCACGGGCATGGGGTTCACCAGGCCCAGCTTGAACACGCTGGCATTGGGGAAGGCTTCCTTCACATACAGATAGCAGGTGCCGGAGGTGACGAAGCCGATGGAGGTGTCGCCCAGCTCCTCGCGGTTCAGCCCGGTGGTCTCCGCCAGCTCAGACAGCGCGACGGCCCGCTTCTCCACCTCGACGTGGCGCTTCACGGCGTTGGCCGGGGCGGCGACGTACTTCTGGGGGTTGCGCTCGTAGGGCTTCAGGGCCTTCTCGTCCCGGTCCCTGAGCTCCACAAGGTTCTGGGAGTGGGCCACGCGGGTGCAGGTGCGCAGGATCACGGGAGTGTCGTACTGCTCGGAGATGGCATAGGCCTCGGCCACGAAGTCCTTGCATTCCTGGGAATCCGAGGGCTCCAGCATGGGCAGCTTGGAGGCAATGGCGTAATGCCGGGAATCCTGCTCGTTCTGGGAGGAGTGCATCCCCGGATCGTCGGCCACGGTGATGACCAGGCCGCCGTTGACGCCGGTGTAGGACGCGGTGAACAGCGGGTCTGCCGCCACGTTGAAGCCTACGTGCTTCATGGCGCAGAAGCTCCGCGCCCCGGCCAAGCTCGCGCCCACCGCCGATTCCACGGCCACCTTCTCATTCGGTGCCCATTCGGCATAGATCTCATCGTACAGCGCCGCCTGCTCGGTGATCTCCGTGGACGGCGTGCCCGGATAGGACGACACAAACCGGCAGCCCGCCTCGTAAAGCCCGCGCGCCACCGCCTGGTTGCCCAGCATCAGTTTCTTCATGAATGACCTTCCTTTCGGTTGTTGCCACGGTGAAATGTATACATACCCAGATATAATAGCACATTAAATCAAGGGTTTCAAGATAAAATGTTAAGCCGACGTGTCAAGTTGTTCCGGATAGCGTTACCATTCAGGGCATTCCGCTACTGCTTCCGCAGCTTGGAATGCCCTGATTTTTCCTGATACTTTTGCAACAGTCCCTTTGCTGTTACGCAGTTTTTGCCGCCCGTTCCCTTCGCCACGCCTTCACCGCCGCGCGGCCCTCGGGGGTGACGGGCTTGATCCAGGTGCCCTGGAAGAGGTGGCGTTGCATGAGCACGTAGCGTATGGGCTCGTCGATATAGCAGCAGGCGAACACGGCCAGCGTGGGCCAGTGGAGGACCATGCCCGACAGCCAGACGCAGGGCAGCACCACCAGCCACATGAACAGGATTTCGAGGATCGTGCCATAGGTTGCGTCCCCGGCGGAGCGGAAGGTGTCGTTGTGAGTCCAGTTGCCCATACGGATGAAGGCGAAGGGTGTGAACACGCACAGCAGGCCGAAGGCGATGCGGAAGCTCTCGTCCCGCATGCCCATCAGCGTCAGTATGGGGGTGTGCAGGCCGATCAGTGTCAGACAGAGCAGGCCGATGAATCCCTGACACAGATAGATCAGCCGCCAGGCCCGCTGATAGGCGATCTCCGGCTCGCCTGCGCCCACCTGGGTGCCCACCAGCACGGAGGCCGCGCTGGAAAACCCGGCGAAGAAGCCGATGATGAGCCCCTCCAGGGTGCGGAACACGGCGATGGCAGCGATGGCCTCCTCGGGCTGTCGGCCCAGCACGATGTTGATGACCATGTTGCCCAGTCCGATCAGTATCTCGTTGGCGAGTATCGGGGCGCACTTGCGCATGTATTCACCCACCAACCCGCCGTGCCAGCGGAAGTGCCGCCGAACGGCCAGCAGATAGGGGTGCCCGTCCCGCCAGGCCAGCAGCACCACCACCGCCACGCCCACGCCCTGGGCGATGACCGTGGCAATGGCCGCGCCCCGCACGCCCAGCCGCGGCAGGCCGAAGCGGCCGTAGATGAGCATCCAGTTCAGCGAGGTGTTGGTGATCACCGAGGCGATGGAGCCGTATAAGGGTATCCGGATGCGGTCGGTGCAGCGCAGCAGCGCCGCCATGGCCATGGACAGCACCGTCAGCGGATAGGAGAAGCCCACGATGCGCAGGTATTCCACGCCCACCGCCTGTATGGCCGCCTTGTCGGTGTACAGCTTCATCACCGCCTCCGGGAGGCAGGTCGCCAGCGCGAAGAACAGGAAGCCCACCGCCATCATGCAGGTCAGCGTCAGGCCGTAGGAGCGGTTGATGCCCTCGTCGTCCTTCGCGCCCCAGTATTGGGCGAAGAACAGCATGCCACCGCCCACAAAGCCCCAGTAGCCGCTGAACATCAGCGATGAAAACTGGGCGCACAGCCCCACCGCGCCGACCTCGGTCTGGCCCAGGGAGGCGATCATCATCGTGTCCACCATCGAGCCCGTGGTGGTCAGCAGGTTTTGCAGTGCCACCGGCACCGCGATCACTGTCACCCGCCGCAGAAAGTCGCCCCAGGCAAAGCCGCCGTTCCTTCGCATAATCCTTCAACTCCAGATATACTTTCATATAATCATATCATATCCGGGCTGTTCACGGCAACGCAGGATGGGTAAATATTGTTTGTGAAGGGGTGGGAGCGACAGCACTTGACAAGGGCCTGCCGGCCCCATCTCACTGAAAACAGTCCACTGGACTGTTTTCCGGGCGCTCGATGCTCCTCAAGGGGAAGGCAAGGGGCTGGAAAACCGAGGCCCAAAAGCCTTCCCCTTGAGGGGAAGGTGCCCCGAAGGGGCGGATGAGGTGGCTTACCCGCTCTCCCCGACAACTTCCAATTTATCCGCCCTTCCATTAATAACATCAATTTAACGCTCTCTTTGTCATATTTCCATCGTTTTATCTGTGCAAAAAAGTCTAATTGTGCTATGATACAAAATGATAATATACTATGGGCATTTATCAGTATCTATAAAACCGGGGGTTATCGGTTATGAAATATCGCAGACTGATCGGGCTCGCGGCGGCGCTGGCGATGTGCCTGGCGCTGGCGGGCTGCGGGCAGAGGGACGCGGGCGGGACGGCGTCGAAGAGCGCGGCGCAGGCCCCGGCGGATACCGCGCAATATCTGTCCTTTGTGGACGAGAAGCCGGACACAGTGGACCCTCAGTGTACCTCCGGCTACTATACTATCGCGCTGAACGTGTTCGACCGGCTGGTGGAGGTGCAGTCCAACGAGGACGGCTCCACGGAGATCGTGCCCTCCCTGGCGGAGAGCTGGGACGTCTCCCCGGACGGCCTGAGCTACCACTTCAAGCTCCATGAGGGCGTGAAGTTCTCCAACGGCGCGGAGCTGACCGCTTCGGACGTGGGCTATACCCTGAAGCGCCTGCTGACCCATCCGAAATCCGTCAATCATGACATTGCCATCGGCATCGCGGGGGCCGAAGCCCTTCGCAATGGTGAGGCGGATGCCCTGTCGGGCTTTCAGTCGGAGGGCGATTACGATTTCACGCTGACCCTGGAGGCGCCCTACGCGGCCTTCCTGGCCTGCCTCTCTACCCCCGGCGCGTCGATACTGGACGAGGGCACCACGGAGGAGGCGGGGGAGCGCTTCGGCCAGTCTCCCGAATGGACCATTGGCACAGGTCCCTTTGTCATGCGGAGCTGGAGCCCAGACGGCAGCATGGTGCTGGACGCCAACAGGGCCTGCTGGGCGGGCCCGCCGCGCTGCGCGGGGCTGAACATCTACGCCGTGCCAGATTCCGAGGCCCAGCGCCTGATGTTTGAAAAGGGCGAGCTGGACATACTCGATCTGGACAACATGGGCGCGGACGCCGAGTATTTCTTCCACGGCGACATCTACCAGGACCTGCTGGTGAAGGGCACCCGCGTGGGCATCGCCTACCTCGCGCTGAATGAGAGCGTCGAGCCGCTGAACGACGTGCGCGTGCGCAGGGCTTTGCAGCTTGCGCTGAACCGTCAGACGCTGCTGGACGCCGCCTACAGCGGCCGCGGCACGCTGGAAAACGGCATATTCCCGCATGGCCTCATCGGTTACAACCCGGACCTCGAACCCATTCTCTATGACCCGCAGGAGGCCCGGAATCTGCTGGAGGAGGCGGGCGTGAAGGATGGCTTCAACCTGACCATCACCATCGCCGACAACGAGGGCCAGTCCTACGAGGAGCTGGTGGCCCTGGCGGCCTCCATGTGGCGGAGCATCGGTGTGCGGGTGAGCGTCGAGACCATCACCGAGGACGAGTTCTATACCCGCCGGAAGAAGGGCGAGCTGGCCTGCTACACCTCCACCTGGTCCGCCGACTTCAACGACCCGGACAACTTCATATTCACCTTCTTCGGCTCCCCGGAAAACACGCTGTCCCGCAGCCTCTGCTATGGCGACCAGGCGATCATCGACCGCGTGCGCAATGCCCGCACCATCGTGGACCCCGATGCCCGCGTCGCCGAATACCAGGCGCTGGAGCAAAAGATCGTCCAGGAGGACGCTGCCTGGGTTCCCCTGTTCTCCAAGCAGCACCTCTTCGTGGTCAGCCACCGCGTCAAGGGCTTCAAGGTCTCCTGGAACGGTTGGTCCAGCAACAACTACCGCAATGTTTCGGTGAAGGAATAGGGATTTGAGGTTCTGAACAGAACGATAAATTGGAATTTGTCGGGGAGACGTGGGTTCACCTCGAGCGCCCGGAAAACAGTCCAGTGGACTGTTTTCAGTGAGATGGGGCCGGCAGGCCCTTGTCAAGTGCCCGTGAGGGCGGATGAGGTGGACTCGAACAGACCCCACGCAAATCCCTGTTTCCCCACACCCGTCTACCCCCTCCGGAGGCGTTTAACCATGCACTCTATTCGCACAAAGATTACCCTGATGACGCTGACGGCGATTGTGGTCAGCGTGCTTGCGGTGGGTGGAATCGGCATCTATTCCATCAAAAGCGAGGGTGATCGCAATGCGGCCCGCGAGATGCGGCTGGTCTGCGACAGCCAGCGCAAATCGCTGAACGAATACCTGTACTCCATCGAGCAGTCGGTGAATATGGTCTCGCGCTACGTCACGCAGGATTTGAACGTGGTGAATCTGGTCAGCGGCGGCGCCGCCGGGGCGCTTGAGGACGAGCCCTCCGACAGGACCAGCAGCCAGACCATGCCGCTGAACATGGCCGGGAGCACCCGTCAGCGCCGCATGGACATCTACCTCGATGCCCATTCCCGCCGGGCTCAGACGGTGTTCGCCAGCATCGCCAACCACACCAACGGCGTCGTCAGCTACTATTACCGTTTCAACCCCGCCCTCAGCAGCACCGAACTGGGCTTCTGGTACACCAGCAAGGGCAGCTCCAGCTTCATCGAAGCGGAGAGCGTGGACATCAGCGCCTACGACGCCTCGGACATGGGCCATGTCGGCTGGTATACCCTGGCCCAGCAGCGGGGCCGCCCCTCCTGGCTGGAGCCCTACCGCAACGAGACGCTGGGGCTGGACATCGTCTCCTATGTCACGCCCATCTACAAGGCCGGTACGTTCATCGGCGTGGTGGGCATGGACATCCTTTGGGAGACGCTGGTGGATCAGATTCGGGACATCCGGGTTTATGATACGGGCTATGCCTGCCTGATCGATCAGGAGGGGCTGATGCTCTATCATCCCACGCTGCCTGCGGGCACCAGCTTCATGGACATGGACATCCAGTTGCTGTCCGATGTGAACAGCTCCAAGGACACGGACGACATCTCCCTCTTCGCCTTCAGCGCCGACGGCACCGCCAAGCGTGCCGCCAGCACCCGGCTGGACAACGACCTGAGCCTGCTGATCATCGCCCCGGAGCGGGAGATCAGCGCGGGGTGGCGGAAGGCGGTCAACGGCATCATCGTCGCCGCCGCCGCGATACTGGGCATATTCGCCATCGTCGCCACCGCCGTGATGAAGCACATCACCGACCCGCTGCGCAACCTCGCCGCCGCCTCCACGCGGCTGGCCGAGGGCGAATACGACATGAAGCTGGAATACGCGGGCGACGACGAGGTGGGCGTGCTGACCCAGTCCTTCAACCGCATGGCCGACCATCTGAACACCTACATCAGGGACCTGAACAGCAAGGCCTACAAGGACCCGCTGACCGGCATACGCAACAAGCAGGCCTTCAACATCTTCGCTGATAAACTGAACGAACAGATCCAGGCCGGGACACCGGACGATCCGCCCCAGTTCGGCATCGTGATGCTGGACTGCAACGAGCTCAAGGAGATCAACGACGCCTTCGGCCACGACAAGGGCGACATTTATCTGCAAACCTCCTCCCGCATCATCTGCGGCGTGTTCACCCACAGCCCGGTGTTCCGCATCGGCGGCGACGAGTTTGTGGCTGTGCTCCAGAACGGCGACTTTGAGAACCGCGAAAACCTGATGCAGACCTTCAACAACCGGGCCGCGGAGATCAACACCTTCGCCCGCAATCCCTGGGACCGCATCAGCCTCGCCAAGGGCCTCGCGATATACGACCCCGAGCGGGATGCCGACGTGGACAGCGTGCTCCACCGCGCCGATGAATTGATGTACGTCGATAAGAAGCGCATGAAGCAGCACCGGGGGTATTCGGCGTAGTTACTTATAAACAAGGATTTGTCGGGGTGTTTGTTCGAGGCCATTTGGTTACCCGGTAGCCCAGCCCCTGCCTTCCCCTTGAGGGGAAGGTGCCCGTGAGGGCGGATGAGGTGGACTCCCGCTCACCCCGACAAATTCCAATATGTCAGTGTGAACTGACAACAATAGCGGCTGTCGCGCGATTGCGGCAGCCGCTTTGTCATGGTTTCTGGCTATACTGCGCTTCCCACCACCGCCTCCCTATCGTTCAGCGCCAGCTCCAGCAGGGCGCGCTCGTCGGTGAAGGCGGCAAGGCGGTTTTCGTGGTAGACGGCATATAGCGTGGCGGCGTCGGGGGAGGTGCGGCGCAGGGCGCGGAGGACGGCGCAGCCCTCGTCCACGGCACATAATTTAAGGTCGATGGGGTCGCCGACATCCCTGAGGGCGTTCAGCGGGGAGGCGACGTTCAGGTCAGCCAACGCTCTGCGCTCCTCCGGGGCGCTGGCCAGTATGAATATGGCGCAGGCGGTGAGGGAGACGTTCCAGTGTCCCGTCTCCGCGATGCCCCGCAATACCAGCGTGAACAGCCCCGCCGCCGCCACGCGGCCCAGGAGTATGCCCAGCGTCACCGAGCGGGAGCGGCCCAGGCGCTTGTTGGTCAGCGCGTAGAGCATCCGCCCGCCGTCCAGCGGCAGTCCCGGAAACAGGTTGAACAGCATCAGCGCCAGATTGACCCGCAGGTGCAGCAGCGCGATGCCCGGCGTGAGGACGCCCCACTGGGCCAGTGCTGCTGCCACGGTCAGCGCCAGCAGGTTCCCCGCCGGTCCCGCCGCCGCCACGGCGAGGAGCTGTCCCGGCGACAGCGCGTAGAGGTTCCCCGGCTGGATGGCTCCGCCGAAGGGCATCAGCCGCAGCCGCTCCACCCGAACCCCCGCCAGCCGCGCTGCCAGCAGGTGGGCGGATTCGTGGACGACCAGGGCGATGAGCGTCGCGGTCAGCTCGACCCCCAGCCCCAGATGCAGCCCCAGCAGCGGCAGGAGCAGCAGAAAGGGATGGGCGCTGAGCCGCGTGTGTCCGATGCGCAGCTCCATCATAGCCCCAGCTCGGCGGTGGGGTCCGCGGCCTCGCCGTTCAGGCGGTATTCAAAGTACACCGCGTCGCCGCCCTTGCCCAGGGCCTGTCCCTTGGTCACCGTATCCCCGGCGGCCACGTCGGCTCCGGCCAGATGGGCGTAGAGGGTCTCGACACCCTCCCCGTGGTCCACCAGTACGCCGTAAAGCCCCTCGGACATAGGGCTCACCGCCGTCACCGTGCCCGCCGCCGCCGCCCGGACCTCCGCGCCTTCGGGACAGTTGAACATCAGCCAGGGCTGTAAATTCGACCAGGCGTGGGCCAGCGGCCCCTCCACCGGCCGCGCCAGCGCCCTTTCGCCGGTGAGGTTCATGAACACCAGTGCCGATTCGGGCATCAGTTCCTTCACGAATTGCAGCGCGCCGATGGATTCGTCCAGGTCGATGCGCATGGTCAGCGCCTTCTCCACGCTGTCTGACGCCTTCTTCGCCCAGGGCTCGTTGACGTTGCCCAGCGCCAGCACGCCCAGCAGCAGCGCGCAGGCGTAGGCGCTGTTGCGCAGCAGCCGGTCCCCGTAGGTCAGCTTCGCCTTCGGCTTGCGTATCCTCCCGCGGCGGGGCTTCGCCGGGGCCTCGATCTGTATGGGCGGCTTCCGTGCCGCGCCCCCGCCGGCCTCTCCTGCCGACGTGGGCCTCACCTGCGCGTGTATCCGCAGCGTGCCGGTATCTGACATTGCAATCCCTCCTGTCAGAATTAGGCTATGCGCGGGAGGGGCGGTTCATCCGTCAAAAGGGAATTTATCGGGAGGTTAAAAAGGACAATGGAGAATGGCGCTGCCGGATGGCAGACAGCCGTTCTCCATTGTCCCCTTTTATGGTTCAGTTGTCGAGTTAAAATAACAGTAATCGAAGAAAGCGGGAAATCCACCTCATCCGGCGCTTCGCGCCACCTTCCCCTCAAGGGGAAGGCTTTTGGTTCCAGGCAGCCCAGCACCTGCCTTCCCCTTGAGGGGAAGGTGCCCGTGAGGGCGGATGAGGTGGACTACGAACGATATCTTAACAACTCCCCAATCAATCAGTTTTTCTTCACGCTCAGCGTGGCCTTTTCGCCGTTGATGTTCCACTCCTTGGCGTAGCTGCCCTCGGGGGCGTCGCCCTCTGCGAAAGCGGTGGCGAGGGTGGCGGCGGAGATGGCCTCGGCGTTTTTGGCGAGGACGGGGGCCAGGGCCTCGCTGGCGCGGTAGGTCAGGGCGATGCGATCCACCACGTCGAAGCCGGCCTCCTTGCGCATGGTCTGAATCTTGGAGATGACTTCGCGGACGAAGCCCTTCTCGATCAGCTCAGGCGTCAGGTTGGTGTCGATGACCACGGTCATGTCGCCCTCGGTCTGGGAGACGAAGCCGGGCTTCTGGGCGGGGGCGATGAGGCAGTCGTCCTTCTCCAGGGCGATCTCCGTATCGTCGATGGTGAACTTCACCACGCCGTCCTTCTCCAGGGCGTCCACAAAGGCGTTGCCGTCCACGGTCTTGAGGTATTCGCCGATGGCGGGCACCTTCTTGCCATAGCGGCGGCCCAGGGTGCGGAGCTGGGGCTTGATCTGATAGGTAGTGAAGGCGCGGGCGTCGTCGATGAACTTCACTTCCTCGACGTTCAGCTCGTCCCGGATCAGCGCGGCGCAGGCGTCGGAGAGTTTCGAGCCCTTCACATATAGCGTGGACAGGGCCTGGCGCACCTTGATGTTGGCGGTGCCGCGGCAGGCGCGGCCCAGCTGCACGGCATCCATGACCTCTTCCATCTCGGCTTCCAGTTCAGCGTCGATGAGGCTCTCGTCGGCCACGGGATAGTCGCACAGGTGAACGGACTCCGGCGCGCCGCTGATGTTGCCCACCACCAGATTGCGGTACATGCTCTCCGTCATGAAGGGCACATAGGGCGCGGCCAGCTTGCACAGCGTGGTCAGCACGGTGTACAGCGTCTCATAGGCGGCCTTCTTGTCGCCGGTCCACTCGCTGCCCCAGAAGCGGGACTTGGACAGGCGTACATACCAGTTGGAGAGCTCCTCCACAAACGCCTGGATGGCGCGGGCGGTCTCGGTGATTTTATACGCCTGGAGGCCCTCGTCAACATACTTCACCAGCGTGTTCAGCTTGGAGAGGGCCCACTTGTCCATCAGGGTGAAGTCCTCGGGGGACGCCTTATGCTCCTCGGGCTTGTAGTCGTCGATGGCGGCGTACATGGTGAAGAAGGCGTAGGTGTTCCACAGCGTGCCCATGAACTTGGATTGCATTTCGCTGACCAGCTCGTGGGAGAAGCGGGTGGGCAGCCACGGCGCGCCGTTGGCGTAGAAGTACCAGCGCACGGCGTCCGCGCCCTGGCGGTCCAGCACGTCCCAGGGGTTGACCACGTTGCCCAGGTGCTTGGACATCTTGCGGCCCTCGGCATCCTGCACATGGCCCATGACCACGCAGTTCTCAAACGGGCTCTTGTCGAACAGCAGCGTGCCGATGGCCATCAGCGTGTAGAACCAGCCGCGGGTCTGGTCGATGGCCTCGGAGATGAAGTTGGCCGGGAAGTTGGCCTCGAAAATCTCCTTGTGCTCAAAGGGATAGTGCCACTGTGCGAAGGGCATGGAGCCGGAATCGTACCAGCAGTCGATGACCTCCGGGGTGCGCCGCATCTCGCCGCCGCAGGCCGGGCAGTTGATGGTCACGGCGTCGATGTAGGGGCGGTGCAGCTCGATGTCGTCCGGCACGTTGTTGCCCAGCTCCTTCAGCTCGGCGCGGGAGCCGATGACGTGAATCTTGCCGCACTGCTTGCACACCCACACCGGCAGCGGCGTGCCCCAGTAGCGCTCGCGGGACAGGCCCCAGTCGATGACGTTCTCCAGGAAGTTGCCGAAGCGGCCCTCCTTGATGTTGTCCGGGTACCAGTTGACGGTGCGGTTGTTCTTCAAAAGGTTGTCCCGCACGGCGGTCATGCGGATGAACCAGGTGGCGCGGGCATAGTAGATCAGCGGGGTATCGCAGCGCCAGCAGAAGGGATAATCGTGGGTGAACCAGGGGGCGGAGACCAGCTTGCCCTCCTTTTCCAGGTCCTCCAAAATCATCGGGTCGGCCTTCTTGACGAACACGCCGGGCCAGCGGGTGACCTCGGTCATCTCGCCGCGGGTGTTGACGAGTTGGAGGAAGGGGATGTGGTTTTCCCGTCCTACGCGGGCGTCGTCTTCACCGAAGGCGGGCGCCTGATGAACCACGCCGGTGCCGTCGGTCATGGTGACGTAGTCGTCGCACACCACCATCCAGGCGTTCTCGGCGTTCTCCGCGCCCTCGATGGCCTTGAGCTGGAAGTCGAACAGCGGCTCGTAGCGCAGGCCCTTCAGCTCACTGCCGGGGAACGTGGTCTTGTTCTGCACCTCCACGCCCTCGCCCAGCACCTGCTCGATCAGGGCGTCGCCCATGATGACGGTGCGGCCGTCGTAGTCGAACTTCGCGTAGGTCTCGTCGGGGTTGACGCACAGCGCCACGTTGCTGGGCAGCGTCCAGGGGGTCGTCGTCCAGGCGTAAATATAGGTATTCTCCTCACCCTTTACCTTGAAGCGCACCACGGCGGAGCGCTCCTTGACCTCCTTGTAGCCCTGGGAGACCTCATGGCTGGACAGCGCGGTGCCGCAGCGGGGGCAGTAGGGCACCACCTTGTGGCCCTTGTACAGCAGGCCCTTGTCCGCGATCTGCTTGAGGCTCCACCATTCCGACTCGATGTAATCGTTCTCATAGGTGATGTAGGGGTGCTCCATATCCGCCCAGAAGCCCACGCGCTCGGACATGCGCTCCCATTCGCCCTTGTACTTCCACACGGATTCCTTGCACTTCTTGATGAAGGGCTCGATGCCGTAGGCCTCGATCTGCTCCTTGCCGTCCAGGCCCAGCAGCTTTTCGACCTCCAATTCCACCGGCAGGCCGTGGGTGTCCCAGCCGGCCTTGCGGGTGACGTGCTTGCCCTTCATGGTCCAGTAGCGGGGGAACAGGTCCTTCAGGGCGCGGGTCTCGATGTGGCCGATGTGGGGCTTGCCGTTGGCCGTGGGCGGGCCGTCGAAGAACGTCCATACGTCCTTCCCCGCCCGCTGGTCCATGGACTTTTTGAAGATGTCGTTTTCATTCCAGAACTTGATGACCTCCTGCTCGCGGGCCTGGAAGTCAAGGGCTGTGGAAACCTTCTCGAACATGTGCTTTCCTCCCCAAAAATAAATAGCCTCCATCCCCTTGGGACGAAGACTTCTCGCGGTACCACCCAAATTAGTGCTTGCGCACTCGCTCTTGCGCTGTATCGGGCGCCACCCGCCGGGGCCTAATCGAAAAAGCCTTTCGACCCCGCCGCTCAGAGGGGATTCCCCAGGACCCGGGCCTCCGGACTTCCACCAATCTCCGGCTCGCTTTGCGCCCAGCATCGAGGGCATGCCTCGTCATTGCGGAACTATACCTTTTTATTATACCCCGTTTCCCGGATTTGTAAAGGGCTGGCGGGGGAATCAACAATCATTTTACCAATCAAAGCAGTGCTTGGGTTCATTTTTTGACGGGCGTGTGTTATAATTCTGTATGGTAAATTACATTGTCAGCAGAAATCCACCTCATCCGGCGCTTCGCGCCACCAAACACGGGCCTGCTGGCCCCATCTCGCTGAAAACAGTCCAATGGACTGTTTTCCGGGCGCTCAATGCTCCTCAAGGGGAAGGCTTTTGGGTTACTCCCGGTTTCCAGCTCAGCCTTCCCCTTTGAGGGGAAGGTGCCCCGTGAGGGGCGGATGAGGTGGACTTGAACGACATACCAACAGAAAATGATTGATACAGGAGCCAACATGGACGCACGCACAAAGGTATTAAAGGACTATTTCGGCCACGAATCGTTTCGCGCCGGGCAGGAGCCACTGGTGGATGCGCTGCTTTCGGGGCGGGACGCGCTGGGGGTGATGCCCACGGGGGCGGGCAAGTCGGTGTGCTATCAGCTCCCGGCGCTGATGCTTCCGGGGATTACGCTGGTGATCTCCCCACTGATCTCGCTGATGAAGGATCAGGTGGCGTCGCTGAAGGCCTCGGGCATATCGGCGGCCTACATCAATTCCACGCTGACGGCGGAGGAATACGGCGATACGCTTTCCATGGCTTGGAACGGTGTTTATAAAATACTATATGTCGCCCCGGAGCGGCTCTTGGTTCCGGGCTTCCTGCGGCTGGCGCAGTCGGTGCAGCTTTCGCTGGTGGCGGTGGACGAGGCGCACTGCGTCTCCCAGTGGGGACAGGATTTCCGTCCCAGCTATCTGAGCATCGCTCAGTTTATCGACCTGCTGCCCGTCCGGCCCACCGTCGGCGCGTTTACTGCCACGGCCACGGAGGCGGTCAAGGCGGACATCATCAAGCTGCTGAAGCTGCAAGACCCCGTCAAAATCACCACGGGCTTCGACCGGCCAAACCTGTATTTCGACGTGATTCGCCCAAAGAAGAAATTCGACTGGCTGCTGAACTATGTGGAATCCCACCGGGACATAAACGGCATCGTCTACTGCGCCACGCGGAAGCTGGTGGAGCAGGTCTGCCACGAGCTGATCAAAAACGGCGTCTCCGCCACCCGCTACCACGCCGGTCTGGAGGACGAGGAGCGCCGCCAGAATCAGGAGGATTTCGTCTACGACCGCCGCCGGGTGATGTGCGCCACCAACGCCTTCGGCATGGGCATCGACAAATCCAACGTGGGCTTCGTCATCCACTACAACATGCCCAAAAACATCGAGAGCTACTATCAGGAGGCGGGCCGCGCCGGCCGCGACGGCGAGAAGGCCCAGTGTATTTTAATGTTCTCCGAGGGGGACGTGGTGACCGCCAAGTACCTCATCAACAACTCCGAGGACAACGAGGCCCTCTCCGAGGAGGAGCGCCAGCGGGTCTACCGCCAGGACATGGAGCGCCTCAGGGCCATGACCGCCTATTGCAAGACCACCACCTGTTACCGAGCCCAGCTTCTGAAATACTTCGGCGAAAACGCGCCCCAAAACTGCGGCTACTGCGGCAATTGCACCAGTGAAACCGTACAGACCGACATCACCGTGGAGGCCCAGAAGATACTCTCCGGTGTAGCAAGGGTAGAGAAAAAGTATGCCAAGGGGCTGGGGCTTGTACTGGTCCTCCGGATGCTCAACGGCAGCCGCGACCAGCGCGTCCTCCGCCTCGATCTGGATAAATTGCCTACCTATGGCATCATGTCAAATGTGGACCGTGCCCGCCTCCGGGCTTATGCTGATGCGCTTCTGGATATGGGATATATGAAGCTCACAGAAGGTGAATATCCCGTGGTCAGGCTTGATTCCAGCGCGTGGCCGGTGCTGCGGGGTGAAGAAAAGGTCTGGTTCACCGAGCGCGTCACCCGACAGCCCGCGCCCGCGCCTGCTTCCACCGCTTCCCGCAAGGGCAAGCCCGCCCCCGCCGCCGCGCCGGACGACGGCCTCTACGATGCCCTCCGCGCCCTCCGCCTGGAGCAGGCAAAAAAGGAGGGCGTGCCCGCTTACATCGTATTCACCAACGCCGCCCTGGCCGATATGGCCCTCAAGCGCCCTCGGACCATGGAGGAATTTCTCAAAGTCTCAGGCGTCGGCACCTTCAAGGCCAGCCAGTATGGCGAGACCTTCCTGGAAGCCATACGGGCGTGGGAGGAGGAGCACAAAGGATAATCGCATGTTTGCATAAACAGGGATTAGTCGAGATGTTTGTTCGAGGTCACCTCATCCGCCCTCACGGGCACCTTCCCCTTAAGGGGAAGGCGAGGGGCTGGGAACGGCGAACCCAAAAGCCTTCCCCTTGAGGGGAAGGTGCCCCGAAGGGGCGGATGAGGTGGCTTACTCGCTCACCCCGACAAATTCCAATTTATCATAACAACAGAATAGACCATATGAATACGGCGACCCCGATGGAAGGGGTCGCCGTTGTCCATATGGTATTAAATGTTCAGCGCCTCGATGATATCCGGCAGCTTGGCGTCGACCTCGTCGTTTTCAAGCTGGCAAGTGCCGGCGTTGCGATGGCCGCCGCCGCCGTACTTGAGGCAGAGCTCGCCGATATCCGCCTGGGAGCCCTTGTTGACGATGGACTTGCCGATCATGACGGCGGTGTTCTGCTTGCGGAAGCCCCAGGCCACGTGGATGGAGATCTGGGTCTCGGGATAGAGGGCGTAGATCATGAAGCGGTTGCCGGCGTGGATGATCTCCTCGTCGCGCAGGTCCAGCACCACGACCTTGCCGTAGACTTTGGCGATGCGCTTGAGCTGGGCTTCGAACATCTCAGCCTGCTCAAAGTACAGATCCACGCGCTCCTTGACGTCGGGCAGCTCCAGTATCTCGTCCACGCTGTGGTCCATGCAGAAGGAGATGAGCTGCATCATCAGGTCATAGTTGGAGATGCGGAACTGGCGGAAGCGGCCCAGGCCGGTGCGGGGGTCCATCAGATAGTGGAGCAGCACCCAGCCGGTGGGATGCAGTATCTCGTCGAGGGTGAAGTCGGCGCTGTCGCCCTTGTCCACCGCCTCCATCAGCTCGTCGCTGACCCGGGGGAACGCCTGCTTGCCGCCATAGTAGTCGTAGACCACGCGGGCCGCGCTGCGGGCGTTGGGGTCGATGATGAGCTTGCCGCCGGTCTCCTGGGCTTTCAGGCGGTCCATCTCGGATTCATGATGGTCGAACGCCAGACCCACGCGGGGATCGTAGGGCAGGTTGGTGGTGATGTCGTCCTTGGTCAGCTCGATCTTGCCGTCCTGGACGTCCTTGGGGTGGACGAACTTGATCTCGTCGATCAGATTCAGCTCCCGCAGCATCATCGCGCAGGCCAGACCGTCGAAGTCGCTGCGCGTCACAAGTCTCCTCTTCTGTTCCATACAGAGCCTCCTAACCGGAAAAAGTCAAATTTTATCAGCACCATTATAGCACACCCGCCCCGACGTGGCAAGTTGAAAATGCGTGGTTTAGCGCGACTCACCCCTGCGCAGGTTCCGCTTTACGGCGATGAGACAGGGCGGGTCGTTGGGCTGGTTCATGTAGCGGCGAAGCATGGCGTCGAAGCGCCTGGGGTCGAGGTTTTCCGCCCACCGGGTCAGCGCTTCCAGTTCCCGCATACCTTCTTCATGACCGGGATAGACGCAGATGGTCATGAGCCCGTCGGGCTTCAGCAGCGTCAGCGCCGCGTCCACGGCTCTCAGCGTGGTCTCCACCCGCGTGGTCACCCTGTGGGCCGCGCCGGGGAGCCAGCCCAAATTGAACATGATGACGTCCACCGGCTCCGCGACGACCTCGGCCATATGCTCGTGACCGATACAGTGAAGCTCGGCATTGTCCGCCAGCCCCGCCGCCGCAAGGCGTTCTCGGGTGCGGGAGACCGCCTCCGGCTGGATGTCAAAGGCGTACACTTTCCCCGCAGTGCCTACGCGCTCACATAGCCAGAGCGTGTCCTGCCCGTTGCCCATGGTTGCGTCGATGACCCGGGCCCCCTCATACAGCGCCGGCTCGATCAGAGCCGAAGCCCAGAACCGGGCGGAGCGAAAGTCGTTTGACATGAAAAATGTGCCTCCCAAAACAATAAAATGTCGGACTTCCCATGAATCCTTTTTTATCGAACAAATTGAGCAGTAAAATTATAGCAGAACCGCTGTAATTTGTACAGACGTTATTATATGGACAATTAAATGCCAAAGTGTTATAATGCATGTCATAAAGGACTGACGAAAGGACGATCACATTGGATTACAAGCATAAGCTGACGATGGACTCCTCGGATTTTGTGCTGCTTTCGGACTACGTGCCGGGCATCATACAGGAGATCCGCTATTTTTCCACTTACAATTTTGTGGGCGACCGCATCGACGGCTACGAGGAGCCCGTGGCCCTGATCACAAGGGAGGCAGCGCGGGCACTGAAGGCGGTCGCCAACGAGATGAACGCTCAGGGCTACCGCCTGAAGATATTCGACACCTACCGGCCCGCCTGTGCGGTGCGCCATTTCGTGCTGTGGGGCATCGAGGACCTTGACCTGCGCATGAAGCCCTATTTCTATCCCGAGCTGGAGAAGCAGGCCCTGTTCAAGCTGGGCTACATCGCCAGCCAGTCCAGCCACAGCCGGGGCAGCACCGTGGACCTGACCCTGCTGGACATGCGCACCGGCAGGGAGGTGGACATGGGCGGTCCCTTCGACCTGTTCAGCGAGATCTCCCACCCCGATTCCACCGCTGTCACCGACGAGCAGCGGGAGAACCGCATGCTGCTGCAAAACACCATGGTCCGCTGCGGCTTTCAGCCCATCGACTGCGAATGGTGGCACTTCACCCTCCGCGACGAGCCCTTCCCGGACACCTATTTCGAGTTCCCGGTGTCCTCCCAGTACCTTAAACGATGATGTAAAAAATGCCAGGCGCGCGCCTGGCATTTGTGTTTATTTCAGCTTGTCGATGATGTAATCGCACACAGCGTCGGTGGCGTGTCCGGTCTCGTTGATGCCGTAGTAATCCCGAAGGGCGCGGCAGTTGGCGCGGGCGGCGTCGGCGTCGGTGGACTGTATCAGTTTCTCCAATTCTGTCTGATTGTGGGCGATGTACAGCGGCGTGTCGTGGGGGTCGTAGTAACAGGCCCGGGTGGAAAGATAGTGATCGTAATCCGCCATGTACATAAAGATGGGTTTGTCCATGATACAGCAGTCCGTGGCGCAGGAGGAATAATCCGTCAGCAGCATGTCCGTGGCGAGCAGGAGTTCGGACATGTCCTCATAGCTGGTCATGTCCATCAGCCGCCCCTGTACGGCCTGCAAGTCAATGCCCTCGGATAAATAATGGGCGCGATACAGGCACATCCACTTCTCGCCATTCTGTTCCAGCAGGTCAAGGGTCCGCGCCAGATCCATCCGGGATTCCCGCGGGATGACGGAAACGTCCTCCCGGTAGGTCGGCGCGTAGAGCAGCAGCTTTACGCCTTCTGGCACGCCCAGCTTTGCCCGGACGCGGCGCACGTCGGCGGGGTCGCTGCGCACGAGGATATCGTTGCGCGGCGCGCCCTCGTTGATGTATTCGCCCCTGTAGCGGAAGGCCGTGCGATACATCCTCATGCCGAAATCAGAGCCCGTGACCACCCGGCTGCATTCCTCCTCCAGCCGGTAGAAGCTGTCATCGGTGTCGTAGGCGATCTTCTTGATGGGCCGGTCGCCGTGCCAGGTCTGGACGTAGAACTGTTTCTCCCTCGGAAAGCCCCGAAGCTCCTGATCCTTGGTGAAGTTGTCCACCCACACCCGCGCCGTCGCCAGCTCCACCCAGGATTTTCGGGACTGCCGGTTGACGCAGCGCACATAGTCCGGCACCTTTTTGCTCTCCTCCCGGAAGCGGTCGCCCTTGAACAGCCAGACGATGTCCGTCTCAGGCCGTCGCTCATGGAGCCGCTCGGAGATCGCCCGGGGATTGTCGCTGTAGCTTCGCCCGCGGAAGCTCATGAACACCACTTTGTTGGTATCAATGCCCTTCGTCGCCCGGCTGAGCTGCACGATGGCCCGGTTTTCAGTCTTATCGGAGAGAATATGGGGTAGCTTCATGAACATTGCTCCTCAAATGATTATTGGCACTGAGTCACTGTAAGCTACCCACTCTCCTGTAGGGGCGGCGTTGCGCCGCCCGCCGGGTAGGACGTGCCGTCTCGCAGGGGGCGGGCGCCGAAACGGCGCCCCTACAAGGTCGTATGTGTTTTTATCCTTATGCCTCTATGCCCAGCAGCTTCTTCTGCTGTTCCGGGGTCAGCACGCCGTCGCCGGGATAGCCGGCGGTGGCCTGCCAGTTGGCGGCGCTCTTGGCGGTGCCGGGGCCGTAGACGCCATCGGGCTCGCCGGTGAGGAAGCCCTTCTCGATGAGGGCGGCCTGCACCTCGTAGGCGGCGTAATCGTAGGTGGTGGCCTTGATGGTCTTGTAGTCCTTGGTGTAGGGGGCCAGCGGTATGACCGTGCGGGTCATGGGGTCGTCGGTCAGCGGCTCCTCCGCGTTCTTTTCATAGCCGAACATGTCGTTGAAGGTGATGAGCGTGTAGCCCTGACCGGCGGCGTAGGGGATGAATTCCCGAAGCTTTTGAAGATCGAGGTCGGTGCAGTGGAACAGGTACACCGCGCCGGAGGCCAGCGACTTCTTGAGCTTCTCGATGTCCATCGCGCCGGAGACCGACCAGTGGGCGATGCCATAGTAGCCGAGCTGACGGATGTAGGAGTGGGTGCGCAGGTCGTTGCGGTCGTCGCCGCCGCGGGGGCGCAGGAAGTGGGTGTGATAGTTGACGCCCAGCACCAGATCCACCGCGCGGTCCTGATCGAATATGTGGGTCGCCAGGTCCGCGTCGGAGAGATTGTACAGCCCGTCGTGGCTCCAGGTGTGGTTCTCGATCTCGTGGCCGCTCTCATGGGCGGCCTTAATGACCTCCTGTAAGGTCTGACGCTTCAAAAGATTGCCGATGGGGAAGATGGTCAGCTTGCCGCCGACGCCCTCCGCCAGCGAAATGATTTCCTTCAGGTTTTCCGTCTGAAAGCAGTCGTCCACCGTGACGGCGATGACCTTGTCGTCCCGCGCCGCGCTCTTGAACACAGGCAGATAACCCTCGCCCTGAGGCTCCGGGGCGTACTTGCCCGCCCGCCAGCTGTCGCCGGTGGGGGTCATGCTGAAGGTGGAGGCCGCGGCGACCTGAGTCGTCTCGACGGTGTCCGCGGATTCGACGTCGCCGTCCGTCAGTTTGACGGTCTGCGCCATGGCGGGCGCGGCGTCATCCTCCACAGTTTCGGCGACCACGGTGTCCGCCGCCGGAGCCGTAGTCTGCTGTACCACGTCTTTATGCGTACTCCGTCCCATCAGCAGGCCGATGGCGACGATGATCAGCACCACCGTCGCGATGCCGCCGCAGGCGATGCCGATGCCCTTGGGCGTGGACAGAAAATCGCTGATGGTCAACAGCACGCCCTGTATGCCCGTGGGGCGTCTCCGCCGCCGACTTTGCGCGGCACGGTTAACGGGACGGCGCTGTCCGCTGCCCGAACGAGCGTAGGCCTTGCCCGCCGAACGGGGCCGGGTATCCCCGGTGGATCTATGGTTTGCGCTGGATCGCGTAGTCTTTTTTTCCATGAATGATTATGCTCCTTGCTGTGCGGCCGATTAATTATACTATCTCATTCATCATTGTATAATATTTGTGGCGTCAGCGCAACCGATGTCCATAAAAAGCCGATTTATCTTTCCTTTGTGTCCAATTTCCCGTGCTTTTTGTGTCTTGAATCGCGGTCCTTCGGGGGCTTCTGGCGCAGCGTCCCGTGCATGCGGACGACCACCAGCGCCACCACGCAGATCAGCAGCAGCGCGGCATACAGGCAAAGCTGCTTAAATTCTCTGCTGAATAAAAAAGAATGGCCCGTCGGCATGTCTCGCTCCTTTCCGCCGCATGTGCGGCAGGGGTTTGTCAAAACGCTATAGAGATTTGACGAAACCGGGGCGAATTTGGTTCCGAACGGGACGAGGGAAGGACACATTTTTTTGTGACTTTCAGCCTGGCGGGGTGACAACTCCCTCAGTCACGCTTCGCGTGCCAGCTCCCTCTGGGAGGGAGCCTTTTGGAAGGCCGCCTTAAGGCTCCCTCTCAGAGGGAGCTGTCAGCGCAGCTGACTGAGGGAGTTCACTCTCCGAAGTTTATTTTATGAACAGCTCCGCCACAAACACTACCACGCAGCACAGCACGCTGACCTGGAACAGGCTCATGCCGAACCAGGCCATTGCCAGCCCGGCCACCAATGCCAGGGCGGCGGAGACGGGGGTCTGTGTGGCGGAGAGTATGGAGGGGAAGGTCATGACAGCCAGGGTGACATAGGGCACGTAGAACAGAAAGGAGCGGATGGTCTTGTTGGTGATCTCCTTCCGGATGAGCGTCAGCGGCAGAACGCGAATCAGATAGGAGATGGCCCACATGCCGAGGATGTAGAGATAGACGTTACGCTGCATGGCCGTCCTCCTTGGTGTCCACCGGGAAGAGTATCGCCGCGACGAGGGAGATGGCGACGGTGAGTATGATGATCTTCATGCCGGAGGAGATGCCGCCAAACACCGGCAGGGTGTTGAACACCCAGCTCAGCGCGAAGCTGACCAACACCAGCCCCGCGATGATGGGATTCTTCCGGGCGGGCGGCACGAATATGGACATGAACATGCCGTACAGCCCCACCGACAGCGCGCTGACCACCGGCACCGGCAGCACGTTGCCCAGCACCACGCCCACCAGCGTCCCCAGCGCCCAGCCGGGGGTCGCCACGGCGGCCATGCCGTAATTGTAATAGGGATTCAGCCGCCCGGGCACGGACACCGAGACGCCGAATATCTCATCGGTGATCCAAAGCCCCATCAGCAGCCGGTGCCGCAGGGGCAGCTCCGGGTCCACCTTCTGGGAAAGCGCCGTGGACATCAGCAGATACCGGGCGTTGGCGATGGCCTCCATCACGATGACCTCGATATAGCTCGCCCCCGCCGCGATCAGCGTGAAGCCGATGTACTGCCCCGCAGAGGCCATGATGAGTGCGCTGGCGATGGTCGCCTGCGGCGCGGTCATCCCCGCGTTCTTCGCCGCGATGCCCAGCGCGATGGATACCGCGAAATACCCCAGCATGATCGGGATGCCGTGCCGCACCCCCTTCAAAAACCACTGCTTCCGGTCGGTCAATTGCAAGTGAACCGTCCCCTTTGAATGATGCTTTTGTTATAACAAAGCTCACCTCATCCGGCGCTTCGCGCCACCTTCCCCTCAAGGGGAAGGCTTTTGGGGACCGGTAGCCCAGCTCCTTGCCTTCCCCTTGGGGCCTGAGCGCCCGGAAAACAGCACAGTGTGCTGTTTTCCGCGAAGGCGGGCCGCAGGCCCTTGGGCTGAAAGGTGCCCGTGAGGGCGGATGAGGTGGCCTCAAACGACATAATGATGCTATTACAGCTTCTTCAGGAATCTCTCCAGCCGCTCCATGGCCTCGGCCAGATTGGCCAGCGAGGAGGCGTAGCACATGCGGACGAAGCCCTCGCCGCCCGCGCCGAAGGCGTCACCGGGAATGGCGGCGACGTGTTCCTCCACCAGGAAGCGGGAGCAGAACTCGGCGGAGGTCATGCCGGTGGACTTGATGCAGGGGAACATGTAGAACGCGCCCCGGGGCTCGAAGCACTCCAGACCGGCCCCGCGGAGCTTGTCCAGCAGGAAGCGGCGGCGGTAGTCGTAATCCCGGCACATCATGGCGATGTCGCCGTCGCCGTCGCGCATGGCCTCCACAGCGGCGTACTGGCTGGTGGTAGGGGCGCACATGATGGCGTACTGATGAATTTTCAGCATCTGCTTGATGACGGGCTGGGGGCCGCAGACGAAGCCCAAGCGCCAGCCGGTCATGGCGTAGCTCTTGGAGAAGCCGTTGACCACCAGGGTCCGGTCGTACATGCCGGGGATGCTGGCGATGGAGACGTGGTGCCCGCCGTAGGTCAGCTCGGCATAAATTTCATCGGACAGCACCATGATGTTGGTGTCCTTCAGGACCTCCGCCAGCGCTTCAAGGTCGGAATGTTCCAGAATCGCGCCGGTGGGGTTGTTGGGGAAGGGGAGCACCAGCAGCTTGGTGCGGGGGGTGATGGCCGCCTTCAATTCCTCGGCAGTCAGGCGGAACTCATTTTCAGCTTTGGTCTCCACAAACACCGGCACACCGCCCGCGAGCTGCACGATGGGGCCGTAGCACACGAAGGACGGCACGGGCACGATGACCTCGTCCCCCTCGTCGATGATGGCCCGCACGGCGATGTCGATGCCCTCGGAGCCGCCAACGGTGACGATCATCTGCTTCATGGGGTCGTATTGCAGATTGAACCGGCGGAGCATGTACTTCGCGATCTCCCGGCGCAGGTCGGCCAGACCGGCGTTGGAGGTGTACTTGGTGAAGCCCTTCTCCAGCGCGTAGACGCCCGCGTCGCGGATGTGCCAGGGGGTGACGAAGTCCGGCTCGCCCACGCCCAGGGAGATGGCGTCGCTGGAATCCATGTTTTCCAGCAGGTCGAAGAACTTGCGGATGCCCGAGGGGGCGATGCCCTTGACGCGGGGGGAGAGGGCGGATTCATAGTCGATCATACGAACAACAACCTCTCTTCCTGCTCGGGCAGCTTTTCAAATACGTGATGCTTTTCCTTGTATTTTTTCAGAATGAAGTGGGTGGCGGTGCCGGTGACGCCCTCGATGATGGCCAGCCGCGCGTGAACGAACTCGGCCACCTCCCGCAGGGACTTGCCGGTGATGGTGACGGCCAGGTCGTAAGCGCCTGACATCAGGTAGAGGGACTCCACCTCCTCATACTGATAGATGCGCTCCGCGATGCGGTCGAAGCCGTCGCCCCGCTGGGGGGAGATGCGCACCTCGATCAGCGCGGTGACCACCTCGTCCTTGGTCTTGGTCCAGTCCACCAGCGCGGGATAGCCCAGTATGATGTGGTTTTTCTCACACTCGGCGATCTGCTCGGTGACTTCCTGCTCGGTCCTGCCCAGCATCGTCGCAAGCTGCTGGGGGGTCTGGCGACAGTCCTTCTCAAGAAGGGTCAAAAGCTCGTCCATGATCGTGCCTCCGAATTGATGTTATGCTTCCATTATAAACCATCCGCGCCTTAAATCAATGTCAACGGCGCTAAATGCCTGTTATGAATAGAAGGGAGAAGCCGTATTCATATACAACATTGTAGGGGCGGCGTTTCGCCGCCCGCCGGGTACTGCGTGTCGTTTCGTACTCGGGCGGGCGGCGCAACGCCGCCCCTACAGGGTTAGCGGGTCGCTGTAACATTATCCCTCCGGCCTGTCGATGTTGGCGCGGCTGAGTCGTTCTTAGCGGGCGTGTCAAAGGCCGAAGGGGCGGGCGGCGAAACGCCGCCCCTACAGGGTTAGCGGGAATATATATCAATACTCTTCCAGCTCGTCGATGAAGGCGGCGATGCGGCGCATGCCCTCGACGATGTTGGCGCGGCTGGTAGCGTAGCTGAGGCGGACATAGCGGTCGTCGCCGAAGGCCAGTGCGGGCACCACGGCCACCCGCTTTTCGCGCAGCAGAATCTCCGCGAACTGGGTGGAGTTGTTGATCATCTGGCCGTGATACTTCTTGCCCATCAGCGCGGTGATGTTCATCATCATGTAAAACGCGCCCTTGGGCAGCTTGGCGGACACGCCGTCGATCTCGTTGAGCAGGCGGTGCATCAGCTTGCGGCGCACGTCGTACTCGGTGATCATCGACTTGATGTACTTGTCGCCGCAGGAAAGCGCCGTGGCGGCGGCATACTGGGCGATGGAGTTGGCGTTGGAGGAGGCGTGGCTCTGGAAGGAGGTCATGGCCTTGATGATCTCCATGGGGCCCGCCGCGTAGCCGATGCGCCAGCCGGTCATGGCATAGGATTTGGAGACGCCGTTGACCACGATGGCCTGCTGCTTGATGTCCTCGCCGAAGGAGGCGATGCAGTAGTGCTTGGCGTCATCATAAATCAGCTTTTCGTAAATTTCATCCGACACGATGTAGAAGCCGCACTCCACCGCCAGCGCCGCGATGTCCTTCAGCTCGTCGTAGCTGTAGACGCAGCCGTTGGGGTTGGAGGGGGTGTTCAGTATCAGGGCCTTGGTCTTTTCGGTGACGTAGGGCCTGAGCATCTCGGCGGTGACTACGAAGTTGTTTTCCTCGTCGCCGTGGACGGTCACGGGCACCGCGCCCACCATCTTCACCATCTCGGTGTAGCTCAGCCAGCCGGGGGTGGGGATCAGCACCTCGTCGCCGGGGTTGCACAGCGCCGACAGCGCCGTGAACAGCACCTGCTTCGCGCCGTTGGAGACCATGATCTCCGCCGGGGAATATTCCACGCCGTTGTCGCGGTGCAGCTTTTCACAGATGCGCTCTCTAAGGTCCAGCGTGCCGGCCACGGGGGTGTAGCGGGTGATGCCGGCGTCGATGGCGAATTTGCCCGCGTCGTTGATGTATTCGGGGGTGCAGAAGTCCGGCTCGCCCGCGCCGAAGCCGATCACGTCCATGCCCTCCTGCCGCAGCTTCTTCGCCTGCGCGTCGATGGCCAGGGTCACGGAGGGGGAAATTGCAAGTACACGTTCGGATAATGTCAATGCCATGATAAACATCCCTTTCCAGAAAGACTGGGTCATCTTCCATTGCTGGTATTTTATCATATGTCACGGCGCATTTCCATGCTAATTCTGGGGGAGTTTTGGTTAAAATTTGCATAATTCAAAATCTAAAATTGCAATTTTGCCGAATCACCACGGCATTACCAACGGAAATTTCGCATTAAAGGCACTCGTATAATTGCAACTGGATAATTCAGAAAATGCAGGTTCCGTGAAAAGCAAAGACTTTTTGCGCTCGGATATATGGCGCAAAAAGTCGTCGCTTTGCGGTAAGATCATAACAGAGGAAAAAAACGAAGGACTTTGGGGACTCGAATCTATGGCCCCCAAAGTCCGTCTATACAGCGCGGCAGCAATTGCCCGCGGGTGCAACCCGCTTAGCCGGCCTTCTTGCGGGAACGCAGGAAGTCGGTGTACACGGCCAGCAGGATGACCGCGCCTTTGATGATGTACTGCCAGTCGGAGTTGACGCCCATCAGGTTCAGGCCGTTGTTCAGTATGCCGATGATGAGCACGCCGATGAGCGTGCCGCCCAGCTTGCCGGAGCCGCCGCTCATGGAGGTGCCGCCGACGACCACGGCCGCGATGGCGTCCATCTCAGCGCCGTCGCCGGAGGTGCAGGTGCCGGAGTACAGGCGGGAGGCGATGGTGATGCCCGCCAGGCCGGCCATCAGGCCGCTGAAGGAGTAGACCACGAACTTGACCTTCGCGGTGGAGATGCCGGAGAACCGGGCCGCGGTGTCGTTGCCGCCCACGGCGTAGACGTGGCGGCCGATGCGGGTGCGGTTCAGGAAGAGCACGGCGACCACGTACACGATGAACATGGTGATGACCGGGGTGGGGATGCCCGCCACGTTGCCCGCGCCCAGGAACTTCCAGGCGTCGGTCATGCAGCGGATGGGCTTGCCGCCGGAATAGACGTAGGCGATGCCCTTGGCGATGTTCATGGAGGCCAGGGTCACGATGAAGGGGGGAATCTCAGTCTTGGCGATGACCAGGCCGTTCAGCAGGCCGAACACCACGCCGGAGAGGATGGCGATGAGGATGCCCACGATCTCAGGCATGCCGTGCCACACCACTGCCGCCGCGCCTAGCACGCCGGACATGGCGATGATGGAGCCCACGGACAGGTCGATGCCGCCGAGGATGATGACCATGGTCATGCCGCAGGCCAGCATCAGGTTGGTGGACGACTGACGCAGCACGTTGAAGATGTTGTTGGTGGTCAGAAACGTGTTATGGGTCCTGGGGAACACATACAGGAATACGATCATGATCGCCAGCGCGGCGATGATGCCCAGGTTGTCCTTGAAATACCGCTTTACACTCGTCATGCGTTTTTCCCTCCTGCCGTCTCCAGGGTGGCGAGCTTCATGATCGCTTCCTGGCTGACGTCTTCATAATCAATGCAGCCGGTGATACGGCCGTCGTACATCACATACACGCGGTCCGCCATGTTGATGATCTCCGGCAGCTCCGAGGAGATCATGATGATGGACACGCCCTGCTTGGTCAGCTCGTTCATGATTTCGTAGATCTCGGCCTTCGCGCCGACGTCCACGCCGCGGGTGGGCTCGTCCAGTATCAGCAGCTTGGGGTGGGTCGCGAGCCAGCGCCCGATCATGACCTTCTGCTGGTTGCCGCCGGACAGGTTGGTCACCGACTGCTCGTGGGAGGGCGTCTTGGTGTGCATCTTGTCGATGTACTCCTGGGTGATCTCCGTCTCGCGCTTCGAGTTGACCATCAGGTTGTTGATAAACTCGTGCAGCACCTCGATGGTGGAGTTGAAGGCCACGGACTGGATGTGGTACAGGCCCTCCACCTTGCGGTTCTCGGGCACCAGGGAAATGCCCGCGTTCATGGCGTCCACGGGGGAGTGGATGTTGAGCTGCTGGCCGTCCAGCGTGACGGTGCCCTTGCTGCCCCGGGTGAGGCCGAAGATGCAATGCATTGTCTCGCTGCGGCCCGCGCCGACCAGACCGGCGAAGCCTACGATCTCGCCCTTGCGCACCTCGAAGGACACGTCGTTGACGCGCTTGTGGTGCTTCTTGCCGTCGTCGATGTGCTCACACTTGAAGAACACCGGGGTGTTCTTGACGTGGTCGCGGGTGTAGTAGTTGGAGAGCTCGCGGCCGACCATCATGGCGATCAGCTCGTCGCGGGGGGTCTCCGCCACCACGCGGGTGCCGACATAGGTGCCGTCGCGCAGCACGGTGACACGATCGCAGACCTCGTTCAGCTCGCTCATCTTGTGGCTGATGTAGATGATGCCGACGCCCTGCTTCGCCAGGTTGCGCATGATCTCAAAGAGCTGCTCCACCTCGCGGTCGGAGATGGAGGAGGTGGGCTCGTCCATGACCAGTATCTTGCAGTTGAAAGAGATGGCCTTGACGATCTCCACCATCTGCTGCTGGGCGATGGACAGGTCGTAGATCTCGGAGGTGGACTTGATGCCCAGGTCGAACCGGTCCAGCATCTTCTGGGCCTCGGCGGCCATCTTCCGGGTGTCCACGCCGAAGGAGCCCATGGGCTCGCGGCCCAGGAAGATGTTCTCGGCCACGGTCATGTGGGGCACCAGCACCAGCTCCTGGTGGATGATGGAGATGCCGTTGTCGCGGGCCGCGTTGACGCCGTCGATGTTCTTCTTCTCGCCGCCTATATAGATTTCGCCTTCCTCGGGGATGTAGATGCCGCCCAGCACCTTGATCAGCGTGGACTTGCCCGCGCCGTTCTCGCCCAGCAGCGCGTGGATCTCACCGGCCTTGAGCTGGAAGTTCACGTTCTGCAGCGCCTTGACGCCGGGGAAGGATTTGCAGATGTTCTTCATTTCGAGCAGGTATTCGCTCACACAGAATCACCACCATTTTAGGATAATGGGGAATTGGGAATGGGGAATGGGGAATGAAGGCCCGCGGCCTCATAGCTTTCCCCATTCCAAATTCCCCATTGATGCGGGGTTGTATTGAATGGAAAATTCCGACGCACATCCGCCGTAGGGGCGGCGTTTCGCCGCCCGCTCTGAACGATGTGCCGTGCTGTACCCGGCGGGCGGCGAAACGCCGCCCCTACAGGGCTGCAACTATTCCCATTGCGTTCGGATGGAAAATTGAAAATGGAGAATGGAGAATGAAATAGCAAAGGGAATCTTCATATTGAAGTCCAGCTATTCATCCCCCATTCCCCATTATTGGCTTACAACGTGGAATAGGTCAACAAGGAAGGAAATGGAAACATCAAGCTATTCATTCCCCATTCCCCATTTCCCATTCCCCATTGTCATCAAATTACTGCCAGCCGCCGTTGTTGTACTCGGCGATGTTGTCGGAGTTGATCATGAAGGTCTCGATGGGATAGCGCTCTTCGACCTTCTCGCCAGCCTTCCACTGATAGTAGAGCTCAGCGATGGTCTTGCCGATGGAGATGGGGGACTGAGCGCCGGTGCCGGTGACCTTGCCCTCAGCGATCATGGCCTTGATGTCGGGGGAGCCGTCAACGCCGTAGATCAGAGCCTTGGACTGAGCAGCGTCAGCAGCCGCGGCCGCGCCCAGAGCGGTGGGATCGTTGCCGCCGAAGATGGCGACGGCGTCGGGATGAGCGGTCAGAGCGTCGGTGCCGTTCAGGTTGCCCTGCTCCTGGTTGCCCATGCAGTCGATCTGAGAGACGACCTCGAAGCCGTGGCCTTCGATGGCGTCCAGGAAGCCATTGGTGCGGTCAACGACGGACTGCATCGTGGGGGAATCCAGCACGATGATGGGGCCGCCGTCGGGGCACTTCGCGACCAGGTCCTCGCCGCAGACCTTGCCGGCGTTGTAGTTATCGGAACCCGCGTAGGTCACCAGGTAGCTCATGTCAGCGACCTCGGTGTCAAAGCCGAACATGGGGATGCCGGCTTCCTTCAGCTTGTCCAGGCCGGGGATGATGCCGTCGCGGTCAACGGGGTTGACGAACATGGCGACGACGCCCTGGGAGATCATGTCCTCGATCTGAGCGATCTGCTTCTCATTGCTGTTCTGGGGGTCCAGGGAAATCAGCTCGTCGCCGTTGGCTTCGACGACTTCCTTGATGGCGCCCTCCAGGGCGACGAAGAAGGGGTTGGTGCCGTCCATGCAGGTATAGCCGATCTTCTCAGCCATAGCCGCGGTGCAGCTCAGCACCATGGCCAGAGCCAGCACGAGTACGAGAACTTTCTTCATGGGTTGTTCCTCCTTTTTATTTCCAACGGGCAAAATGCCCGTCAGTAATCACGTTAAAAGCCTTACACAAAGGACATAAATATTATAGAATCAACATGAAGATTTGTCAACATGATTTTTCCTGATGGGGGTATCACTGGCGGTTTTGACGGGAGTGTTTTGCTGCTGGTGATGCGCGGGGCGACGACTCCCTCAGTCACCTTCGGTGACAGCTCCCTCTGGGAGGGAGCCTTTTGGAACGGCGGCGTTCCCCAAAAGCCTCCCTCCCAGAGGGAGGTGGCCCGCGAAGCGGGTCGGAGGGAGTCCGTTCACTCTCCAATATGATTTTTCAATCCCCGTTGACAAACCCTTAACAATCGTTTATAATACTTCCATAACAATAAGTTGTTACCAACCGAAAGGGGGATTGTGTCCATGGAACCCATCCATCATCCGACTTCCAAGGAGGACATCCTGCTGAAGGTCAGCAGAGGCCATTTCGCCACGGGCCACAGCCACATCAACTATTACATTGACGTGACCGACCAGAAATTCCGCCTGAGTGAGGCGCGGAAGGTGGCCCAGGAGCTGGCCCGCGTCTACAAGATGGATACCCTGATCGACACCATACTCTGCCTGGACGGCACCGAGGTCATCGCCGCCTGCATGGCCAGCGAGATGACCAAGGCGGGCTATATGAACATCAACTCCCACGGGGACATGAACGTGGTCACCCCGGAGCGCACGGTGGGCAGCCAGCTCATCTTCCGCGAAAACTCCGCCCCGCTGATCACCGGCCAGAACGTGCTGATCCTCATGGCCTCCGTCACCACCGGCTATACCGCCAAGTCCGCCACCGAGGCCATCGCCTATTACGGCGGCAAGACCGTCGGCATCGCCGCCATATTCGCCACCATCGACAAGCTGGGCGACCTCCCCGTCACCGCCCTATTCAACCCCAAGGACCTCCCCGGCTACGCCTCCCACGACGCCCAAAGCTGCCCCTGGTGCCGCGCCGGCAAGCGCCTCGACGCCCTCGTGAACAGCTTCGGGTATTCCAAGCTTTGATAAGTTAGCAATACAAATTGGAATTTGTCGGGGTGAGCGGAAGTCCACCTCATCCGCCCTCACGGGCACCTTTCCCTCAAGGGGAAGGCAGGGGTTGGGCTAACCGGTGCCCCAAAAGCCTTCCCCTTGAGGGGAAGGTGGCGCGAAGCGCCGGATGAGGTGGGTTTCGAACGACACCCTTACAAATCCCAGTCTATAAATGAAACCACAACGGGCGGGCTCGCAAGAGCCCGCCCGTTCCTGTCTGCCTTAAATCAATGGAAGATCCCGTAGTCCGCCAGCGCGGCGAAATCGATGTTGACGACGTTGGTCACCTTGACCTCGCCGCCGAAGGCCTCGTTGACGTAGACCAAAGCCCAGCCGGAATCGGCGGTGTCGGAATCGGTGTAGCTGCAATAGCAGAGGATGCAGTAGTTGTTGCCGGTGGCCGTCTGGGTGGCCAGCAGCGCGGCGGGGGTGTAGAGCACGCCGGTGAGGTCCGCGGTGGCCTTGGCGAACAGCTCCCGCAGGGCCTCGCCGCCCTTGCAGGTGTCCATGTCCGTCAGCTCCCACTGGCCGGTGACGCCGTCGTCATCGTCCAGCAGCTCGTCCTCGGAGCCGTCCGGGAAGTTCCAGTCCTCCGCCAGCTCCGTCTCCGCCAGGGCGAAGGCGCTCAACAGCAGGGCAAGGGCCATCAAAAGGGCAATGATCTTCTTCATCAGTGGTGTTTCCTTTCGCACGTATTTATATATGAATGGGTTTGTCAACCTGCATTATAGCATAAAATAAAGTGTGTGTAAAGTCATAACGAAAAATTTGCGGGGATGGCGAATGTGTGCTATAATGATAGGAACGAAACCGAAGGGTGAGGGATCAGAAGTGGACCGACAATGGCTGGAGGCGCGTCTCGCGGACTATCCGCTCTACGCCTATGAATTCATCACCACCGACGAGCTGGTCTTTGCCGATCGCGTGCGCTATATCTGCGAGCACGAGTGTCCCATGTACAACACCACCTGGGCCTGTCCCCCGGCGGTGGGCACCGTGGAGGAATGTAAGGCGAGGGTGATGGCCTTCAAGGAGGGCCTGATGATCGCCACCATCACCGAGGTGTCCGACATCGCCAATATAAAGGAAACCCTCGACACCCGCGCCGACCACGAGGCCGTCACCCACGCCATCAGCCGCCTCATCGCGGAGCAGTCGTCGGAGACCCTGACACTCTCCACCGAGGCCTGCGCCCTCTGCAAGAAGTGTGCCTGGCCCGACGCCCCCTGCCGCCACCCCGATAAGATGTTCCCCTGCGTGGAGAGCCACGGCATACTGGTCACCGACCTTGCCGAACGCCACGGCATCGACTTCCTGGCGGGGAGCAATCTGGTGACGTGGTTCTCGCTGATATTTTATAGATAGACGGGAATTTGTTTGGAGTTACCCGCTCTCCTGTAGGGGCGGCGTTTCGCCGCCCGCCCGATAGAACGTACCGTCTCGCAGAGGGCGGGCGCCGAAACGGCGCCCCTACAAGGTTGTTTCGTATCCCCAATTCCAATTTACTAAAAAATCAATCAACCCAAAGGAGGTTCCGCCATGCGCCCCGAGAGAATCCACATCCGCGACGAGCTGCGCACGGGGAAGGCGGCGCAGGGCCTTTTTCATGTGGCCGACTGCGCCGAAACGCTTCGGGCGCTCCTGGAGGAACGGCGGGGGAGCGTGAAGCTGATCTACATGGACCCGCCCTATCTGACCGGCGACAAATTCTACATGCGCCTGCGGGTGGGGGAGGAAGGCTGGAAGAAGAGCCGCGCGGGCATGGTGGTGGAGAGCTTCGCGGACACGAAGGACCGGGCGGCCTACCTTGATAAGATGAAGGTCGTGCTCGGGCTGTGCAGGGAGCTGCTTCGGGAGGACGGCATGATATTCGTCCATGTGGACTACCGCCTCCAGCCCCACCTCCGCCTGCTGATGGACGAGATCTTCGGCGAGGAAAACTTCCTCAACGAGATCATATGGGTCTATCAGACCGGCGGGCGCAGCACCCGGCATTTCAGCCGCAAGCACGACGTGATACTCTTCTACGCCAAATCCGGGCAGTATGATTTCGACATCGACGCCGTGAAGGCCGTGCCGAAGGTCCCGCGGGACAACCACTTGAAGCGCCATGTGGATCCGGACGGGCGCACCTACCGTTCCATCAAGGTGGGCGGCAAGGTCTATACCTATTATGACGACGAACCCGTGGCCCCCTCGGACGTGTGGGACGACCTGAGCCACCTTCAGCAGAAGGACCCCGAGCGCACCGGCTACGACACCCAGAAGCCCCTGCGGCTGCTGGACCGCGTGGTCCGTTGCGCCTCCCGTCCCGGCGAATGGGTGCTGGACCCCTTCGCGGGCAGCGGCACCACACTGGAGGCCGCCTGGCGCACGGGCCGCAACTTCATCGGCATCGACAGCCAGCCCATGACCGCCAACATCGCCCGCCGCCGCCTGAACGGCGCGACCTGGCGGCTCACCGGCGCGGACAACGCCGCTGATGTGGAAGCCGCCTGCGAGGCCGAGGTCATGGCCGGCGCGGGGTTCTACCATGTCACCCTCCATAAATTCGAGGTGAACCTCCCCGGCCTGCCCGCCGACGCCGCGCCGCTGGACTGCGTGGACAACTGGTCCGTGGGCTACGTCCGCGACGGCGACTATCACGTGATGGAGGACTGCGTCCGCACCCGCCGCAAGCCCGCCCTGCCCCTCGAACTCAAGGCTCCGGTTTTCTCCGGCCAGCTCGCCCTCTGCGTCGCCGACCTGCTGGGCCGAAGCTATTACTTCGCCTTGGAGGTGCCGAGGTGGGAGTGAGGGGTGTTGATAAACAGGAATTTGTGGGGGAGCCCCCACGGGCAATTGCTGCCGCGCATAGGCACCGGTCTTTGGGGGCCATAGGTCCGAGCCCCCAAAGACCTTCGGTACGTTTCTGTTATTTCCCTGTTCGAAGCTACGACTTTTTGCGCCACTGATTAAAGCGCAAAAAGTCTGCGTTTTGAGCCTTCTACGCAGTTTTTGAGGTCGTGCTTTTTGACCTCAAAAACGTCGCCTGCCGCTAACATAATATTAGAAATGTACCGAAGGTTCTGGGGGGCTCGGACCTATGGCCCCCCAGAACCGGTGCCTCTCCGCGGCAGCTATTGGCCGCGCGCACTGCGCGCTAAATTCCAATTTCTCCAATAATCCTGAAAGGCGCTGATGACCATTAAAAGCGGCAAGAAGATTCTGCGCTGGGCTGCGCTGGGGCTGTGTGTGTACATCGCTCTGCTGGCGCTGCTGCTGGCGCTGGAGCGGGGGCGGGGCGGAGGCATTGAGAATCTTTCCGACGCCCTGTGGTATTCGCTGGTGACGATGACAACTGTGGGCTACGGCGACCGCTATCCCGTCACCATCGGCGGGCGGCTGATCGGCACCGTGTTTCTGCTGATCAGCACCGGCTTGCTGGCGTTGTTCATCGGCATCGTCATGTCGATGGTCACCGGCAGCCTCTACCCCCGGTTCAGACTGTGGCGGCACAGGCGGGAGAAGTGGTATGTGTTTTCCTCGGACAACCCGGCCTCCCGGGCGCTGGCGTCCAAACTGACGGACGGCCTCCCGGTATTCTGCGGCTCTACGCTCAAGCTGACCCCGGAGGCACTGCTCGATCTGCCCGTGGCGCAAAAGGGCGAGCGGGTGGTCTTCGCCATGGATGAGGACGTCATGTCCAACGAGCGCCTCGCTGTGGCGCTGAAGGACAGGCCCGTAATGGTGTATTGCCGGGAGGACGGCCTGAACGAGGGTCTGCCCGACAATATCATCCCCTTCAGCGACGATGAATGCACCGCCCGCCTCTACTGGCAGGCCCGGCCATGGTCGCCTGCGGGGGAGAGGGCCGTATTGATAGGGGACGGCCGCTATGCCCGGGCGCTGCTGCTCCAGGGGTTGCTGACCGCGACGCCGGGCTGTGCGCTGGACGTCTTTGGGGACTGGACCCTCTGGCGCGGCATCCACAGCGCGCTGGACGACGCGCCGGATCTGAACATAACCCTTCGCTTTCACGATGAACCCTGGACCGACCAGCCCGAGCTTCTGCGGACCGCGGACCGCGTGGTGCTCTGCGGGGACGACCTGGCGGAGAACCGGGAGACGCTCTGCATCCTGAGACAATACTATGTGCTGCATGGGCAGGTGGACGTCCGCTGTCCCGGGGGTCTGCGATCCGCCTTCTATTTCGGTGACGATGAGCAGGTCTTCACCCCGGAGCTGGTGATGCGGCAGTCGCTGAGCCAGCGGGCGAAGCAGCTCCATGAGCTCTACCGGAGCAGCGTGGACTATCCCGTCCCGGCCTGGGAGGAACTCTCAGACTTCCTGAAGCACTCCAACCTGGCGGCGGCGGACCATCTGCTGACCAAGGTCCGGTTGCTGCTGCCGGAGGAGGACATCCGGGCGCTGACCCCGGAAATCTGCGCCCGTGCCGCCAACGCCTACGAAGCACTGGACCCGGCGGGCGTCGAGCGCTGCCGCCGCATCGAGCATTCCCGCTGGTCGCTGTTCCACGCGCTCTATAACTGGCGCTATTCGCCCGTCCGGGACAACGTCGAGCGCCGCCATCCGATGCTGCTGCCCTATGACCAATTGAGTCAGGCGGAGCGCGAAAAGGACGACAACGCCTGGCTCCAGCTTCGCGTGCTCGCTGAAAGAGGGATCATATGACCGCTATTGCCGCCACTCTGTTGACGCTGGCCATTTTTCTGGCCTGCATACTCTATCGCGCCGTGGATACAAAGCACAGCGAAAGGATAATATTCGCCTGCGCCGCGGTTTCCGGCGTGATCTCCACGTTGTTTTATGGCTATTCCTATACCTGGGACAGAGGGTTTTCGATCGAATCGATCGTTCGGTCTGTGGCGACCGCCTTTCGTTCGTTCATCGGCATCCATGATTTTGACACCGTCTCCAAGGTCCCTCTGTTCAACAACATCATCCTGAAATCCATATTCTGGATCGCCTACTTTTTCTGCGTCTATGCTTCTGCCAGCACGATGCTTAACGTGCTGGGCGGAAAGCTGCTGACGCACGTCCGTGAGCGTCTGCTCAGGCGGCAGGGCCTCATACTGATCTATGGGGCAACGACTGAGACGGTGGGCCTGGTGCGCTCCAACCGGAAAAAACAGGGGCTGGTGTTCATCTCCGAACAGGGGACGGATATGCAGGCGCTGACCGACAACATGGGCGGCGTCGCCTATGCCGGCGGCGCGGGGCGCTGCGCGTCCCAGGCGTTTCTCAAAAGTCTCGGCTATAAGGGCGATCGGACGCTGGACGTCTACTGCCTCAGCGAGGACCCGGGGCTGAACCTGCGCTATGCCAAAACGCTCCGGAACGCGCTGGAGGCCGTCGGGGCAGATCCCGACAGGACCAGCCTGTTTCTGTTGGGCGTGCGCGAAACCCGTGCGATGTACCTGGAGGCTCATGAGGGGAACTTCGGCTACGGCTCCCTGTTCGCCTGTGAGTGGCATGAATTAATCGCGAGGCTGGCCGTCCAGAGCTGCCCGCCCTGGACCCAGCTGACCTACGACGACACGGGCCGGGCGACGAAGGACTTCCGCACGACCATCGTCGGCTTCGGCAGGACAGGCCGCTGCGTGCTGAACGAGCTGTTGAAGAACGGCCAGATGGAGGGCAGCGCCTTCCACGCGGAGGTATTCGATCCCAATATCGAGCAGCTTTCCGGTCCCCTGCAAGCCTGCAATCCCGAGCTGCTCAAAGCCTACGACATCACCCTCCGTGCCAACGGCGTCCAGAGCCTGGCATTCTATGAGGCGCTGGCGGATCACACCCCGGACATGATCGTGCTCTGTACCGGTAGCGAGGAGAAAAACGGGGAATACGCCATGGAACTGGAGCGGTATTATGCTTCCCGCTCCTCCAGACCGGCGCTCCTCCAGTGCACCCGCGCGGGGGTGATTGTGGACGGCGAGCTTCGCCGGGTGGAGGACGTGGACGTGCGTCGCATGGACAGCATGGCCATGATACTGAATCACGTATACTGCAAGGGCCCCTCCCCGGAGACGGACTGGCGGGAATGCGACCCCTTCAGCCGCGCCAGCAGCCGCGCCTCGGCGGACTTCTATCCCGCCTTCCTCCGCGCCGCGAACATCACGGAGCAGGAGGCCCTGTCCGGCCATTGGCCCCCGGCCCCGGAGATCCTCGAAAACCTGGCCAGGACCGAGCACCTGCGCTGGTGCGCCTTCCACCTGGTGATGGGCTATCGCCCCATGAGCCGGGAGGAATACGAGGACCGCGCCGCCCGCTACCGCGCAGGCGAAAAGCTCCGCGTCTCCCGCAACAGCGAGGCCATGACCCACGCCTGCCTCGTCCCCTGGGATGAGCTGGACCAGATCTCCGCCTGGGAAAACGCCGCCACCGGCAAGAACATCGACTACAAGGCCATGGACCGCGAAAACGTCGCAGCCATCCCCGATATCATCCGCCAGGCCCGCCAGGCCGAGCAAAAGGCCCCCAGGCGGCGGACGCTGTGGGAGAGGGAGTGAGGGGATATGGTTCGATAAATTGGAATTTGTTGGGCTGACGGGAGTTCACCTCATCCGCCCCTTCGGTGCCGCGCCTCAAATCTTCGATTTGAGCCGTGGCAGTCTGGCCTTT
>CACZXF010000040.1:28217-35992 GCA_902785105.1 uncultured Eubacteriales bacterium | reverse complement strand
CCTTCGCTTTTTGCCTTGATTATACTCCTTGACTGTATACCATGTGCTTGCACAATTTGTATACTATGTTATTACTCTATACAGTTGCGCCGCCCGCCCAATAGAACACAACGTCTTACAGGAGGGCGGGCGCCGAAACGGCGCCCCTACAGGGATAGTTTGATTCCACGATAAACTTCATTTTGTAAAATCATTTAGTTAGCGCGCTGTATTTTCCTGAGACCCAGCCGGTTTTCCCCTTATACTCTATCTGATTCCATCCGTTTTCGCTGGTCTGGCCAGTATATGGGTAGAGGTCGCCGTCGTGGGCGACGCCCAGCTTTTTGCCGTCCCTGTTCGGCGCGTCACGGACGTAGCACTTGCCACCCTGTATGCGCACCCGTTCGGGACGGGCCACGGGCTTTTCCAGTTTGGTCAGGGCCTTTTGCAGCGCCTCCAGTGTGACGGCGTCCAGTATGCCGTTGACGGGCAGGCGCTTGTCCCGCTGGAATTTCCGCAGGGCCTCTTCTGTGGCGTCGCCGAAGTCGCCGTCCGCGCCCCAGCGGCCCAGGTCGTAGCCCAGGCGGATCAGGTCCGTTTGCAGCTCCCGCACGTCCTCGCCGCTCATGCCGTTTTCAAGGGTCCGGTCCCCCAGCTCACCCCTGGGCGGGGTAACGTCGCCGGCCTCGGCGTAGTCGAAGTATTTGGTCATCCAGCCCCAGTAATCCGGCTTTCGGCTGAGCAGCTTGCTCCGCACCACGCCGTACATCACACCACGGGCCTCGATGATGTACCAGTCCCCCTCGGGCTCATCCTCTTTGACAGGCTTATACAGATAGGCGACATGGTGAATGTCCGAAGCCGAATCGCCCCAGAACACCGCCGCTCCCGCCACGCGATACCGCCCTGGTATGACCCCGCTGCCCTTGGGCGAGCACCACTGCTTGTAATTATACCGCGCCTGCGTGTCAATGCTGACCCCGGCATAATCCTTGTACAAGCCCTCCGCCAGCCCGTTGCAGTCCCACACCCGCTGAGCGTGCGCACGCCAGTAGAGTGCCTTTTCATATTGCTTCCTGCTGTCCTCGTACTGCTCAAACCACCAACTGTCCACCTTCCATTTTCGTGGGTTCTGCCCCGTCGCGCCCATGATGTAGCCGTCGCCCCGCTCATAAGCTTCCCCGATTCCCTCAACAAACAACCCGATGGGCATCTTTTTGTTCGCCATGCACATCCCTCCCTGGCATACTATGAAGGCGAGGACAAACGGGATACCCTGTAGGGGCGGCGTTGCGCCGCCCGCCGGGCAAGCCGATGCGCTTCGTACAAGGCGGGCGCCGAAACGGCGCCCCTACAAGTTTGGTTCGTCTCCCCGACAAATTCCAATTTATCGAACAACCTTAACAACCAATCAAATCCTATCACAATATTATTTATATAGCTTGAATCAATAACAGTTGACGTTTCCGTTTATTTAAGGTATAATATTCATATGATGCTATGGGAAAGTGGAGGGTATTGCTATGTTTACATCGCGACTGAAAAGCAAGCAGGCGGATAATCTCGCTCAGGCTATCCTCGCGCTCCAATCGGAGGAGGACTGCTACAAATTATTTGAGGACCTATTTACCATTCGTGAAATTCAGGACCTGAGCCAGCGGCTGGAGGTGGCCCGGCTGTTGCAGGCCAATTCCACCTATACGGAAATCGTGGAAAAGACCGGCGTATCCACCGCCACCATCGGCCGGGTCAACCGCGCCCTCAACTACGGCGCGGGCGGCTACCAGCTTGTGCTGGAACGCATCGCCGAAAAACAGGAAGACGACAAGGCATAATCAAACAGGTTCAAAGGCCGGGACCACCATCCCGGCCTTCTGAAACAAAAGGGAAATTATTTATGATCGATCTCAGCGTATTGAATTCCGAGCAGCGCGCCGCCGTGGAACAGACGGAAGGGCCGCTGCTTGTTTTGGCCGGCGCGGGCAGCGGCAAGACCCGCGTGCTGACCTATCGCGTGGCCCACCTGATGGAGAAGGGCGTGGCCCCCTGGCACATATTGGCCATCACGTTCACCAACAAGGCCGCCCGGGAGATGGCGGACCGCGTTCACGCCCTGGCCGGGGAGGCCAGCGAGGACGCCTGGATCTCCACCTTCCATTCCTGCTGCGCCCGCATACTGCGCCGTGACATCGAGAAGCTGGGCTACAAGCGCCAGTTCGCCATCTATGACGAGGACGACTGCGCCACGGTCATCAAGGCCGTCTCCAAGGCGCTGAACCTGTCGGACAAGGAGTATCCCCCGAAGGTCATCAAGTCCGTGATTTCGGACGCGAAGAACCGTATGCTGACGCCCATCGAGTGGCTGAAGGAATCCGGCGGCGACGCCCGCTCCCAGAAGCTCTACGAGGCCTACCGGGACTACGAGCGCACGCTGAAGGGCAACAACGCTCTGGATTTCGACGACCTGCTCATCAAGACCCTGGAACTGCTGGCCGAACAGCCTCCGGTGCTGGAATACTATCAGAATCGCTTCCAGTATATACTGGTGGATGAATACCAGGACACCAACGCCGCCCAATACGAGCTGGTGCGCCTGCTGGCCGGGAGCCGTCACAACCTCTGCGTGGTCGGCGACGACGACCAGTCCATCTACGGCTGGCGCGGCGCGAACCCCAACAACATACTGGACTTCGAGAAGGACTTCCCGGAGTGTGTCACCATCAAGCTGGAGCAGAACTACCGCTCCACCGGCAACATACTGGACGCCGCCAACCAGGTCATCGCCCACAACGCGGGCCGCAAGGAGAAGGCCCTGTGGACCGAGGCCGGCGACGGCGACCGCATCGCCCTCTACCGCGGCATGGACGAGCGGGACGAGGCTACCTTCATCTGCCAGATGTCCAAGAAGCTGATGCGGCAGGGCAGCGAGGCCGGGAGCATCGCCGTGCTCTACCGCACCAACGCCCAGTCCCGCGTGCTTGAAGAAGCCTTCGTGCGCTCCGGCACGCCCTACCGGGTCTACGGCGGCCTGCGGTTCTACGAGCGGAAGGAGGTCAAGGACCTGATCGCCTACCTGCGGGCGCTGGTCAACCCCGACGACGACGTGTCCGTCCGCCGCATCATCAACGCACCCAAGCGCGGCATCGGCGATACCACCGTGGAGAAGGTGGCCCAGTACGCTCAAGAAAACGAAATGCCCCTGCTCTCCGCGGTGCTGGACTGGGAAAACCTCACCGTCTCCTCCCGCCCGAAGAAGCTGCTGGGCGAGTTCGCCGAGCTGATGATCGACCTCACCGAAAAAATGTACGAGCTGCGCCCCACGGAATTTGTGCAGCTGATGATCGACAAAACGGGTTACGTGAAAGCCCTCGAAGAGAGCAAGGACGACACTACCGAGACCCGCATCGAAAATATCAAGGAGTTCCAGGGCGCGGTCAGCGAGTTCCAGAGCCACAACCCCGAGGCCGGACTGCCGGAGTTCCTGGAAAACGTGGCGCTGGTCTCCGACCTGGACGCCATGAACGAAAACGGCGGCGCGGTGACGCTGATGACCCTCCACTCCGCCAAGGGCCTGGAATTTGACAACGTGTTCATCGCCGGCATGGAGGAGGGCATCTTCCCCACCACCCGCGCGCTGTTCGACGACAAGCAGATGGAGGAGGAGCGCCGCCTGTGCTACGTGGGCATCACCCGCGCCAAAAAGCGCCTTTTCCTGTGCCACGCCAACACCCGCGCCCTCTACAACACCCGCAACGCCAACCCCCTCTCCCGCTTCGTGGACGAGATCCCCCGGCGGCTCATCATCGAGGGCGCGGCCCGCGTGGACACCCGCCGCGTCCCGCCGCCCACCGCCGCCCGCTGGCAGCAGCCCACCCGCTCCCCCTATAACCCCCAGTATAAGCACACCCCCGGCCAGGGCGGCATCAGAGGCGCCGGCGACATCCAAACCCGCACCCCCGCGCCCAAGCCCCCGACCACGAACCCCAATGGCGTCCGCCTGAACATCCCCGGCGTCACCAGGGGCTTCAGCGCCCCCGACCGCGGCCTCAGCGTCTTCCACGAGGGCGATTCCGTCCGCCACCGCACCTTCGGCCTCGGCACCGTCCAGGAGGTCACCGGCGCCGGCGGCCAGCAAAAGGTCAAAATCCTCTTCGACGACGGCAACACCCGCACCTTCTACGTCACCTCCGCCCCGCTCATGAAGGTGGAGAGATAGTAAACTATGTTCATAAACAACCAAAACCTGACCCGCCAGCAACTGAAAGACCTGGCCTTTTCGGAAGCCGAGCTGAAGGAACTGGAAACCGCCCGCAATCTGCCCGTCACCTTCGACGAGGATTGCCCGGAAACGACCCCGGAGAGGGCCGTCCGCTTCCAGCACGTCAACCCTCCAAGAGAAGCCAAACAATTCGAAACGTGAAAACCTGTGTAGGGGCGGCGTTGCGCCGCCCGCCCGAGTACGAAGCGATACGCACTACCCGGCGGGCGGCGCAACGCCGCCCCTACAATGTTATACGCAATTATACAATCCCATTTTGCTTGCCTTACACTCTGTTTTATGGTATTCTTAAACATAACAATGGTTCATGGGAGGCTGACAGTATGCTATATCGTACAAATGGTCAATTCACAGAGCTTCGTGAAATTGGGTTCCCTACCGAAAAGGCAATGCAATTGTTTTGTGAACAAAACATGGAAGCCTTATTAGGGCTTCGCTTTGTTACATCTGAATTTAGTGTAGCGCAATTCCGGTTTGACAGCATTGCCTACAATTCCAGTTTAAAAGCGTTTGTAATCATTGAATATAAAAATGATCGCAACTTTTCTGTCGTCGATCAGGGGTATAGTTACATTGCGACATTGCTCAATCACAAGGCAGATTTTGTTCTGAAATATAATCAGGTTTTCAATGTGAGCAAAGGTTTAGGGGACTTCGATTGGACACAAGTTCGGGTCTTTTTTGTAGCTCCGCAGTATACCAAGTATCAACTAAATTCCATTAATTTCAGTAACCTTCCCATGGAGCTATGGAAAATTAAACGCTATGAACAGGACATTATACAATTTGAACCCATTAAGCCTACAAGTACCGGTGCCAGCATCTCCGGTTATGTGGCTACTACCCAAGCAGTAGGTGAAAACAACGGCAATGGAAATACAGGTAATCCCTCTGATGAAGTCATCGTCTATACAGAAGATGATTGTTTGAAGGCCGGCAATGATTCTATTCGTGAACTTTATATAGAGCTAAGAGATTATGTTCTGTCCCTTGATGATGCGATTAGTTTGAAACCAACGAAGCTGTATGTCGGCTTTCAACTGAATAACCATAATTTAGTTGATATGAAAATACAAAAGAATTCTATCATTCTTTGGTTGAATACCCAGTATGGAGTTTTGGATGATCCACACGGCTTGATTAAGGATGTCACCCATATTGGTCATCATGGAAATGGTGATTGCCAAATCAAAATAGTCAACAATATTCATATGGGCTACATAAAAGACCTGATAAATGCCCACTATCGAAATCAGACTTGATTTGGTCAACGGCAATTCTGTAATATAGATGACTGTTCAGTATGGTCATTAATCTTCTTTGCAATAATATATCCAAACATCCATCCCGGAGGCATTGAATGAACCGTATGCGTGAACTGGTGGACCGGTTGAATGAGACGGCCTATCAATATTATACTTTGGACAATCCCACGATTTCGGACAAGGAGTGGGACGCGCTTTATGACGAGCTGGTGAAGTTGGAGGCGGAGACCGGGGAGCGGCTGCCGGACTCGCCGACGCGGCGGGTGGGCGGCGAGGTGCTGCCGGGGTTTGAGCCGCACACGCATATTGCGCGGCTTTGGTCGATGGGGAAGGCGCAGTCCATCGGGGAACTGGAGGACTGGGCGAAGCGGGCGGAGAAATTGAGAGAGGACGCCAACGCCGCGGGCGCGGCGCTGCCGGGCATCACCTATGTGGTGGAGCACAAGTTTGACGGGCTGACGGTGAACCTGACCTATGAGGGCGGGCATCTGGTCGGCGCGGCGACGCGGGGCAACGGCATCGTGGGCGAGGCGATACTGCCGCAGGTGATGACCATCCGCACCATACCGCTGGTGATCCCCTTCAAAGGGCGGATGGAGGTCCACGGGGAGGGCTTCATGCGCATCTCGGTGCTGGAAAAGTACAACGAGACGGCGAAGGAGCCGCTGAAGAATCCCCGGAACGCGGCGGCGGGGGCCCTGCGGAATCTGGACCCCAACGTCACGGCCTCCCGTCGGCTGGACGCCTGCTTCTACGATGTGGGCTACATCGAGGGGCGGAGCTTCGCCACTCACCACGAGATGCTGGACTTTTTGCGGGAGAACCGCTTCCCCGTCTCGGGGTGCGAGATCGACGCGAAGTCGCTCAAAGACGCCATCGCGGCGGTGCATCAGATCGAGGAGGAGCGGGCAAATTTAGACTACATGATCGACGGGGCGGTCATCAAGATCGACGATTACGCCACGCGCAACGCCCTGGGCTACACGGACAAGTTCCCCCGCTGGGCGGTGGCCTACAAGTTCGAGGCGGAGGAGATGACCACCGTACTGGAGGACGTGACCTGGCAGATCGGGCGGACGGGGAAGCTGACACCGGTGGCGCGGGTGTCGCCGGTGGAGCTGGCCGGGGCCACGGTGCGGCAGGCCACGCTGAACAACTGGCAGGACATCCAGCGCAAGCGGGTGAAGCTGGGGGCGAAGGTTTGGATCAGGCGGTCCAACGAGGTCATACCGGAGATCATGGGCCGGGTGGACGAGTACGACGAGAATGAGCGGGACATCGTGAAGCCCGAGGTCTGTCCCGAGTGCGGCGCGGCGCTGGAGGAGCGCGGGGCCCATCTGTTCTGTCCCAACCGGGACGGCTGCAAGCGGCAGATCGTCATGCGGCTTTCCCACTTCGCCAGCCGGGAGGCTATGGACATCGACACCTTCTCCGAAAAGACCGCCGCCCAGCTTGTGGACGCGGGGCTCTTGCAGGAGGCGGACCAGCTCTACGGCCTGACGCGGGAGCAGCTCTGCGGGCTGGACAGGTTCGGGGAGAAGAAGGCGGACAATCTGGTGAACGCCATCGAGAAGAGCAAGCATTGCAAGCTGAACGCCTTCATCCACGCCATCGGCATTCCCAACATTGGCACCAAGACCGCACGGGACCTGGCGGAGCGGTTCGGCTCCATCGACGCTCTGCGGCGGGCCACGCGGGAGGAACTGGTGGCCATGGACGACGTGGGCGACATCGTGGCGGACTCCATCGTCTCCTTCTTCGCCGACCCCGCCAACGCCCGGCTGGTGGACGCCCTGCTGGCTGCGGGGGTCACGCCGGAATGGGAGAAGAAGGACACCTCAAACGGTGCGTTCGCGGGCATGACCGTGGTTGTCACGGGCACCCTTTCCTCGATGGGTCGCAGCGAGGCGGAAGAGGCCATCAGAAGCCAGGGCGGCAAGGCCGCGGGCTCCGTTTCCAAAAAGACCAGCCTCGTGGTCGCCGGGGAGAGCGCCGGGAGCAAGCTCACCAAGGCCCAGTCGCTGGGGATAAGGGTCATTGGAGAGGCGGAGTTTTTGCGCATGTTAGGACGCTAATGGGCTTTGATGGGGTTCATACAAATCGTTTCAATGATAACTATTCAGTCCAGCCCTATAAATTGGAATTTGGCGGGGTGAGCGGGTAGGCCACCTCATCCGGCGCTTCGGTGCCGCGCCTCAAATCTTCGATTTGAGCCGTGGCAGTCTGGCCTTTGGCCAGACCAACTTTGCCAA